>DASXAA010000267.1:0-12165 GCA_036407035.1 Thermoleophilaceae bacterium | reverse complement strand
GTTGATCGTGCTCGGGCGCGGCGCCTTCGAGGAGATGGCGCCGGCCTGGTCGGCCTCGGACAGCGCGATGGCCCGGATCCTGAACGCGTTGCCCAAGGTCGTCTTCGCGCACGGCGGCTCGCAGGTCGAGTGGAACGAGGCACGCTTCACCGACGCGCCGGTTGAGGAAGAGATCCCTCGGCTCAAGCGCGAGCCGGGCAAGGACATCGTCGCCTTCGGCGGCGGCCACTTCGCGCACAGCCTGATCCGCGCGCGCCTGGTCGACGAGTACCGGCTCACGGTGCACCCCGTCGCGCTCGGCGACGGGATCTCGCTGATGCACGGCCTGCCGGAGCCACAGCGCTTCGAGCTCACCAGCAGCACCGCCTACGCGGACGGCTGCGTCGTCCAGGTCCTCGCGCCCGCATGACGGGGCGTACGCCATGCCCCGGCGCCGGCGGTGTCGGATCCTTATGCCCGTCCTACCGCCATCAGCACCAGGTTCGAGAACTTGACCGTGCCGTCGTCCGAGGCCCTCTCCTCGACCGCCTCCTGGATCGCGTTCCACACCCCGTCCGGGTCATCCGGCGCGTTCTTCTCGATCATGGCGACGAGGGGCGGAACCGTGTCCTTGACCATGGCCACGAACTCGGCGGCGGACTCCCACTCGAAGCTGACCTCGGTCTCCTCGACCTCGACGTCGGAGAAGCCGCCGCCCTCGAGCAGCCCTCCAAGGGCCTCCGGCGTCGGGCGAGACAGCGGGCCGGGCGTTCCGGGCGGGGGCGGATCGACACCCAGAGTCCGCATCGCCGTGCCCATCGGAAGCGCGATGAACGGCACGCGGTCGGGCGGCCCCCACGAGCTGATCGCCATCCTGGAGCCCGGGACGAGGAAGCCGCGCACGCGACCAGCCGCGGCTTCAGCCTCCGGCTCGAAGATGATCCCGAAGCGGGACAGTGCGGCATCGAAGCTCTCGGCCGGGAACTCGAGGCCGGCTGCCTCGGACTCCACGAACTCGACGTTGGCCAGCCCGGCCGCCGCTGCGCGCTCACGGCCGTAGCGCTGCATCTCGGGAGAGATGTCGGTGGACACGACCTTTCCCTCGGGTCCCGCCACGGCCGCCGCCGTGAGCGTCGGCTCGCCGTAACCAGCGGCCACGTCAAGCACGCGGCTCCCCGGCTCCACCCGCGCCAGCTCCACCATCCGCCTGCTGACGGGAGCGGTCGCGGCGTCGATCAGATCCGACCGCTTGCGCCATCCCTCGGCGCCCTTCCTCCACTGCTGCCGTTGTCCGTCTCGGAACCCAACGGCGTCTACCGGCTGCGAATCCACCCTGACCTCCTGGTCGGCAGGGCCAACCCTATGCGATCCCCGGCGCGGCCGGGGAGCGGAACTAGCGCGGGGCGCCGCCCGCCGGAGCAGGGGCGAATAGGCGGAGCAGGCTCCGGGCCAGCCCGGTGAAGGTCGCGAGCCAGGCGGCGAGCGCGACCCAGAAGAAGAAGTGGGGGATGAAGTCGAGGAAGTCGAGCGACAGGGCCTCGCCCATGCGGAAGGTGGCGACCGCGTACATGCCGAGCGGGAACACGGCGCCCCAGTAGAGCGGGTCGTACTCGAACGGCAGCCGGCGGAAGCCGTAGCGCCAGACCGCGAGGATGGCGATGATCGGTATCCACCAGGTGCCGGTCGCCCAGTAGAGCACGGTGAAGCCCTCGAGGAACGGGCGCAGCGAATGCAGGAAGGGCGCGTCGGCGCTGTTGTCGATGAGCTGCGACCCGGCCAGCACCGAGATCGCCATCGCGCCCATGTTGATCCAGTACGGCGGCGCGAGGTCCGCCGGCGAGAAGCGGAAGAACGTGTATCGGTAGAAGATCAGCGAGATGATCCAGATGTAGAGCATCCCGCCCCAGAGCCACATCGAGAGGGCGACGAAGTTCGCGTGCAGGCGCAGCGGTTGGCCCCAATGGGCGGCCAGCAGCGCGGTGAGGACGGCGATCGCCTGCGTTGCGACGACCGCAAGCAGCCAGCCGCCGCTGATCCCCTCCGCCAGCGAGGGCTTGTCGGGCTTGATCGTCAACGCGGTGAAGATCGTGTAGGTGAGGACCAGCCAGAGCACGGCGGCCACCATGAGCAGCGCGATCGCGATCGCGAAGCTGTGGCCGATCAGGATCGTCTCGACGCCGAGCACGCACGTGCCGGCGACGACGGTCAGGAACCCGAAGCCCCGCTGGTGGTCGAACAGATCGCGCAGGACCGCTGCCCGGTGCCGCACGATCCGCAGCACCGTGAGCGCCCAGAGGACGACGTAGGCCACGACGTTGATCGCGAACAGCGCGACGGCGAGCGCCGGAAGATCGAGCAGGTGAGCGCCGACCGAGACGATCCCGGTCGCCATGACGAGGGCGAAGTAGGAGGGCGAGAGCCGGCCGAGCTCGCTGTCGGCTCGCGCGCGCAGACCGCCCCCGGGGGCGCCGCGCGACGGCTCGGTCGGAGCGCCGGCCTGAACAGGGCGGGCCGGAGGCGTCACCCTGCCGTGCGCGCTCCGCGAGCGCGGCGAAGAGCCGACGCGCGCCTGTCCGCAGGCATGTGGCGACCTTACAACGGTGGACCGGAGCTGGACGAGTTCCTGTGGCCGGAACGCCTGGTTCCGCTCCCGTTCGTCCCACGGGCCCGACGCGAGAAGGCCCGGCCCGAGGGGACCGGCCGAATTCTCACCGACGGGCGATGGCGTCACGGGGACGGCTGTCTCCCGGAGCTTCCGCCTCGAACAATCCGAGCACCCGCTCCGCGCCGTCCGCGGCCCACGCCGCGACGATTCGTCGGTCCGCTTCACTCAGCGTCTGGGGAGAACCCATGTCCGGAGTCTCCCAGGTGCTACGCCGTGCTTCCGTGTGACTGCGTATCGGAGCGGTTGCCCGTTGGTGCCCCCCGGCGGACTGGTTAGGGTCAGGCAACCATCGCGTCGGCCGTAACTGGGGTCCACCCAACACCGCGGTCGGCGATGGCTGGTGCAGGTGATGAAGGCGATCGTTCAAAGGCGGTTCGGCTCACCCGACGTCCTGCGGCTCGAGGAGGTCGACGAGCCGGTCCCGCGGGACGACGAGGTGGTCGTGCGCGTATGCGCAGCGGCCGTCAACATCGGTGACTGGCACCTGCTGAGGGGTATCCCGTACGTGATGCGCCTGGGTCTCGGCCTGCGCAAGCCGAGGCGCGAGATACCGGGACGCGACATGGCTGGGCGCGTTGAGAGGGTCGGAAGCGGCGTCGAGCGCTTTCAAGCGGGCGATGAGGTGTTCGGCTGGTGCAGCGGTGCGTTCGCCGAATATGTCTGCACTTCCGAGAACAACTTGCTGTCAAGGCCGGCCAACAGACCGTTTCTGAGATCAACGAGGTGCCCCTCCCGGACCTCCGCGAGCCACAGGAACTCCTCGGCGCGCTTCAGCTTGCCGGACCAGTCGACCGCAATGATGCGCATGCGAGGATTCTCGCCTGCCGTCGCGCTACGGCGCGATGTTCTGGTTGAGACGGAAGAAGTTGGTCGGGTCGTATGCGCGCTTCAGCTCGATCAGCCGCTCGTGGTTGGCGGCCCCGTAGGCCTGGCGGACACGCTCTGCTCCCTCGTCGCCCAGGAAGTTGAGATAGACCCGCCCGCCCGCATGCGGCCGCATGGCCGAGAAGAAGTCGCGTGCCCAGGCGACGTGCCGCTCGCTCTCGGGGTCGTCCTCGGTCCAGACCGCGTTGATGTTCACGTTATGGGCGGCGCTGCGCTGGCTGAAGGCTGCTTCGCCGGGGCCCACGCGGCCGAGTGCGCCTCCGAGCTGAAAGACGATGCAGTACGACTTCGGCGAGGTGAGCGCCGAGGCGTGCTCGACGAGCGTGTCGATCGCGCCGTCCGTCAGCGGCGGCAGCTCGACCGATTTCCAGTAGTAGTGCCAGCCGTGCGGGACGGCGGGGTCGGACATCGACTGCAGCGCGGTGTAGGGCCTGGGCTCGAGCAGGTCGACGATCGGGTTGCCGAACTCCTTCAGCGGCCGCACCACGTCGATCCCGTCCTCGGGCTCGCCGGCGTAGCAGGCCCCGACCGTCACGATCGGCTTGCCGTGCACGGCCTCGGGCAGGTAGGGCACCGGCGGCGCCACGCGCAGGTACAAGATCGTCGTCAGCTCGTCGGGCGCTGTGGCGATGAACTCGCGGTAGAAGCCGAGCACCTCGCGGGCATCCTCGAGCGGGTGGACGATCGGCCCGGCCAGCACAATCGGCCCCACCGGGTGAACCCGGAAGTCGAACGAGGTCACGACCCCGAAGTTGCCGCCGCCGCCGCGGATCCCCCAGAAGAGGTCGGGGTTCTCATCCTCGCTCGTGACGAGGAGCTCACCCTCGGCCGTCACCAGGTCGGCCGAGAGGAGGTTGTCGACCGTCGAGCCGTGCTTTCGCGTGAGCCAGCCGATGCCGCCGCCGAGGGTGAGGCCGCCGATGCCGGTGTGAGTGACGATCCCGCCCACGGTCGCGAGGCCGTGAAGCTGCGTCTCGCGGTCGAGCTCGCCCCAGAGCACGCCGGCCTCGGCGCCGGCGGTGTGCGCCACGGGGTCGACCCTGATCCCCTTCATCGGCGAGAGGTCGATCACGAGGCCGTCGTCGCAGACCGCATGACCACCGACGCCGTGGCCGCCGGAGCGCACCGCCACGAGCAGGTCGCGCTCGCGCGCGAAGCGAACCGCCGCGACGACGTCGGCGACTCCGGTACAGCGGGCGACGCACGCGGGGCGGCGGTCGATCGCACCGTTCCAGATCGCGCGTGCGGCATCGTAGCCCTCGTCGTCGGGAGCGATCACCGGGCCGCGCATGTAGTCGCGCAGACGATCGAGGTCGATGGTCGCCGCCGCCACGGTTGTCGTCTCCGTAGTCATGTCGCCGACGCTACGCGGGCGTCTCGCCGGGGGCTAGACCGCGTTCCGAACCAAGCGGTTCGAATTTCAGATCAAGCGGTTCGAATTTCGAACCTGGCCTGCATCCGGGGTTAGCATTTCCGGAGGATGCGTGGCTACGCGCAGTACTGCCCGATAGCCAAGGCGAGCGAGATCCTCGGAGACCGCTGGACGCTCCTGATCGTCCGCGAGATGCTGGGCGGTGCGAGCGGCTTCAACGAGCTCCAGCGCGGCCTGCCGGGGATCTCGCGCTCGGTCCTCGTCGATCGGCTTCGCTCGCTCGAGCGAGCCGAGATTCTGGAGCGGCGCACAGGGCCCAAGGGGAGGACGCTGGACTATCGCCTGACGCTCGCCGGCTGGGACCTGGAGGCGGTCGTGCAGGCGATGGGCGAGTGGGGGGTGACCTGGTCGGTCACCGATCCCCGCCCAGAGGAGCTGGACCCCTACCTCTTGATCGTCTGGATGGCCCGCCACGTCGAGCGTGGGCAGCTTCCCCCGGATCGCACGGTGGTCCAGTTCGACTTCCGCGACCCGGCGGAGCGCTACTGGATGGTGCTCGACCCCTCCGAGGTCTCGGTCTGCCTCCAGCACCCCGGGTTCGACGTCGACCTCGGGGTGACCGTTGACACCGCCACCCTCTACCGCGTCTACCTGGGACGCGCCGACCTGGCGAGCGCACTCCGGGCTCGCAAGCTGACCATCAGCGGCCCGAAAGCCCTTCAGCGCGGATTCGGGCGCTGGTTCGCCTGGAGCGCGTTCGCACCAGCCAGCCGCCGGGCCGACGAGCGCCGCAGGGCAGCGTCACGACTCGCGGGCCCCCACAGGGTGCGGGTCGAGCAGCCGCTGCCAACGCATCCTCGCTCGTGAGCGTCACCCCACCCTGTACTTGACATGCGTGACGCCGGGCGCCTCGAGCGCCCGGATCTGCTCGAGCTGGATCTCGGCGTCCCCGAGGTCGTCGAAGAGGCGGGCGCCGTCTCCGAGCAGCACCGGGACGATGTGGAGGTCGAGCTCGTCCAGGAGCCCGGCGGCCAGGTACTGGTTGATCGCCTGGGCGCCGCCCCAGAGCATGACGTCCTTACCGCCCGCGGCCTCCTTTGCCCGCTCCAGCGCCCGCTCGATCCCGTCGGTGACGAAGTGGAACGTCGTGCCGCCCTTCATCTGTACCGGCTCGCGCGGGTGGTGGGTGAGGATGAACACGTCGTAGTGATACGGCGGATCGTCTCCCCACCAGCCCTTCCACTGACCGTCGCCCCAGTCCCCGCCGCCCACGGGGCCGAACATGTTGCGGCCCATCACGCCGGCGCCAACGTTCTCGCGCGACTCCTCGATTACCTTCGAGCTCTCGTTCACCTCGCCGCCGGGCTGGTCGTGCGCCTCGCGCCAGGAGGCCAGCGAGACGACCCAGTCATGCAGCCTTTCCCCTCCCTCGCCGAGCGGGTTCTCAGCGCTCTGGTTCGGGCCGGCGACGAATCCGTCCGCCGAGATCGAGATGTCACACCTGAGCTTGCTCATCGCGGTCGCCTCGTTCCGCTAGTCGTAGTAGCGGCGGGCGCTGGACCCGACGCGTGAGACGTCGGTGCCGTAGACGTGGATCGAGATCGCGGTCTCCTCACCCGTGTTGTGCACGCGGTGGATGTCGCCCGGAGGTGCGAAGCCGCTGACGTCGCCGACGTGGTTGTCGCTCTCGCCGATCAGCTTCAGGTCGGCGTCGAAGAGCTCCTCGTGCTCGACACCCTGGATGACGCCGAAGACGCACCACGTGACGTGATCGTGGATGCGCGTGAACTGGCCGGGCCGCCAGACCAGGCCGACGATCGAGAACGATCCATCGGGCGCGACGTACAGGGTGTGGCCGCGGTAGTCGTCGGGTGAGCCGAGGCGCTGCTCGGCGGTCAGCACATCCGGCGTGGGCAGGTGTCGGCGCAGCCGGCCGGCGACGAGCTCCGCGGTCTCGGACCACCCGGCGTGGCTCTCAACGGCGTCGCGGATGCCGGCGACGAGCGGGGTCAGCCGGCCGGTGGTGGGGATCTGAGTGGCGGTCATACCTGCAGCTTGCGGGAAACCGTCTCATGCGTCCAATGCCAACTTTCGTGCTGATTCATCGATAGGGTTGATGCATGCTGGACGTCAACCGGCTGCGCGTCATCGACGCCGTCGCGCGCCACGGATCGGTCACCGCGGCGGCGAGGGAGCTCAACTACTCGCAGCCGTCGGTCTCACATCACCTTGCCCGGCTCGAGGCCGAGACCGGCGCGCAGCTGTTGCAGCGGGTGGGCCGGGGGATCCGGCTCACGCCGGCCGGGGAGCTGCTGGCCGATCGTGCGGCGGAGATCATCGGGCGGATCGACGCCGCCGGCGCGGAGCTGTCCGCACACGTGGGTCTGACCACCGGCCACGTGCGCATGGCCGGCTTCGCCTCGGCGATCGGATCGCTCGTGCCGGCGGCTGTGGCGACGCTGGCGGACAGGCACCCGGGGCTGCAGATCAGCCTCACCGACACGCATCCGCCCGAGGCGATCGAGCTGCTGCGCACGGGCAACGTCGAGGTCGCGGTCATCTTCCGCTACGACGAGACCGAGCCCGAGCCCGCCGGGGTTCGCCTTCATCACCTGCTTGACGATCCGGTGTACGTGCTCTCGGTGCGTCGCGAGCGCGGGCTGGCCGCGCTGCGCGACGCGACGTGGATCGCCGGCTGCGAGCGGTGCCGGAGCCACCTCCTGTCCATGTGCGCCCACGCCGGGTTCGATCCGCGGATCGGCTACAGCTCCGACGACATGGTCGTCATGCAGGCGCTGGTGGCCGCCGGGCTCGGCGTGGCGACCCAGACCGGGCTGGCGCTGCGCGCTCACCGCACCGAAGGCGTCGTCGCGACCGAGCTGCCCGGCTTCGAGCGGCACATCTACGCCGCGACCTACGGCGACCCGCCCGACCCGCCCGCCACCGCCGCCGTCCTGGCGGCCCTCGCCGAGGCCGCCGCATCGGCGGTCCGCATCAATCGAAGACGGACAGCGGCAACAGCGCGCTGACGATGTACTGCCCGGCGTCCACGATCTCGGAGATGCGCAGGTCGACGACCAGGCTGCAGAGGACGTAGGCGTCCTCGGGCGAGAGGCCGTACTCGCCGGCGATGTGCGCGACCATCGCGCGCACCGCCTCCTGTGCGCCGGCGTACAGGTCCGGCCCGACGCCGGTCGTTCCGTACCAGCCGCCGCTCGCCACGCGCGGCGCCAGCGGGCCGGCGGTCCGGTACTGCGGCGAGGGGATCGTGCGGCCCTTCTGCAGCGTCAGGCGCAGTGCCGCGTACATCGGTGACTCGATGCCGGTCACGCACACCTCTCCGTCGCCCTGCGCGGCATGCGCGTCGCCGCAGCTGAACAGCGCGCCCGCGACCTGGACCGGCAGGTACAGCGTCGTCCCGCGGGTGAGCTGGCGCGTGTCCATGTTGCCGCCGAAGTTCCCCGGCGGCATGACCGGCTGGGCGCCGGCGCCCTCGGGGCAGACCCCCATCGTCCCCAGGAAGGGCTCGACCGGGATCGCGACGTTCTCGCCCAGATGTGTCACGTCGCCCGCCGTGAGGTCGAAGATCCTCAGGTACGCGTCGGGAAAGTCGTCGGGCAGCAGGCCGACGCCCGGGATGATCGCGGTCCAGCCCCAGCCCTGGGTGTGCAGGTCGAGCACCTCGATCGCGAGCGTGTCGCCCGGCGCGGCGCCGTTGACTGCGATCGGCCCGGCCAGCGGGTAGACGCGATCCCAGTCCAGATCGGCGATCGCCTGGGCGGTCGAATCGGGCGTGACCTGGTTGTCGCTGACGTCGCGCGTATGAACGACGACGACGTCGCCGCTGTCGACCGTGATGACCGGCTCGTTGCCCGCGTCCCACGTGAAATGGACCCGGTCGGGCGGGAAGTAGTGCGTTCTCATAGAGCCGGCAGCCTCCTACCCGGCGGGGCACAGTGTCGCAATCTCACCCGGATCCCTCCTCGTCCGTCACGTTGAGGGGACTTTGGCGCATTTGGCCCCCTATAGGGGGTAGAACGCGCCAAAGTCGGCCGGGCTGGCGGCGATCGTGGTAGCGCTCATCCAGGGCAACGTGTGGGGCTGGACCTCGGCCGTCACGCTCGCCGTGTTCGGGGCGGGCGTGGCCCTCCTGGTGGCGTTCTGGTCCATCGAGCACCACGTCCGGTCGCCGATCGTCGAGTTCGACCTGTTTCGCAACGGGCCGTACTTCGGGGCGAGCGCGGCCGGCTTCAGCCTGGTCGGCTGCTACTGGGCGCTGATGTTCCTGCAGCCGCAGTACCTGCAGACCGACCTCGGGCACAGCGCCCTCGAGGCGGGCGTGTTGATCCTGCCGGTGACGGCGCCGATGATCGTCATCTCCCCCCTCGGCGGGCGCCTCATGGAGCTGTTCGGTGTTCGCCGGCTCATGACCCTCGGCATGGCGCTCGGCACCGCCGGGCTGATGGCGGGCGCGATCACGCTCGCGTCGGCCGGCGCCGTCTTTCAGGGCGTGCTCGACGACGACCGACACGCGGGATACGTCGACCCGGATGCGTTCCCGTCAGCGCTGTCGTCGGCGACCTGGGTGCTCGTGGCCCTGTGCGCGATCGGGACGGTCCTGACGTGGGCGTTCGTGCGATCGAGCGCGGACACCGCGGTCGCCCCGGAGCATCACGCGCGACATCACTTCCACCTGCCGTGGGTCGGTCCGCTCGGCGCGACCTCCCTTAGTCTCCCGCGCCATGCTCGTCGCTGAGGCAGTCGGGCGGGCGCTCCCGGCGCTCGGGGTCGATGCCGTGTTCGGCCTGCTCGGCAGCGGCAACCTCGCCCTGACCAACTCGATGCGCGACGCCGGCGCGCGCTTCTGGTCCGCGCGCCACGAGACCGGGGCGATGTGCATGGCGGACGGGTACGCGCGCGTCAGCGGCCGGGCGGCCGCCTGCAGCGTGCACCAGGGCCCCGGACTGACCAACGCGATCACCGGTCTGACGGAGGCCGCCAAGAGCCGCACGCCGCTGGTCGTGCTGGCGGCGGACACGCCGTCCGCGGCGGTGCGGTCCAACTTCCGCATCGACCAGGGCGGCCTCGTGGAGGCGGTCGGGGCGGTCGCGGAGCGCGTGCACGGGCCGGACACGGCGCTGGCCGACGTCGCGCGCGCGGTGCGTCGCGCGCGCGTCGAGCGCCGCGCCGTGGTCCTCATGCTGCCGCTCGACGTGCAGGCCATGGAGTGCCCGAACGGCGAAGCGCCGCCGGCCGCCGGGCCGGAGCTGGCGCCGGCGCAGCCGGCGGCCGAGTCCGTTCGGGCGCTCGCGGACCTGCTGGCCGAGGCGCGCCGGCCGGCGATCGTGGCAGGCCGGGGCGCGGTGCTCTCGGACGCCGGCCCGGCGCTGCGCCGGCTCGGCGAGCTCACCGGCGCGGTGCTCGCCACCTCCGCGGTGGCGAACGGGCTGTTCGCCGGCGATCCGTTCGAGGTCGGCATCGCCGGTGGCTTCTCCTCGCCGGCGGCGGCGCGGCTGTTGGGCGAGGCGGACGTGGTGGTGGCGCTCGGCGCCGCGCTGAATCAGTGGACGACCCGCCACGGGACGCTGATCGCGCCGGGCGCGCGGGTCGCGCAGGTGGACGTCGACGCCGAGGCGATCGGGGCGCACCGCGCCGTCGACGCCGGCGTCGTGGGCGACGCGCGAGCGACGGCGGAGGCGCTCGTGGCGGGGCTCGAGGAGCGCGGGGCGGACGGCCGCGGCCGCCGGACGCCGGAGCTGGCCGCGGCGATCCGAGCGGGCCGCTGGCGCGACGTGCCCTACGAGGCGAGCGCGGCCGCCGGCGTGCTCGACCCGCGCGCGCTCAGCACCGCGCTCGACGAACTGCTCCCGGCCGAGCGCACGGTCGTGGTGGACTCCGGGGCGTTCATGGGCTGGCCCTCGATGTACCTGCGGGTTCCGGACGCGGCCGGCTTCGTGTTCCCGCAGGCCTTCCAATGCGTCGGGCTCGGGCTCGGCAACGCGATCGGCGCGGCGATCGCGCGGCCGGACCGGCTGACGATCGCGGCCGTGGGCGACGGCGGCGCGCTGATGGCGCTCCCGGAGCTCGAGACGCTCGCCCGCCTGCGGCCGCGGATGCTGGTGGTGATCTACGACGACGCCGCCTACGGGGCCGAGGTGCACCACTTCCGGCCGCTCGGCCAGGCGGTCGACCTCGCCCAGTTCCCCGACACCGACTTCGCCGCGCTGGCCGAGGCCGCCGGCTGCCGCGGGCTGACCGCGCGCCGGGTGGAGGACCTGGAGGGCGTGCGCGACTGGCTCGCCGCGCCCGACCGGCCGCTCGTGCTCGACGCCAAGGTCGATCCCGACGTCTGCGGCGAGTGGCTCGAAGAGGCCTTCCGCGGACACTGACCCGAACCAGGAGGACCGACATGCCCCCAAGCCCGCTTGCCGAACTGCTCGCCGCCCTGGCCTCCGGGGCCGTCCGCGTGGTCGACCTCACGCAGCCGCTGAGCGAGAGCACGCCGGTCATCAAGCTGCCCGACCCGTTCGTCAACACGCCCGGGCTGACCCGCCGGGAGCTCAGCCGCTACGACGAGCGCGGGCCGGCCTGGGCTTGGAGTACGCTCGAGATCTGCGAGCACGTGGGCACTCACTTCGACGCGCCGATTCATTGGATCACCGGCCGCGACGGCGAGGATGTCGCGAGCGTGCCGGCAGCGCGGCTCGCCGGCCCCGCCGTGGTGATCGACAAGTCGGCCGAGGCGGCCGCGGACCCCGACTACCTGCTGACCGTGGAGGACGTGCGCGCGTTCGAGGCCGAGCACGGGTCGCTCCCCGCCGGCGGATGGCTGCTGCTGCGTACCGGCTGGGACGCGCGGGCCCACGACGAGGCGGACTTTCTCAACGTCGAGGACGGCCGCCCCCGTACGCCCGGGCCCGACGCCGAGTGCGCGCGCTGGCTGGCGGAGGAGACCCCGATCGTAGGGATCGGCGTGGAGACCGTCGGCATCGACGCCGGGGCAGCCGGCGGCTTCGATCCGCCGTTCCCGGTGCACCACCACCTGCTCGGGAACGCCAAGTACGGGCTCACCCAGCTGGCGAACCTCGCCGAGCTGCCGCCCACAGGGGCGCTCGTCGTCGTCGCGCCGCTGCGGCTCGTCGACGGCACCGGCAGCCCGGCGCGCGTGCTGGCCCTGGTCTCCGGCTGACGGCGGCCCGCTTCGATGCGGAAGATCGACGCCTTCGCCCACATCCTGCCGGCCGGCTATCTGGAGCACCTGGAG
>DASXAA010000266.1:0-13805 GCA_036407035.1 Thermoleophilaceae bacterium | reverse complement strand
GGCACCGGGTTCGGGTGCTCCTCCGCCGCGACCAGCCCCGCGAAGTGGGCCATGTCCGCCATCAGGTAGGCGCCCACCGAGTCGGCGATCTCCCGGAAGCGCTGGAAGTCGAGCTGCCGCGGGTACGCCGACCACCCGGCGAGGATCAGCTTCGGCTTCGCGTCCTCCGCGATCCGCGCGAGCTCGTCCATGTCGAGGCGTGAGTCCTCCTCACGCACGCCGTAGGCGACGATGTCGAAGTAGAGCCCCGAGAAGTTGATCTTCATCCCGTGGGTGAGGTGGCCGCCGTGGTCGAGCTTCATGCCGAGGATCCGGTCGCCCGGCTCGAGCAGCGCCATGTACACGGCCGAGTTCGCCTGCGCACCGGAATGCGGCTGCACGTTCGCGTGGTCGGCGCCGAACAGCGCCTTGGCGCGGTCGATCGCGAGCTGCTCGGCCACGTCGACGTGCTCGCAGCCGCCGTAGTAGCGCTTGCCCGGGTAGCCCTCGGCGTACTTGTTGGTGAGCACCGAGCCCTGGCAGTCCAGGATCGCCTGCGGCACGAAGTTCTCGGAGGCGATCATCTCGAGCGTCGAGTCCTGCCGGGCGACCTCGTTCTGGAGCACCTCGGCGATCTCGGGATCGACGTCGGCGACGGGCTTCGTGAAGTAGTCAGGGCTCAGATCGGTCATCGCCGGTCAAGGTACCAGGGGTTCCGGCAGTCGCCGTCAGAGCAGCTCCGCGAGCCGCTCGCGCGGCACGGCGCCCTCGCGGGCGATCGACCACTCGCCTTCCTCGTAGCGCGTCAGGTCGACCACCGTCGACGGCGTGCCGGGCAGCTCGCCGCCGTCGAGCACGACGTCCACGCCCGCGCGGATCGGCTCTGCCACGTCGGCGAGCCGGCGCGCGTCGCCGGCGCCGGACGGGTTCGCGCTCGACTGGAGCACCGGCCAGCGCGCGGCGGCGAGCGGCGCCAGGCTCCCCTCGAGCAGCGGCACACGTAGCCCGAGCCGCTCGGGCTCCGGACCGCACGCGAGCGGGAAGCGGCGCGCGGGGTTGGGCACGAGCAGCGTGAGTGCGCCGGGGAGCAGGCGGTCCGCCCCCTCCCGCACGCGCTCCGGCAGCTCGGGCAACGCGGCCAGCGCCAGCTCGGCGGAGAAGAACATCACGGCGGCGGGCCGCTCCGGCCGGCGCCCCTTGAGGCGGTAGAGCCGGTACACGCCCTCGCGCGAGTCCGGCTCGGTGGCGAGCCCGTAGACGGTGTCGGCCGGGAACAGCGCGACCCCGCCGACGGCGATGCAGCGCTCGAACGTCTCGACGTCGGCCGCGGTGATCGTCACGGCGCGCTCCCCACGGTCACGCGCTCGCGGCCGGCGAGGTCGGCCAGCGTCCGGGCGTCACGGAGCAGCGCGCGCACGTCGGCGGCCTGCGCCGGCGCGTGCTCCAGCGCGAGGCGGGTGCCCGGCGCGGCGCCCGCCACCAGCTCGCGGATCGCCCCCAGCCCGTCCGGCCCGGCCACCAGGGCGTCCGGCGGCTCGTACTTCGTGATCTCCGGCCGGAGCTCGTCCCACTCGTCCTCGCGCACGTACGGCAGGTTGGCGAGCACGAGGTCGTAATCCCCCGCCGGCAGCCCGCGGGCCACGCTCAGCTCCAACGCAAGCGCCAGCCGCGCCGCGTTCCCGCGCGCGACCTCCACGGCGGCCGGCGAGGCGTCCGAGGCGCTCACCCGCAGGTCCGGCCGCTCGTCGAGCAGCGCCAGCGCCACCGCCCCGGAGCCCGTGCCCACCTCGTGCACGCGCCCGCCGTCCGGCAGCGAGAGCGCCACCTCCACGAGCAGCTCCGTCTCGGGCCGGGGGATCAGCACGCGCCGGTCCACGGCCAGCTCGATCCGGCGGAAGCCCTTGCGGCCGAGGATGTAGGCGACCGGCTCTCGCAGGACACGGCGCCGCACGCGCTCGCCGATCACCCGCGCGGCCGCCGGCGGCACGGGCGCGCCCGGGTCGGAGACGAGCGCCGCCCGGTCCAGTCCCAGCGCGTCCGCCACCATCACCTCGGCGTCAAGCCGCGGTGTGTCGCACCCCGCCGCCTCGAGCGCAGGCACTGCCGCGTCGAGCGCATCGCGGACGGTCAAGCGGTCAGCTCACGAGCGCGCCGGCCTCGAGCATGCGGCGCTTCTCCTCGGCCTCGAGCGCAGCGGTGAACTCGCCTAGCTCGCCGTCGAGGATGCGCTGGAGGTCGTTCTTCGTCAGCTTCACGCGGTGGTCGGTCACGCGGTCCTGCGGGAAGTTGTACGTGCGGATCTTCTCCGAGCGCTCGCCGGTGCCCACCTGGGCCAGCCGCGCCGCCGCCAGCTCGGCCTGCTGTGCCGCGATCTCCCGCTCGAGCAGGCGCGCGCGCAGCACACGCATCGCCTTGTCGCGGTTCTGCAGCTGGGACTTCTCGTCCTGCATCGAGACCACCAGCCCGGTCGGCTTGTGCGTGATGCGCACGGCGGAGTCGGTGGTGTTGACCGACTGCCCGCCCGGTCCCGACGAGCGGTACACGTCGATCTGGAGGTCGTTCGGGTCGATGTGCACGTCCACGTCCTCGGCCTCCGGCAGCACGGCCACGGTGGCCGTGGAGGTGTGGATGCGCCCCTGCGACTCCGTGTCCGGCACGCGCTGCACGCGGTGCGTGCCGCCCTCGTACTTGAACACCTGGTAGGGCGCCTGGCCCTTGATGGCGAACGTGTAGTGGCCCTCACCCACCTCGAGCGGCTCGGTGCGGAAGCCGCGCCGTTCCGCGTAGCGCGTGAGCATCCGGTAGAGGTCACCGGCGAACAGGCCCGCCTCCTCACCGCCGGTGCCCGGCCGGATCTCGACGATCACGTCCTTCTCGTCGTTCGGGTCGGGCTCGACCATGGCGAGGCGGATCTCCTCCTCGAGCTCGCCGAGACGCGACTCGGCGCCCGCGAGCATCTCGCGCAGCTCCGGGTCGTCGCCGTCCTCCGTCAGGAGCTCGCGCGCGCCCGCGGCGTCGTCCGCGCTGCGGCGCCACTCGCGCGCCAGTTCGTGCGCCGGCTCGAGCGAGCGATACGCGCGGCCGACCTCCGCGTAGCGGCGGTGATCGCCGATCACGTCGGGGTCGGCCATCTGCTCGGAGAGCTCCGCGAAGCGGCTCTCGATCTGCTCGACGAGCTTCTCGATCACGCCCCAAGGGTACGCGCCCGGTGGGCGCCCGGTGCTCAGGCGGCCGCGAGCCGGCGCGCCTCGATGCGCCCCAGGCGGCGGCGCCCCCAGCGGGCCGCGTGGGCGAAGTCGAGCAGCCGGTCGAAGTAGTCCTCGACCGGTGTCATCCGCACGCCGGCCGGCTCGAGCCGCTCGCGCGCGCGGCTGTCGTCGTAGCGGACGCGCATCGAGAAGTACGGGAAGTACACCTCGCTGCGCCGCAGCGCCTCGCGCGGCACGCCCGACAGCCGCCGCAACAGCAGCGGGTGGACCACCCGCCTGTACAGGCCGGGCGGGAACACGCGCGGCGGCGGCCGGTCGAAGTGGCCGCAGGCCAGCTCCATCAGGCGCGCGACGTTCGTGGCGTCGCGCCCGGCGACCAGGTGGAACGTCTCGTCGGGACCGTGCTCGATCAGCTCGTAACCCGCGTCGGCGACGTAGTCGACCGGCACGATGTCCACCGGCGACCGGCGCCGTGCCGGGACGGCCGGGAACGCGCCGCGCGAGAACGCGCGCAGCGGCGCGTAGAGCACGTTGAACGAGGACGTCCAGCCGCTGTCGCGCTCGCCGACCACGATGCTCGGCCGCAGGATCTGCGCGGGCAGCCCGTCCCGCGAGCGGACCAGCCGCTCGGCCTCGAACTTGGTGCGCTCGTACGGGTTGCGGAAGCCCTGGCCGACGTCGAGCTGGTCCTCGCGGAACGTGCCGCGGTGGGTGCCCGCCACGTACGCGGTCGAGACGTAGCTGAAGCGCTCGAGCCCGTCGCCGCGGACGGCGCAGCGCTCGGCGAGCTCGACCATCCTGCGCGTGCCGTCCACGTTGACCGAGCGCGCCTCCTCGAGCGTGAGCCCGAACGACACCGATGCGGCGCAGTGCACGACCGTGGTCACCTCGTCGGCGATCCGGTCCACGTGTTGCCGGTCGAGCCCGAGCCCGGGACGCTCGATGTCGCCGGCCACCGCGAGCACGCGGCCGGGATGGGCGTCCGGGTCGCCGAACACCGACGCCATGCCGGGCCGCAGCCGGGCAGCGGCCTCCTCGTCGTCCGAGGCGCGCACGAGCGCGTAGACACGCCGCGAGCCGCGCTCCAGGAAGCGGGCCAGCAGCTCCATTCCGACGAATCCGGTGGCGCCGGTCAGCAGCACGGCGCCGCGAGAGTCAAAGCCAGGCATAAGGGTTCGGGATACCGGGGGCAGGGCAGCCCAAACCAGAATAGGGACCGCGCTAGGCGACGACCTCCATGCCGATCCGGTCCTCCGCGCTCGCCTTGCGCGGGTCCTCCACGCGCAGCACCTCCTGGAGGGCGGCGATCGCCACCGCGAGCTGCGACAGGTCCGGCTCGCGCGTCGTCAGCCGCTGGAGCTGGATGCCAGGCCACATCAGCGCGCGCGCCCACGTCTTCGTGCGGTTGCGGCCGAACCACTTGATCAGCTCGAACGCGAGGCCCGCGACGATCGGGATGCCGAGGATGCGCGACGCGAAGAGCAGTGGCCAGTCGAGCTTGCCGAGCGGCGCGAACACAACGATCGCCACGATCATCACCAGCAGCAGGAAGCTCGTGCCGCAGCGCGGGTGGAAGCGCGAGTACTGCCGGGCGTTCTCGGGCGTGAGGGGCTCGCCCGCCTCGTAGCAGGAGATCGTCTTGTGCTCGGCGCCGTGGTACTCGAACACCCGCTGGAGGTCGGGCATGCGCGAGATCAGCCACAGGTAGCCGAGGAAGATCGTGATCCGCACGAGCTTCTCGATCACCACGAAGACGAACCCGTTGGGGATCTCGTCGCGGAAGAGGTTCGTCAGCCCGGCCGGCAGCAGGAAGAAGAGCCCGACCGCGAACAGGATCGCGAACGCGATCGTCCCGGCCCACGCGCCGCCGCCGATCTCCTGCTTGTCGCCCTCCTCGCCCGGCGGCACCTGGGCGTTGGCGGAGATCCCGAGCGCCTTGAAGCCGATCTTGAGTGACTCGCCGAGCGCCACCACGCCGCGCACGATCGGCAGCCGCAGCAGCCGATGGCGCTTGGCCCACGAGACGAGCGGCTCCGAGACGACCTCGATCTCGCCCTTGGCGCCCTCCTTCGAGTTCGGCCCGCCGTTCTCGAGCTGCTCCGCCGACGGCTTGCGCACCGCAACCGCCCAGGTGGAGATGCCGCGCATCATCACGCCCTCGAGCACGGCCTGGCCGCCGATCGGCGCGTCCTTGGTTGCCTCGCGCATGCCGGCGGGGCCGGTGCCGTTCGGCGACAGGTTCACCGGCTCGCTCACGTCCCCCATCGTATCGGCGGTTCGGCGAGCGCTCTGAAACTACAGCCTCGGAACGGCCTGACAGCCGAGCCGCTGGGAGTTGTCGAGCTCGGAGGACTCGACGATCGCGCCGGCCGGGTCGGCGGTGACCTCCACGTTCTGCTCGCACGCGGGACCGCGGATCCCGAGGAGCTTCTGGGCGCCCGGGGCGAGGGACGCGACCGACTTGGTGTCGACCACCGCCCCGTCCACCTTCAGCTGCGCAGCCACATCCGACGCCGCCGCCTGGCCCACGTTCGACACGCGCACGCCGTAGCGCAGCACGCCCGCCACGCGTGTGGAACGCGCGCTGACGATCTGGGCGCGCAGGTTGGGCCGCGGCACGAACTGGCGGCAGAGCGGCGAGCGCCGCCGGGCGCGCTGCATGACCTTGCCGTCCTTGCCGTACCAGCGGAAGTCCACGCGGGCGCGGTACACGGCGTTCTCCGAGAGGCCCAGCACCTGCTGCTTGTAGGAGAAGGCGCCCACGCCGCGCTTCGACCTCTGCCAGCGGTCGAGCCCCGGCACGCGCACCGGCTTGAAGCCCTCAGCGCCGGTGCGCTCGAGCATCGTGAAGCGAAGCCACATCCGCCCGGTGCCGGGAACTCGAGCCATACGCGCCTGGAACACCGCGCCGTGCTCCGCGACCGAGCACTTCGCCAGCTTGACCCACGCCAGGCGCTGCTCAGCGGCGCGCCCGGCGCCCGTACCCAAGGCCAGAGCGGGCAGCACGAGGCCGGCCGCCAATACGGCGGCCCCGCAGACTGCGGTGATCGTCCTTCGGCGCATGCTCCGTGAGAACAGGCGCCGAGGGCGGGAGTTGCGCTCAGGCTCCCTAGGCGGAGCCTGAGCGGCTGCGCGCTGCGCGCCTGCGGAAGCGCTCCACTCGTCCACCGGTGTCCACCAGCTTCTGGCGGCCGGTGTAGAAGGGGTGACAGTTCGAGCAGATCTCGACGTGCAGCTCGGGCTTGGTCGAGCGGGTCCAGAACTCGTTGCCGCAGGTGCAGCGCACGTGAGCTCGGACGTATTCGGGGTGAATCTCGGGCTTCATCTCCCCTTCGATTCTACTCACCGATTCCGAACAGCCCGCGGAACCAGGCGCGCAGCCGGACCCACCACGTGCTGGGGTGACGGAAGCTCGCCGGCGGCGGCTGTTTCGCCCGCACCATCGCCACCCACTCGTCCAGCGGGAGCGTTCCCTCGATCAGGTGCGCGAGCGCGGACGTCACCGGCGCCTCGAGCCCGGCGCGCTCGATCGAGTGCGAGAGCAGCCGCACCGTCTGGAGCGCCTCCACGGCCTGGCCCACGCGCGCGGGGATCTCCTCCGCCGGCACGCCCTGTGCGAGCAGCTCGCCGGCGGTCCGGTTGCGCGAGGTCGGCGCGAGCGTGGTCGCGACCAGGTCTCCGGTGCCGGCGCGCCCGACGAACGTGCGCGGCACGCCCCCGCTGAGCTGCGCCAGCTCGAGCACCTCCAGGAAGATGTCGGCGGCGGCCATGCCGGCCGCGTTCACTCCCTGCGCCTGCGTCGCGCCGACCGCGACTGCGGCGGCGTTCTTCGCGATCCCGGCCAGCTCGACGCCCACCGGGTCGTTCGACACCTCGCACACCACCCCCGAGCGCTGGAAGACGTCGGCCACGCCGTGGGCGAGCGCCTCCGAGCGGGACGCGCACACGAGCCCCGCGCCCGACTCGACCATCTCCATCGCGTGCGCCGGCCCGCCCACGCACGCGACCCGCTCCGGGCCGAACGCCAGCTCGAGCGCCGCCGACGGCAACGTGCCGTCCGGCGGCAGCAGGCCCTTGGCGAGCGAGACGAGGCCCGCGCGGTCCGACACGCCCTGGCGCCGCAGCTCCGGGATCCCCACCGGCAGCTCCCGCGACGGGATGGCGAGGAACACGAGGTCCGCCCGGCCGAGCTCGTCGCCGGCGGACGCGCCGAGCGCCCGGATCCTGAGCTGGCCCGGGAGCTCGACGCCCCTCAGGTAGCGCCCGTTCTCGCGCTCGCGCGCGAGCAGGTCCGCCTGCTCCGCGGTCCGGCACAGGAGCGCCGTCCGCAGCCCCGCCCTCACGAGCAGCACGGCGACCGCCGTGCCGAACGAGCCTGCGCCAACGACCGTGGCGCGGCGCGGATGCTGGCCGGGGTAGCGGATGGCGGCACGCTATAGGGTCCGCGTCGTGACCCACGCGGTTGTGCTGATCAAGGCGGAGCGCGAGGCGATGTCCACGCTCGGCGGGAAGCTCGCGGACATCGAGGGGGTGGCGGAGGCCTACTCGGTCACCGGCGAGTGGGACTTCGTCGCCATCCTGCGGGTCGCGCAGCCGGAGGAGCTCGCCGAGCTCGTGACCGGCAAGCTGGCGCGGATCCGCGGCATCGCGAACACGTACACGATGGTCGCGTTCGAGGTCTTCTCGCAGCACGACCTCGAGTCGATGTTCTCGATCGGCGCCTGAGGGCGACAGCGGCGGGCGTGCTCGCCGATGCCGTCCAGCTGCTGCGTTGCCCTGTGTGCGGGGCCGGGCTCTCGCTCGCGGGCGGCGCCGTGCGCTGCCCGCAGGGGCACTCGTTCGACGTAGCCCGGCAGGGCTACGTGAACCTGGTGCCGGCACGCGGCGCGGTGGACACGGCCGAGATGGTCGGCGCGCGCGAGGCCTTCCTCGCCGCGGGCCACTTCGCCCCGCTGACCGAGGCGCTCACCGGCGAGGCGCGGGCGACGCCGGCGGGCTGCGCGATCGACGTCGGGGCCGGCCCGGGCCATCACCTGGCGCGTGTCCTGGACGCGCAGCCGGGCCGGGTCGGCCTCGCGCTCGACAGCTCGCCGGCGGCGCTGCGGCGCGCGGCGCGAGCGCACCCGCGTATGGCCGCGGTCGGCTGCGACGCCTGGCGGCCGCTGCCCGTGCGCGACGGCGTGGCCGCGGTCGTGCTGAGCGTGTTCGCGCCGCGCCGCGGCGACGAGCTGGCTCGCGTGCTCGCGCCGGACGGCGCCGCCGTGGTGGTCACGCCGCGCCCGCGTCACCTTGCCGAGCTCGTGGAGGCGCTCGGATTGCTGTCTGTCCCGGGCGGGAAGGACGAGCGGCTGCGGGACGCCCTGCTCCCCCTGGCGCCGGTCTCGAGCCGTCCGCTCGAGTTCCGCCTCTCGCTGCCGCGCGCCGCCGCCGCGGCGCTCGTGCGCATGGGCCCGAGCGCGTGGCACGTGGACGACGCGACCGTGGCCGAGCGGCTCGCGGCGCTGCCGGACCCGGTGGCCGTGACGGTCTCCGTGACCGTGTCCCGCTACACGGCTGCGTGACGCGCGCCGCGCGCCGCCTCGGCCACCGCCGACAGCCCGATCGCGTCAGCCTCCGCGGCCGCCGCTGCGAAGAGCTCGGCGGCGCCCGGGTCGCCGCGGCGCGCGAGCAGGTGGCCCCTCGCGAGCTGCGTGCGCGCCACCCACGGCCGCGCCCCCATTGCGCGGTTGCGCTCGAGCGCGTGGTCGAGGTGGACGCCGGCCACGTCGTCCAGCCCCGCGAGGCCCGCCAGCAGCCCGAGCGGCAAGGACGCCGAGCCGTACCCGAACGCGCCGCGCGCGTTCACGACGTTGCGGTCGGCGAACGGGAGGAGGCGGTCGTGGACGGCGTGTGCGTGCTCGGCATCCCCGAGCACGGCGAGCCCCTGGGCGATCTCCGCCAGCGACGCGACGAGGTTCATGTCGTCGCGCAGGCGGGCGAAGCCGTCGGCCGCGAGCCACGACACGAGGCCGCGTGCCTCCTCGGTACGCCCCTGTCCGGCGCGGATGTACACGAAGCCGGCGCGATACGCGTAGTCGGCGGGCCGGTCCAGCTCGCGCTCGAGCACGTGATCGAGGACGTCGTCGAAGCGCTCAAGGTGCCACCACAGCCCCCACTCCTGGATCTCGGCGTACAGCTCCGCATTCGGGTCGTGGGCGCGACGACCGATCTCCGCGAACTCGCCGATCAGTCGCTCGGCGTCCGCGTAGCGGCCCTCGAGCAGCGCGAGCGTGGAGCGCCACATCGGCGCCCACCACTGGTACGAGGGCAGCCGCAGCTCGCCGGCCAGCTGCTCGTGAAGGGCGATCTGTTCGCGCGCGCCGTCGAGGTCGCCTGACTCGAGCAGGTCTGCCACCAGCCAGTTGCGGCCCTGCAGCACGCCCTCGACCAGCCCGGCGCGCTCGGCGACGTCGATCATCTCGGCGTCGGTCTCGAGCCGCTCGGTCAGGTAGGAGGCGCTCCAGAGCGCCGCCCGCCGGGCGTTCAGCGCCGCCACCTCCGCCTCCGGGACGGTGCTCCGCCGCGCGATCGCGACGGCCTCGTCGCCGAGCCGCTTGCGCTCCGCGGGCGTGCAGGCGTAGTAGGTCTCGACCGCGAGGCGGGCGACGAGCCGCGCACGGGTCGCGCCGTCCTCGGGCAGCGCCGCGAGCGCCTCCTCGAGCAGGTGAACGCTCTCCTCATCCACGGCGATGATCGACACGCCGATGCCGCTGTGCCCGAGCGCCGCCGCGGCGAGCAGGTGAGGGTCGCCGGCCGCGCGGGCGTCGGCGGCGGCCTCCTCGAACGCCTGACGGCCGGCCGGCCTCCTGCCGGCGCGCACGAGCGCGTCCCCGAGCGCCAGCCGCAGCTCGCAGCGGATTCTCGCGCCGGCGTCCGCCTCGAGCGCGCGCTCGCAGATGCGGGCGGCCTCGTCGTACGCGAGCTGCGCCAGGCAGCTTCGCGCCGCGCGCAGCGCGACCTCGGTGGCGTGGGCCCGATCGCCGGCGGCCGCCGCCTCGAGCAAGTGGAGCGCGAGGTCGGACAGGTGCGGCTCGAGCTCGCCGGCGTGGACGTCCTCCAGGGCTGCCGCCACCGCGCCGTGCAGGCGCACGCGCCGGGTCAGGCTGAGCTCTTCGTAGAGGGTCTCGCGCACCAGCGGGTGTGCGAAGCCGAAGCGCCCCGGCAGCCCGGCCTCCTCACGCACGAGCTGCGCACCGGTCGCCTCCTCGAGCGCTGACAGCACGTCCAGCCCTGCCAGCTCGGGCAGCCGCTCGAGCACGCCAAGCTCGAAGTCGCGGCCCGCGACCGCGGCCGCCGCGAGCACGCGGCCGGTCTCGTCGCCGAGCCGCGACAGGCGCCGGCCGAGCACCTCCTTGACGCTCTCGGGGATGCCGAGCTCGGCGACGGCTCCCTCCCGCCCCAGCGCGCCGGACTCCGCCAGGTTGCGGAGCACCTCCTCGAGGTAGAACGGGTTGCCGCCGGTCTCCTCGTGCAGCGCCGCGGTGAGCTCCGCGGGCGCGCCCGGGCCGATCCACGAGGTCACCAGCCCGGACACCTCGGCGGGCGCGAGGCCGGCGAGCACGACCCGCTCGACGACGGGCTCGCGGCGCAGGTCGGCCAGCACGCCGGCGAGCGGGTGGGCGCGCGACAGCTCGCTCTCGCGGTACGTGCCGAGCACGAGCAGCCGCGCGGGCTCGCCGGCGCGGACGAGGTGCGCGAGCAGGAGCAGCGTGGCCCGGTCGGCCCAGTGGAGGTCGTCGAGCGCGAGGACCGCGGGGCCTCGCCCCCGCGAGGCGAGCGACAGGGCGCCGCGCACGGCCTCGAACAGCCGGTAGCGGGCGCCCCCGGGGTCGCCGGCGGCGGCGGCGACCTCGCCGGCCGGCCCGGGCACGAGCCGGGCGAGCTCGGGCTCGGGCGGGAGCGCGCCGCCCGCCCTCGCGTAGTCCGAGAGCGCCTCGACGAACGGCTGGTAGGGGGCGAGCGCGTCCTCGTAGCAGCGGCCGAAGAGAACGGTCGCCCCGGACGCGTGGGCGTGCCGGCACAACTCCGCGGTCAGCCGTGTCTTCCCGATGCCGGGCTCCCCGGCCAGCAGAACCGCGTGCCGCTCCCCGCCAGTCGCCGCGTCGAGCAGCGCGTGCAGCCGGGCGAGGTCGTCCTCGCGCCCGACGAAGCCGCTGCGGTCGCGGCGGCGAAGCGCGGCGGGGAGAGGCGGCTGCCGGGCGGGCGCGGCCGCTCCGCCCGCGCGCGGCTCGGCCACGGCGGCGCCCGCGCGCGGCTCGGCGACGGCGGCGCCCGCGTGCGGCTCCCCGGCGTGCAGCCCGCTCGCGGACGGCTCCCCGGCGCGCAGCTCACGCGCCAGCTGCCGCGTCGCCGCCGACGGCGGCACGCCGAGCTCCCGCCGCAGCCGCTCCTCGAGGCGCTCGCAGGCCGCCAGCGCGGCCGAGCGGTCGCCGGCAGCGGCCAGCCGCCGCATCAGCCGCCGCGTCGCCTCCTCGGAGCGCGGGTCGAGCCTCACCTGCTCGCGCGTGCGCTCCACCGCGTCCGTCAGGTCGCCGCGCTCCTCCGCCCCGCTCGCGAGCCGCTCGTGCATGGCGATCACGGCCCGGCGCTCGTCGTCGCGGGCGGCCAGGACCCAGTCCTCGTCGAGCCCGGTCAAGAGCTCCCCGCGGCACAGCTCGAGCGCCTCCGGCGTCCGTCCCTGGGCGTCGAGCTCGCGGGCGGCGAATGCGTCGACCCACACCTCCCCCACGAGCCCCGCGCGCTCGCGCGAGGTCTCGAGCTGCGCCGCTCCGCTCTCTCCCAGCGCCCGCCGCAGGTCGTGGAGGGCGGTGCGCAGGCTGGCCCGCGCGCTCGAGTCGAGCACGTCGGGCCAGAAGCGCGACGCCAGCTCCGAGCGCGGATGCGTCCCTGGATGGAGGGCGAGCCAGCCGAGCAGCTCGCGCGCCCGGCGCCCGGTGGGCGGTTCCACCGCGCGGCCGTCGACCTCCACGGCGAGCTCGCCCAGCACGCGCACCCGCAGCATGCGCCTAGCGTAATCCGCGACGGGGCGCCCTTCTCGTCACGCTGACGATCGGCTGACGGACCACTGACGGCGCGCTGGGACGCTCGCGTGGTGAAAGCCCCACGCGATCTGAGGCTCCTCGCGGCGGCCGTGTTCCTGTCCGCCCTCGGCGACTTCGTCGCCCTGATCGCGCTCGTCCTTCGCGTTCACGACCTGACCGGCTCCGGGTTCGCCGTGGCGGCTCTGTTCGCCACGACGATGGTCCCGATCGTGGCGCTCGCGCCGCTCGCCGGGCTGCTCGCCGACCGGGTCGAGAGCGTGCGGCTGCTCGTGATCGCCTCGCTCGCCCAGGCCGCGGTGGCCGCCGCGCTCGCGCTCACCGGCTCGCTGCCGGCGATCCTCTGCCTGTCGCTGCTGCTCGCCGCCGGCGCGGCGGTCAGCCAGCCGGCAGAGTTCGCGCTGGTGCCCGCGGTGGCCGGGCGGGCGGGGCTGACGCGGGCCAACGGGCTGATGGAGACCGCCCGCTACGCCGGCTTCACCGCCGGCCCGCTGGTCGGCGGAGCGCTCACGGCGGGCGGCGGCACGCGGCTGGCGCTGCTCGTGAACGCGGCGAGCTTCCTGGCGATCGCGGCGGCGGCAGCGCTCATGCGCGCCCGCCGCCGCCCGGAGCGGCGCGCGGGGACCGCCGACCGCGCCCGCGACGGCTTCGCCTTCCTCTGGTCCGAGCCCACGCTGCGTGTGCTGGTCGCGGCGGCGGTGGCGGCGCTCGTCCTGATCTCCGCCTCGATGACCGCCGAGGTGTTCTACGTCGTCGACGTGATCGGCGCCGGCGACGCCGGGTTCGCCTTCGTGATCGCCTGCTGGACGATCGGGATGGTCGCCGGCGCCAACGGCCTCGCCCGCCGGCTCGACGGGCCGGGAAAGGCCACGGCGGCGCTGCTCGCCCTCGCCGCCCAGGGCGCGGGCATGGCGCTCGGCGCGAGCTGGGCGGTGCTGCCGGTCGCGATGGCGGGCTACTTCGCCGGCGGGCTCGGCCACGGGGTGAAGAACGTGCTGATCCGGACCGTGATCGCGGAGCGCACGCCCGAGGACCTCCACGGGCGCGCGTTCGCCGCTTACAACGGGCTGCGCAACACGGCCGAGCTGGGCGCCCTCGGGCTCGGCGGCGTGATGGTGGCGACGATCGGCGCCCAGGCCGCGCTCGTGATCGCCGGCCTCGGACCGGTCGTGGCGGGGCTGGCGGGCGTGGCGATGCTGCGCCGCCCGCGCGAGCCCGCCGCCGTGGCGGCCTGAGGATTGACGCCGCCGGCGCGCGGCGGCACACTGTTTCTCAAAGCGATCCCCGGAGGACGGCATGCGCATCGGCGACGTGATGAAGACCGACCTGCCCACCGTCAGCCCCGACGACACGGTCGGTGACGCGGCGCGGCGTATGTCCGAGGCGGGCGTGACCGCGCTGCCCGTGTGCGAGGGCGACCGGCTCGCGGGGATGATCACCGACTGGGACGTGACCAGGGCGGTCGCGTCCGGCGACGACCCCGGCGCGCGCCCGATCTCCGAGTACATGAGCAGGCCGGCGATCGTGGTCGAGCCGGACG
>DASXAA010000265.1:0-17066 GCA_036407035.1 Thermoleophilaceae bacterium | reverse complement strand
GGCGCGCGGAGCCCGAGGCGGCAGCCCACGAGCTGGCGCGGCTCGGCGTGCCCGTGCTCGGCACGCTCGAGGCGCCGGCGCTCGCCGACGGGGGCGACCGGTTCTGGATCGACGACCGCACGATGGCGATCGGGCTCGGCTACCGCACCAACCGCGCCGGCGCCGAGGCGGTGGCGCGGCTGGCCGAGCCCGAGGGGATCGCGGTAGAGAGCTACGACATCCCGCACGACCTGGGACCGGACTCGGTGCTGCACCTCCAGTCGTTCGTCTCCGCGGTCACGGACGAGCTGCTCGTCGTGTACGAGCCGCTCGCGCCGGTGCGCCTCCTGCAGGACCTGCACGAGCGCGGGCGCGACTGGATCGCGCTCGACCGCGACGACTTCCTGGCGATGGGCTGCAACATCCTTGCGGTGCGCCAGGGGGTGGTGGTCATGTGCGACTCGGCCGCCCAGGTGCGCCGTGCCCTCGAGCGGCGCGGGGTGGAGGTGCACACGTACGAGGGCTCCGAGCTGTCGCTGAAGGGCGACGGCGGCCCGACCTGCCTGACCGCGCCGATCTGGCGCGCGGCGTAGCTCCGCTCGGCTAGCCCGCGGCGATCATCACGTCGGACGCCTTGATCACGGCCGTGACCTCGGAGCCCTCGGACAGGCCCAGGTCGTCCACGGCCTCGACGGTTATCGAGGCGACGAGCCGCTGACCGCCGACATCGAGCACCACGTTCGCGATGGCCTCGCCGCGGGTGATGCTGCGGATGGTCCCGGGGAGCTGGTTTCGAGCGCTGATCTTCATGGCCGGGGATCCTACGGCGGCGGCCGCTTCGGCACGCCGCCCTCGGCGATCTTCACCAGGTGCGCCATCGTGAACCGTCCGGCCGTGCCGAGCGAGCGCGGGGTCCAGTTCGGCTGCTTTCCGAGGTAGGAGAACGGGTCGGCGGCGAGCAGGCCGGTCAGGACCTCCGCGACGATCCGGCCGCCCACCGGCCCGAGGTGGTTGCCGCCCCCCGACTCCGCCTCGCAGAGGACGTAGTACCAGAGCGGGGTGTCGGCGAGCAGCACCTTCTGAGCACGCGGGGCGCAGGCGTCCAGCTTGAGCGCCTCCGGGGGGAGCGCCGCGAGGCCCATCCTCTCGGCGACCGCCTGCCCCGAGGGCAGCCCCAGCTCTGCGCCGCGGCGGAGGTTCCGGAGCGCCAGCGGATCGCCGCCGTCCGGCATGTCCTTGAATAGCGGTTCCACCAGCGAGGTGTCGATCCGCTGGCTCGGCTGCACGTCGCTCTGGCGACGCACCTTGAAGAAGCGCGGCCACGCGATCTCGAGCTCCGCGGGCAGCCACCTGGAACCCTCGAGCGCCGGGAAGATCCGCTTGCCGAACTCGGTTTCCATCGCCGTCTCGTAGCGCTTCCGCACCATGCTGTGGCCGAAGCGGTAGGCCGCTCCCGAGAACTCGACCGGGATGAACGGCCCTCGCCGCGGCCTGTAGTACCTGCGGCGGCCGCGGGGCGCCCGCGCGGAGGGCAGCACCTTCATCGCCGTCTCTTCGCCGAGCACGAGCGGCAGGAACTCGTTCACGACGATCCACTGGTAGTGCCAGCGGACGGTCCGTTGCGCCCGCTCGAGCAGCTCGTCCACCGCGGCCTGCTCCGTCGGTATCCCCTTGCGGCAGAGGTGGTCGACCACGGCGTTGTGGAAGCGGATGAAGAGCAGGTGCAACTGCGAGACGATCAGGTTCTCGTCGTTGCGGGCATCGCCGATCAGCGCCCGCCCCTGCTCGTTGCGCGGTAGGTCCACTCGCGCCTGGTCCGGCTTCTGGTTGCCGCCCACGAGCAGGCGCGCGCCCTTCGGCTCCGTCTCCCAGTCGTAGAGGAACGGATGGACCCGGGGGCCCGAGCCGTAGAGGCTGTCGAGGTCGAGCCGCGGCGTGCGGAAGTTGACCAGCGCGTGCGGGTCTACGCGCCGCTCGAGGATCGGCGTCGGGTCGGAGGTGATGTCGTGGTCGATGAACTGCGCCAGGTACGTGAAGCCCGCCGGGATCGTCCCGTTCGCGAACTGGTCTCTGCGGGCGTGCATCACGTCCGCGAGCTGCTCGATCGCGCGCGGGCCGGCCTTGCAGCGCGGCAGCCGGAACATCCGGCCGAAGCGCCCCTCCGGCGGCTCGCCGCGTGCGGCGATGCGTTGTCCGCGCGGGACGGCGGTGCCGTGCCGCGCGACGGCGTGTGCCCGACCCCCGATTAGGTGATCTGCACTTTCTGCGACCAGGTGGTGATGGTCGAGTTCTCCTTGCGCACCTCGACCCCGGTCACCGACGCCTGGCCCTTGCTGAAGTTGTTCGCCTCGCCCTCGAGCGTGGCGACCCACGCCTCGTCCGGCTTCGCCGCCCCCACCGCGGTGTGCTCGCCCTGGGAGAGGAACACGGCGACCCCGAGCAGGTCCACCACCCCCGTGTCCTTGTCCTTGGCGTCCTCCGGCGAGGCGCCGTCGACGATCACGTCGCTGCCGTCGATCCTGACGCCCGTGAAATTCGGCTTGCCCGCCATCACTCCCCTCCTGGTCGTTCGGTGAGCAGCGACCTGGCGCGCGCCGCCGCCGCCACGTTGCCCTTGAGCTCGTACAGCTCGAGGGCGGCGCGGGTCGCACGATCCGACTCGTCGCCGCGGTCGCAAGTCCTGAGTACGTCGGCCAGGTCGAGCATCGCATCACCGTGATGCGAGAGCAAGTCGGTCCGCCCGGCGAGCGCGACCGCGTCGCGCGCCAGCGCCTCGGCCTCGTCGGCACGGCCCTCGCGGGCGATCACCTTGGCCCGCACGCCGCGCCAGATCGCCTGCGTCATGGTGTCCTCGGCGGGTGCGCGGGCCGCGGTCGTCTCGCACAGCTCGGCGGCCTCGTCAAGGCGTCCCTGGGCGAACACGGCCTGGGCGAGAAGGGCGGTCGTCGTCGCGAGCGTCTCTCCGGCCTGCATCGAGGACAGCGTCTCCACATCCGCCCGCAGCTCCGGCTCGACCAGCTCCGGCTGCCCGGCGAGCAGCCTGACCCACGCCTCGAGGTGCGACACGCCCGAGCTCACGCCGCGGACCTCCCGCAGCATGTCGCTCGCCTGCGCGAGCAGCCCGTCGGCCGTCTCGAGCTCGCCCCGCATCGCGTGCAGGTACGCGAGCGGGTTGAGCGTCGACGCCGTCGCGATCGGGCTCGCGCTCACGAGCTCGCGCAGCTCCTCGCAGCGCGGGATGGCCTCGTCGACCGGGGTCGGGCCGAGCGCGGCAGCGAGCGCGCGCCAGCCGACGGCCTCGTACAGCTCGTGCTGCCTGCCCGCACGGCGTGCGCTCTCGGCTGCGTCGGCCCAGGCCTCGTCGGCGCTCTCCGCCCGGCCGGCGATCCAGGCGGGTTGCGCGCGCAGGAGCAGCGCACGGCAACGGCCGAGCTCGTCGCCCTCGAGGTCCGGCAGCACCTCCTCGGCCACTCGCCGGGCGCGCTCGATGCCGGCGCCGGTGTCCGTCTCCAGGCGAAGCAGCTCCCGCTCCACCTGAGCCCGCGCGCGCAGCCGCGGCTCGGGCGCCCGCTCGATCGCCTCGTCGAGCACGCGCGCGGCGTCGCCCATGCGGCCCGCCTCAGACAGCGCGTGGCCGAGCTCGGGCAGCAGCTCGGCGCGGGCGGCGTCGCCCGGATCGAGCAGCTCCGCGGCGCGCTCGAGCAGGCCGGCTCCGGCGGGCGGATCGCCGCGCAGCATCGCGGCGTCCGCGGCGCTCGCCAGCCGTCCGGCCGCTGCCGCGGCGAGCGCCCGCTCGGTGTCGCCGACCGGTCCGAGCTCGGCCCGGTTGCGGTAGGCCTCGGCGAGGTGGTACCCGACGGTCTCGTCCTGGGCGCCCGGCCGTGCCTCGAGCCAGCGTGCCATCCGCTCGTGCAGCTCGGCGCGCCGCTGCTTCGGCAGCGTCCGGTACGCCGCCTCCCGGATGAGCGCGTGGGCGAACCGGAAGGCGTCCTCCCCCGCGAACTCGGAGCGCTCCGCGCGGATCAGCCCCTTCTGCGCCAGCGACACGAGATGCCCGGCGATGCCGGGCATCTCGTGCTCCGGCAGCAGCTGCTGGAGCGCCCCGACCCAGAAGCTCCGGCCCTGGACGGCGGCGTGCTCGAGCACCGTGCGCTCGCCGGCGTCCAGGCGGTCGATGCGCGCCGCGAGCACCGCCTGGATGCTCGACGGCAGCGCCGCCTCGCCGGTCTCGGCCCCCACGGCCACGAGCTGCTCGAGGAAGAGCGGGTTGCCCTCGGCGGTCTCCACGATCCGCGCCGCCGTGGCCGGCTCGAGCTCGCCGGCGCTCTCGACCAGCTCGCGCGCCTCGTCGTCGGCGAGCGCCTCCACCACGAGCAGCGACCTGCTCGGCTGCGGCGCGGCCCAGCCCGGGCGGCGCTCCAGCACCTCGGGGCGCGAGAGGCACACGAGCAGGATCGCGTGCCCGCTGGAGAACGCCACCAGGTAGTCGAGCAGGTCGAGCAGCGTCGGCTCCGCCCAGTGCACGTCGTCCACGACGACGATCAGCGGCCGCTCCTGCGCGACGCGCTCGAGCAGCCGGCGGAGGGCCCAGAACGTCTCCTCGGCCTGGACCGCCTCGTCGGAGAGCCCGATCGCGCCGAGCACGAGGCGTGCCACGGACTCGTCCCCGTCGAGCAGCTCGGTGACCCGCTGCCGGGGCTCGTCGCCTCCGATCTCCGTCACGATCTCCGCCAGCGGCCGGTAGGCGACCCCGTCGCCGTAGGAGGGGCAGCGTCCGACCAGCACCGTCGCGCCGGCGCCGACCTCGGCGACGAGCTCGCTCGTGAGCCGCGACTTCCCGATGCCGGGCGGCCCCACCACCGTCGCGGCGTGGCAGCCGCCCGCGTCCCGCGCGCGGGCGAACGCCGCCCTCAGCTCTCCCAGTTCGCGGTGCCTGTTCACGAAGGCGCCGGCGGCGAGACGGGCGGTGGCGTCGCCGCCGTCCTCCAGCTCGAGCAGGCGCCACGCCTGCACCGTGGCGCGGCGCCCCTTGAGCGCGAGCGGCTCGAGCGGCTCCGCCCGCACCGCGTGCCGGACGAGGGCGTGGGTGCTGTCGCCGAGCAGGATCTCGCCCTCGCCCGCCGTCCCCTCGAGCCGGGCCGCGACGTTGAACGCGTCGCCGGCGGCGAAGCGCGAGCGGCGCGTCCCGGCGCTGACGAACACCTCGCCCGACTCGAGGCCGAACTTCATGCCGAGCCGGACGCCCTTGTCGCGCTCGAGCTCGTCGCTGAGCGCGGCGCCCGCTTCGCGCATCTCGAGCGCCGCGCGGACCGCCCGCAGGGCGTCGTCCTCGTGCACCTGCGTCTGGCCGAAGACCCCGACGACCGCGTCGCCCACGAACCCCTCGACCGAGCCGCCGTGGCGCTCGATCACCGAGCCGCACAGGTCCATGTAGCGGTCGAGCACGCCGTGCATCGACTCCGGGTCGAGCCGCTCGGCGAGGCCGGTCGAGCCGACGATGTCGGCGAACACGATGCTCACGAGCCGCCGGGCGGCCGCCGCGGGCTCGGGAGCGGGGGCGGCGGGCTCGGCGACCGCCGCCGGCGCAGCCGGCGGCGGCGCCGCGGCGGCCGGCGCCGGCACGGCGAGCGTGGGCTCCTGCGCGAGTATCGACCGCTCCAGCTCGCGCAGCCGCTCGCCCGGCTCGATGCCCAGCTCGTCCACGAGCGCCCTGCGGGCGTCCTGGTAGGCCTGGAGGGCGTCGGCCTGGCGGTCGGAGCGGTAGAGGGCGAGCATCAGCTGTCCCCGCAGGCGCTCGCGGTAAGGGTGGTCGGCGATCAAGGCCTCGAGCCTGCCGACGACCTCGGCGTGGAGGCCGAGCTCCAGCTTGGCGCCGATCAGGTGCTCGAGCGCCGTGACGCGCAGCTCCTCGAGCCGGCCGATCTCGCGCTGCGCGAAGGCCTCGTAGGCGAGGTCGTCGAGGGGGCGGCCGCGCCACATGGACAGCGCCTCCTCGAGCGCCGCCACGGCGCCGTCGGGATCCCCGGCGGCGAGCGCGTCCCTTCCGGCGCCGATCAGCCGCTCGAAGCGGTGCGCGTCGACCCGCTCCGGGTCGAGCGCGAGGACGTAGCCGTGCTCGCGCGTGACGACCAGCTCGTCGCCGCGGCCGCCGCCGGCGGCCGCGAGCGCCTTCCGCAGCCGCGAGATGTGCACCTGCACGGACTTCGCGGCGGTCGCGGGCGGGCGCTCGCCCCACAGCTCGTCGATCAGCCGCTCGGTGGCGAGCGTCTCACCGCGATGGAGCAGGAGGAGCGCGAGCAGCGCCCGCTGCTTGCTGCCCCCGAGCGCGACCCGGCGGCCGTCGTCGAGGACCTCCAGGGGACCCAGGATGCGGAAATCCATACGCGAGTCGTCGCGTCCAACGTACCTGAGCGCTCGGCGCACGCCAAGGCGGCCGAAAGGGAAAGCCCCCCGTAGCGCGAAGTCACCGGGGCGTGATGCAGCAGCCACCGGCCCAGCGCATCGAGCTCGTCATACCGCCTCGCACGCTGGCCACGCTGGTGGTCTTCGGCGCGCTCGTTGCGCTCGCGATCCTCTCGCTCGGCACGCTCCTGTCGATCTTCGTCGCCGCCGTGCTCGCGCTCGGCCTCGACCCGGTCGTGGGCGCGCTTGTCAGGCGCGGCTGGGGCCGCGGGCGCGCGGCGGTCGCGGTGTTCGCTGGCCTCTTCGTCGCGGTCTTCCTGATCGTCGTGATCACCGTCGGCCCGCTCTGGGACCAGGTCAAGGACTTCCTCGACCACGTGCCGCAGTACTGGGACGACCTGACGAACAGCGACGCGTTCCAGACCTTCGTCTCGAGCGGCTCCCAGGACTCCGTCCGCTCGGCGCTGGAGGACCTCGCCAAGGGACTGCCGGAGGCGGCCAGCACCCTGCTCGGGATCGCGGGCGGCGTGTTCGGCTCCGTGCTGTCGCTCGTCACGCTCACGTTCCTGTCGCTGTTCCTGCTGATGGAGCGGCCGACGATCACCAATTGGCTGTTCGGCTTCGCCGACCCGGCGGTCGAGGCCCGCTGGCGCCCGGTGCTCGAGGACTCCATCCTCGCCGTCTCCTCCTCGCTGATCGGCAACGTGGCCATCTCGCTGGTGGCCGCGACGGTCGCCGGCCTCTCGGCCTGGGCGTTCGGGCTGCCGTTCCCGATTGTGCTCGCCGTGATGACCGGCTTCCTCGATCTGATCCCGCAGGTCGGCGCGACGATCGCCGCCGTGATCCTCGTGGCGGTCGCGCTCACCGTCAGCACGCCGGCCGCGATCGGGATGCTGGTGATCCAGCTGATCTACCAGCAGGTCGAGAACTACATCGTCTACCCGATCGTCTACCGCCGGGCCGTCGAGCTGTCGGCGTTCACCACGATCGTCGCGGTGCTGATCGCCGGCTCGATACTCGGCGTCGTCGGGGCCATCCTCGCGATGCCGTTCGCCGCCGTGATCAAGATCGTGCTGCGGGAGGCGGGACGGCCGCGGCGGGAGCGGATGGAGGCGCTGCGCGAGGGTTAGCTCAGGGCTTCAGCACGACCTTTACGCACTCGTCCTGCTTGTGCTTGAACGTCTCGAAGCCCTCCGGCGCCTGGTCCAGTCCGAGGCGGTGCGTGACGACGAAGCTGGGGTCGATCTCGCCGTCGCGGATCCGCTCGTAGAGGGGGCGCAGGTACCTGTGGACGTGGGCCTGGCCCGCCCGCAGCTGCAGTCCCTTGTTCATGAACGCCCCGGCGGGGAACTTGTCGAGCAGCCCGCCGTAGACGCCGATCACTGAGACGATGCCGCCCGGGCGGCAGGCCAGGATCGCGTCGCGGAGGGCGTGGCCGCGCTCGGTCTGCAGGCGCGTGGCCTGCTTCACCCTGTCGTAGGCGTGAACCCCGCCGTGCCCGTGAACGGCCTCCATCCCGACCGCGTCGATCACGGCGTCCGGGCCGCGTCCGGCCGTGAGCTCCTTCAGCTGCTCGACCACGTCGGCGTCGTGGGAGAAGTTGATGACGTCGGTCGCGCCCGCCTTGTCGCGCGCCATGCGGAGCCGGTAGTCGTACTCGTCGATCGCGACGATCCGCTCGGCGCCCAGCAGGGCCGCGCTCGCCATCGCGAACAGGCCGACCGGGCCGGCGCCGAACACTGCGATCACCTCACCGCCCTTGATGTCGCACAGGTCGGCGCCGAACCAGCCCGTCGGGAGGATGTCCGACAGGAACAGCACCTTCTCGTCCGGGAGGTCGTCCTCGATCTTGATCGGCCCGACGTCCGCGAACGGTACCCGCGCGTACTCCGCCTGCCCGCCCGCGTAGCCGCCGGTGAGATGGGAGTAGCCGAAGATGCCGGCGGTCGAGTGTCCGAAGAGCTTCTCGGCCATGCCGGCGTTGGGGTTCGAGTTCTCGCAGACCGAGTAGAGCTCGTGCCGGCACGCCCAGCAGTCGCCGCACGCGATCGGGAACGGCACCACGACGCGGTCGCCGACCTGCAGGTTGCTCACGCCCTTGCCGGTCTCCACGACCTCGCCCATGAACTCGTGCCCGAGGATGTCGCCCTTCTTCATCGTCGGGATGTAGCCGTCGTACAGGTGGAGGTCCGAGCCGCAGATCGCGGTCGACGTGATCCTCACGATCGCGTCGCGCTCGTTCAGGACCTTCGGGTCCGGGACGTTCTCGACCCGGACCTCGTTGCGGCCCGACCAGACGTTCGCCCTCATGACACACCCGCCCTCTCGCCGAGCGGCCGCGCCGGTCGCTGCCTCAGATCGCGCTCGGCCAGCTCGCCCTCGGGCGCGCCGTCCGAGCGGGCGATCACGCCGGTCTCGACGAGCTGCTTGAAATGCCGCAGGTCGTCCATCGCCTTCGCGCGCGGCTCCGAGCCCGTGACCTTGCGCACGATCTCGCCGGCCTTGCCTCCCCACGCGGGCCGGAGCTCCACGTGGATCTCGGTGCCGCGATCGCCGGGCGCGTCGGCGAACCTCACCGCCGCGCCCTTGGAGTGGATGTACTCGGGCCGGTGGTCCGGGCCGCGCCACAGACGCTCGACGGTTTCGCGGGGGCGATTGACTGTGATCGAAGCCCGACGACTCAACGGGACCACCTCCTGGAGGGCACGGGACATGAATCGGGTGCCCGGGGAGGTCCCGCGAAAACTCTATGGTGAAGGACCACGCCCCGGCCCAGGACCCGATGACGTCAACTCCCCCGCTCGCGATCGAGGCGAACGGCCTCGTGAAGTCCTTCGGCGACACCCGCGCCGTCGCGGGGGTGGACCTGGCCGTCCGGACCGGCTCGGTGTACGGGGTCCTGGGGCCGAACGGCGCCGGCAAGACGACGACGATCCGCATGCTCGCCACGCTGCTGCGCCCCGACGCGGGCTCCGCGCGCGTGCTCGGACAGGACGTCGTCGAGGAGGCGGCCGCGGTCCGCCGGCTGATCAGCCTCACCGGCCAGCTGGCCTCGGTGGACGAGGACCTGACCGGGCGCGAGAACCTGATCCTGCTCGGCCGGCTGCTCGGCCTCGGCCGCCCGGCGGCCAAGGCGCGCGCCGATGAGCTGCTCGCGGCATTCGGCCTCGCCGACGCCGCGGGCAGGCTCGTCAAGAACTACTCAGGCGGCATGCGGCGGCGGCTGGACATCGCCGCGAGCATCGTCGTGACGCCGCGGGTGATGTTCCTCGACGAGCCGACCACCGGGCTCGACCCCCGCTCCCGCAATCAGGTCTGGGACATCGTTCGCGCGATGGCGGCGGGCGGCACGACGATCCTGCTCTGCACCCAGTACCTGGACGAGGCGGACCAGCTCGCCGAGGGGATCGCCGTGATCGACCACGGCAAGGTGATCGCCGAGGGCACGCCGGCCCAGCTCAAGGCGTCGGTGGGGTCGGGCGCGCTGCACGTGCGGCTGCTCGACCCCGAGCAGCGGCCGGACGCCGAGCGCGTGCTGGCCCAGGAGCTCGACACGGTCCACCTCGAGGCGGACCCGGCTGCGCTCTCAGCGCCGTGCGCCGACGGCGACCGGGCCGCGGAGGCGATGGCCGCGCTGGCGCGCTCCGGCGTGGCGATCGCCGACTTCTCGCTCGGCCAGCCCAGTCTCGACGAGGTCTTCCTCGCGCTCACCGGCCACCCGGCCGAGGAGCCCGACGACGACGAGGAGGAGCGGGCGGCGTGAGCACTCCCGCGACGACGCAGCCGCGCCCCGGGACCGATGAGGCCGCGATCCGCAAGGCGCTCGCGCGGGTCGAGCGGCCGCGCCCGGCGAGCGCGCCGTCGGCCGCGCTCTCGTTCGGCTGGCGAGGCATGCTGAAGGTCAAGCACGTACCGGAGCAGCTGCTCGACGTGACGATCACGCCGGTGATGTTCGTCCTGATGTTCACGTACCTGTTCGGCGGCGCGATCGCGGGGTCGACCGCCGCTTACCTCCACTACATCCTGCCCGGCCTGCTCGTGATGTCGGTGCTGTTCAACACCGTCTACTCCGGCGTCTCGATCAACACCGATCTGACGAAAGGCGTCGTGGACCGCTTCCGCACCCTGCCGATCTGGGGCCCGGCGCCGCTGCTCGGCGCGCTGCTGGGCGACAGCGTGCGCTACCTCGTCGGCGGGACCGTGATCATCGTGCTCGGGTACGTGCTCGGCTTCCGGCCCGACGCGGGCATCGACGGCGTGGTGGCGGCGCTCGCTATCACGGTGCTCTTCGCGTTCGCGCTCTCCTGGGTGTTCACCACCGTCGGCCTACTGTTGCGCTCGCCCAACGCGGTCATGAACGCCGGCTTCATGTTCATCTTCCCGCTGACGTTCGTCAGCAACGTGTTCGTGGACCCGGACACGCTGCCGTCGGGCCTCGAGGCGTTCGTGAACGTGAACCCCATCTCGATCCTCGCGGACGTGTCGCGCGGGTTCATGCACGGCGGGGTGGACGGCGGCGACGTCGCGATCGTGCTGGGCGTGGCGGCGGCGCTGACCACGGTGTTCATGCCGCTGACGACGCACCTGTATCGCACGCGCAGCTGAGCCTGCGCGGTGCCGCCTGTCGCTGCGGGCGGCCGCGCCGGTGCGGGGCGCTTACGGCAGGCAACCAGGGGTGGCCCGGAGCGGAGTTCGCGGCCCCGAGCCGGCCGGGGAGTGTGGGCGCACTTTTGGTCGTATATGACCCCGAAGTGCGCCCACACTCTCGCGGCCAACGCCGCGCGCTACCGGCGCGCCCTGCGCTGCACGACGGCGATCGCGAGGCGGACGAGGACGACGGCGGCGATGACGATGACGGTGGGATGCATACCTATAAATTAACAGGTATTCTTAAAGGCAGATGAGCGAGCGAGGACGACAGCCCGTCCGGGGCGACGCCGCCGAGCGGGAGGCGCTCGGCGACGAGATCGCGGGCCTGATGGGCCCGCTCGTCCGCAGCCTCCGCGCGGCCATGCGCGAGTGCGCCGAGGAGCTGGGGCTGACGCCCGCGCAGGCGAACGCGCTGTGGCTGCTCGCGGTCGTGGGCGAGACGACCACCGGCGACCTGGCGCGCCGGCTGGACGTCGACCCGGCGAACGCCTCCACGATGCTCACGACGCTCGAGCGCCGCGGTCTCGTGCGCCGCGAGCCCGCTCGCAACGACCGGCGCAAGCGGGTCGTCTCGCTCACCGCCGAGGGGCGGGGGACGCGCCTGCGCCTGGCGGACTGCGTCGGCGGGCGGCGCCCCAGCTTCCGTGCCCTGACGACCGACGAGCTGGCCACGTTCCGGGACATGCTGCGCCGTGTCGCGGCGGAAACGGGGGGATCCCGCTGAACGTGACCGCGGCCGGCTGGGCGGCGACGATCGGGCTGATCGGCGCGCTGCTCGTGCTCGACCTGGCGGTCTCCGGGCGCCGGCCGCACGCGGTCGGGTTCCGCGAGGCGGTCGGATGGTCGCTGTTCTACATCGCCGTCGCCGTGCTGTTCGGCGTCGCGGTCGGGCTGACGGCCGGGTGGCAGTTCGGCGCGCAGTACTTCGCCGGCTACGTCGTCGAGAAGAGTCTGTCGGTCGACAACCTCTTCGTCTTCGTCGTGATCATGACCACGTTCGCGGTGCCGGCCGAGCACCAGCACAAGGTGCTGACGATCGGGATCCTGCTGGCGCTGGTCCTGCGCGGGGTCTTCATCGCGCTCGGCGCGGCGCTGCTGGCGGCGTTCTCGTTCATGTTCCTGCTGTTCGGGCTGCTCCTGATCGTCACCGCCGTGCAGCTCTTCCGCCACCGCGACCAGGACCCCTCGGTGGAGGACAACGTGCTCGTCGCGGCCGTGCGGCGCCGGCTGCCCTTCACCGACCGTTACGACGGCGGCCGGCTCGTGACCCGGGTGGACGGGCGCCAGGTGCTCACGCCGCTGTTCCTCGTCCTGCTGGCGATCGGGAGCACCGACCTGCTGTTCGCGCTCGACTCGATCCCGGCGATCTTCGGCATCAGCCGCGAGGCGTTCATCGTGTTCGCGGCCAACGCCTTCGCGCTGCTCGGCCTGCGCGCCCTGTTCTTTCTCGTCTCGGGACTGCTCGACCGGCTCGTCTACCTCTCGACCGGCCTCGCCGTGATCCTCGCGTTCATCGGCGTCAAGCTGGTGCTGCACTACGCGCATCTACAGAATGACGCCGTGCCCGAGATCGCCACGTCCACCTCGCTGGCGGTGATCGTCGCGATCCTGCTCGTGGCGACGGTGGCGAGCATCCTCAAGACGCGCCGCGACCCGGCGGCGCGCGCCCACGCCGGCTCGCTGCGCGCCCCTCCGAAGGAGCCGGAGGGCGGCGCGCCATGAGGCTCGGGCCGGCGTGCTGAAGCGGCTGGCGAAGCCGAGCTGGACCAGCGCGGTGCCCGCGCTCGCCGCGCTGGTGCTGATCTTCACGTGGGGCTCGAAGCCCGGCGGGGCCGTGCTCGCGATCGTCGCAGTCTTCCTCGTAGGCGCCGTGCTGGCGGCCGTGCATCATGCCGAGCTCGTCGCGCACCGAGTGGGGGAGCCGTTCGGGTCGCTCGTGCTCGCGGTCGCGGTCACGGTCATCGAGGTGGGCCTGATCGTGACGCTGATGGTGTCCGGCGGGTCGGAGACGGCGACGCTCGCGCGCGACACGGTGTTCGCCGCGGTGATGATCACGTGCAACGGGATCGTTGGCGCCTCGCTGCTCGTGGGATCGCTCCGGCGGCGGTTCGCGTCGTTCAACGCGGAGGGCAGCGCCACCGCGCTCGCGACCGTGATCACGCTGGCGACGCTCACCCTCGTGCTGCCGCGGTTCACGACCAGCGAGCCGGGGCCGGAGTTCTCGTCCACCCAGCTGGCCTTCGCGGCGGTCGCCTCGGCGGCTCTGTACGGGCTCTTCGTGCTGGTCCAGACGGTGCGGCACCGCGACTACTTCCTGCCGGAGGAGGTGGACGCCGGGGAGAACGCCCACGCGCCGCCCCCCACCGCCGGCGATGCGCTCGCCAGCCTCATGCTGCTGCTCGTCGCCCTCGTGGACGTGGTCGGGCTGGCGAAGGTGGAGTCGCCGGGGATCGAGGACGCGGTCGACGCGATCGGCGCGCCGCAGTCCGCGGTGGGCGTCGTGATCGCCCTGCTCGTCCTGTCGCCGGAGACGCTCGCGGCCGTCCGCAACGCCGGCCGCGACAGGGTGCAGACGAGCCTCAACCTCGCCTACGGGTCGGCCATGGCCAGCATCGGGCTGACGATCCCGGCGATCGCCATCGCGTCGATCTGGCTCGACGGGCCGCTCGTGCTCGGCCTGGGCGCCACCCAGATGGTGCTGCTCGGGGTGACGGCGGTCGTCGGCGCGCTGACCGTGCTGCCGGGCCGCGCGACCCTTCAGGAGAGCGGCGTGCACCTCGTGCTGTGCGCCGCCTTCATCTTCCTCGCGATCAATCCGTGACGGCGACCTCGAGCGCCGAGCCGCGGCGGACGCGGCGCGGCGAGAGGCGGCGCAGGATCGCCCAGCGCCGCGCGAGCAGCCAGTCCGGCGGCATGCCGAGGGTGTCGGCGACCTCGCCCGGCGCGGTCCCGTGCACGAGCATGCCGAGCACCGGCAGGTCGGCAGGGTCGAGCGAGGCGCCGACGGTGTTGAGGGCCGCGGGGGAGGGCAAGGGCCGCACCCGTTCGCCGGCGGCGACGGCGCGCAGGGTGTCGAGCAGCTCGGTGGGGTCGGCGGACTTCGGCACGAGGGCGTCGGCGCCGGCCACCGCGGCGAGCACGGCCAGAAGGTCGTCGGCGAACGCCGAGTAGAGCACCGTCCGCGCGCTCCCCTCGAGGCGCAGGCAGAGGCTGAGCCCGTCCTCGTCGGGAAGGTGGAAGTCGACCAGCACGACGTCGGGCGAGTGCTCCTCGGCGCAGGCAAGGGCCGCGTCGGCGTCGGCGGTGAGCGCGACCACGTCGAGGTCGGGCTCGGGCGCGATCAGGGTCGCGAGACCGGCGCGGACAGCGGCGTGGTCGTCGACGATGATGAGCTGGTTGGCCACGGACGGAAGGGTGGCGCAGCTCGCGTCGCCCGCCCATAGGGGGCGCCCCCTATTCGCTACGGCTCGACGAGCCCGCGGCCGATCGCGTAGCGGGTCACCGCCACGCGGTCGCGCAGGCCGAGCTTGTCGAGGATGCGCTCGCGGTGGCGCTCGACCGTGTGCTCGCTGATGTGCAGGAGCTCGGCGATCTCGCGGCCGCTGTGGCCCTCTGCGATCAGCTTTACCACCTGGCTCTCGCGATCGGTCAGGGGGCTTCCCGCGCCGGGCTCGCCCTGGCGCGCGCGCTCGAGGTGCTCGCGCATGAGCGCGCTGATCCCCGCCGGGTACAGGAACGCCTCGCCGCGCATGGCCGCCCGGCAGGCGTCGATCAGGGCGTCGTCGGCGGCGGCCTTCAGCACGTAGCCGCTGGCGCCGGCGCGCAGCGCCTCGATCAGGTACTGCTCGCTGTCGTGCATCGACAGCAGCAGGCTGCGCACATCCGGGCGGCGCTCGCTCAGCTCGCGCGCGACCTGCAGCCCGGTGAGGCCGGGCATCGCCACGTCGAGCACGGCGAGGTGCACGTCCTCGCGCAGGGCGAGCGTCAGCGCCTCGAGGCCGTCGCCGGCCTCGGCGACCACCTCTAGGTCGGGCTCGGCGTCGAGCACCAGACGCAGGCCGCGCCGCACCACGGCGTGGTCGTCGGCGAGCAGGATGCGGGTCCGCAACGGAGTCATCGGGCCAGCGGCAGGGCCAGTCGCACCAGTGTGCCGCCGCCCGGCCGGCTCCGGATCTCGAGGCGCGCGTCCACGAGGAGCGCGCGCTCCCGCATTCCCGCGAGGCCGGTCGCCGCGACCGCGCCGGCGTCGAAGCCGGCGCCGTCGTCGCGGACGTCGAGCACGAGCGTCTCGCCGTCCACGCGCAGGGCGAGCTCGGCGCGGTCGGTGCCGGCGTGCCGGAGGACGTTCGTGAGCGCCTCCTGGGCGACCCGGTACACCACGAGCTCCTCCTCGTCGGTCAGCGGCGGCAGCGCCGGCTGGAGCCTCTGCTCGACCTGCAGCCCCGCCTGCGCGGCGAGCCGCTCGCAGAGGGCGGCCAGCGCGCTCGCCAGGCCGAGGTCGTCCAGCGCCTCGGGGCGCAGCTCGCGCGCGACCCGGCGCACGTCGTCGAGCGACTCCCGCGCGAGGTCCTGGGCCTCCACGAGCGCGGGCTCCAGCTCCGGGCCCGAGTCGCGGCGGGTCCTCGACAGACGTAGCACCAGCGCGGTCAGCTGCTGGCCGACCTCGTCGTGCAGCTCCTGCGCGATGCGCAGCCGCTCGCCCTCCTGGGCGGCGAGCGCGTGGCGCGCGCTGTCGCGGCGCTGGTCCTCGAGGCGCTCGGCCATCGCGTTGAACCCGACCGCGAGGTCCCTGGCCTCCGACGGGCGCGCCGGCAGCTCCACGCGCTCGCCCGGGACGAGCGGGTCGGCGCGCCGCATGGCCGCGGTCACGCGCTCGAGCGGCGACAGCTCGCGCGCGAGCAGCACCCTGTTGACCGCGAGCATCGCGAGCAGGGCGATCACGACGATCACCAGCTCCTTGGTCGCGACCGGCGAGCTGATCGTGCCGGGCGAGAAGACCACGACCGCCACGAGCCCGCTCAGCACGAGCACGACCGCGTTTACGGCGAAGACCCGCCAGGCCAGCGAGAGGTAGCGACGTCGAGCGCTCACCCGCGACAGTCTCACAGGCAGCTCTCGGCGTTCGCCCGCGAGATGGCCAGGCGCGCCGCCGTCAGGCGGCCTCGGCGAGCGCCGCCAGCTCGCGGCGCTCGGACAGGTGGCGCAGGGCGTTCCGCTCGATCCGGCGGACGCCCTCCGCCGACATGCCGAGCCGGCGGCCGGCCTCGCGCAGCGGCGTGGGCTCGTCGCCGTCGATCCCGTAGCGCAGCCGGATGACGTCGCGCTCCTTCTCCGGGAGCTCGTCCACGGCGCGGCGCACCTGCTCGCGGCTGAGGCCGATCTCGACCTCCTCCTCGGGCCCGCGCTCGTCGCTCGGCAGCAGGTCGCCCAGCTGCGTCTCCCCGTCCTCGCCGACCGGCCGGTCGAGGCTCGTGAGCGCGCGCGTCACCTCGCGCGTCTCCTGCAGCTCGTCGAGGGTGACCTCGGCTGCCTCTACCAGCTCCTCGTCGGTCGGGTCGCGGCCGAGGTGCGCGGCGAGCTCGCGCTCGGCGCGCGCGATCTTGCGCTGCCGCTGGCCGATGTGCACGGGGATGCGGATGGTGCGCGACTGGTTCGCGACCGCCCGCTGCATCGCCTGCCGGACCCAGAACGTCGCGTACGTGGAGAACTTGAAGCCCTTGCGCCAGTCGAACTTCTCGACCGCCCGGATCAGGCCGAGAATGCCCTCCTGGATCAGGTCGAGGAGCGAGAGGTCGTGCCCCTGGTAGCGCCTCGCGTTCGAGACGACCAGCCGCAGGTTGGCGTTCACCATCCGCTCCTTGGCCTCCAGGTCGCCCCGCTCCACCCGCTTGGCCAGCTCGACCTCCTCGTCGGCGGTCAGCAGCGGATGGCGGCGCACGTCGCGCAGGAAGAGCTGCAGGGCGTCCGTGGTCATCTCGGCCATGTCGCCGTTCTGGTAGCCGGGGGTGTCGCCGGCCCGCCCGCAGTCGTCGCTG
>DASXAA010000264.1:0-11269 GCA_036407035.1 Thermoleophilaceae bacterium | reverse complement strand
CATCGCGCCCCTCGTACGAATTGCCGATTGCTGAGCGGTTCGCTCGGCGCTACTTATTGATCGCTAGCCTGTTCTTACAGGGGAACGTCGTTCTTTTGATGGAAGCTTCTGCTCTACGGCATACGCCCGCGCTCGCTGCGCGCTCACCGCTTCTGCGTCTGCAGAGCGATGAGAAGCTCGTCGCGCTCATCCGGCGCGGCAACCATGGCGCGTTCGAAGCGCTCGTAGACCGCTACAACTCTCGCCTTCTTGCGTTCTGTCGCCACATGCTCGGCTCGACCGAGGATGCGGAGGACGTACTGCAGGAGGTGTTCACCGCGGCCTTCAACGCGATCTGTGCGGACGACCGTCCGATCAACGCGCGCCCGTGGCTCTATCGAATCGCGCGCAACCGCTGCCTCAACCACCTGCGCCGGCCGCAGCACGCCGGTCAGGACTCGATGGACGTCTTCGAGCGCGACGGCGGCGCCACCACTGCGGACACCGTTCACACGCGCGAGGAGTTCCGCCAGATCGTGGCCGACGTCCAGGAGCTGCCCGAGACGCAGCGCACCGCGCTCCTGCTGCGTGAGATCGACGCGCTCTCCTACGAGCAGATCGCCGAGGCGATGGACACGACGGTCCCGAGCGTGAAGTCGCTCCTCGTGCGCGCGCGCGTGTCGCTAGCCGAGGCCGCCGAGGCCCGCCTGCTCACCTGCGCGGAGGTGCGGCTCGAGCTCGGCAGCGTGGCGGAGGGCATCGCGAAGTCCTCGGCACCCGTGCGCCGCCACCTGCGCACGTGCGAGCGCTGCCGCATCTTCCGCGGCGAGCTGCGCAAGACCTCCAAGGCGCTTGCGTCGATCTACCCGCTCGGGCCGCTCGTGCTGATGAAGAAGTTCTGGGTCGCCAAGCTCGGGCTCGGCGGCGGAGCGGCGGCGGCCGCCGGCTCGACCGGCGGCGCGGGCGCCGGGGCCGGAGCGGGTGTCGCCGGCGCCGCGGCCTCCGCGGCCGGCGGGATCACCGCCGGCGGCGCGGTCTCCGCCGGCGTCTCCACGCTCGCCGGTAAGGCCGCCGCCGGGATGGCCGCCGCAGTGATCGTCACGGCGGGCGCCGTGGAGGTGAAGCACGCGGCCAACCCGCAGCCCGTCGCGCCGACGGAGCAGGTGGCCGTCGCGCCGGTGACCGCGGCGCCGCAGGCGCCCCCGGCCGCGCCGGCCCCGGTGGCGAAGCCGGCCGCGGCGAAGCCTCACCCGAAGCCGGTCGTGAAGAAGGAGCCGGCGAAGAAGCCGGAGCCGGCCCCGGTCGCGGCCGCGCCGGCGCCACCGCCCGCGCCTCCGGCCGCGCCGCCCGCACCGGCCCAGGCGACGCCCGCGCCGCCGGCCGAGCAGCAGGAGAGCTCCACCGTGGTGCTCCCGCCGCCGGCCGAGGAGGTCGTCACCCCCACAACGCCGGCCGACGAGCCCACGCCGCCCGGCGAGCCCACGCAGCCGGCGACTCCCCCGGCGAGCACCACCCCCGTCCCGCCGCCGCCCGCGCCGCCCGCGGGCGAGCCCGGCGCCGGCACCGGCTCCGGCGAGCCCCCGCCCGCGCCGGCCCCGCCGCCCCCGCCCGGCCAGTAGCCGCCCGCCGAGCGCGGGTAGGCTCCGCCGCCGTGGCGACCTTCGACGACTTCCTGAAGATCGACATGCGCGTAGGCCGCGTTTCGCGCGTGGAGGACTTTCCCGAGGCGCGCAAGCCCGCCTGGAAGCTGTGGGTCGACTTCGGCCCGGAGGTCGGCGAGAGGCGCTCGTCGGCGCAGATCAAGAACTACACGCGCGAGGAGCTCGAGGGCCGGCTGGTGGTCGGCGTGGTGAACTTCCCGCCGCGCCAGATCGGGCCGTTCGTCTCCGAGGTGCTCGTGCTAGGCGCGCTCGACGAGGAAGGCCTCGTGATCCTGCTGCGCCCGGACGTGGACGTAGCGGTCGGCGAGCGTATCCACTGAAGCCGTGCGCTGGCGAAGCCGCCCCGCCCACGCGTGCCGAAGCACTCCCGCGCGCTGCCGGGCCCCGGATCGACGATCCAGGCGACCAGCAAGCGCCGGTCGCCTGACCGCGAAAACCGAGCCTGGCAAGGAAGCAGGGAGCGACGCGTGCTATGCACGCGAGCGACCGATGACGCCGCCAGGCGACGGTTTGCAGCGAGTCAGGCGACCGGCGCGAGGCCGATCACCTTCAAGCGCCGCTCGAGGCACTTCATCGCGAACGCGCGCGTCTCCTCGATCGAGGCGCCCCCGAACAGCTCGGTCTCGCCCTCCACGTACCACGAGGGGGTCAGGACGCCGTCGGCGGCGGGGCCGGACTCCACGAGCGTGCGCTGGATCGCGTCCGCGTAGCGGCTGTCGCTCGAGGCCATCTCGCGCAGGAAGCGCGCGCCGAACGCCACGTGGCGGTGCTCGTCGCGGGCGATGTTGTTGAAGCCCTCGACGAAGCCCGGCAGCGTGCCCTGCTCCTCGTTGTACTCGATGATGAAGTGCTGCCCTGTGAGGGCCAGCATGCCCTCGATGATCATGTGGTAGAGCGTGATCGCCTCGACGAGCGTCTCGAGGTCCTCGGGCTCGCGTGCCAGGCGGTCGACCTTGCTCTTCAGGTGCTCGTCGAAGAGCACGTTGAACTTCGGGTTCAGGTGGGCGCTCGTCTCCTGGAGCCGGTCCTGCAGGTTGTCGGACTCGAGCACGCCAACCTCGTCGTAGAAGCGGTTGAAGAACCGCACGTGCCGGGCCTCGTCGGCGATCTGCGTGCATAGGAAGATGCGCATCTCCTCGGTCGGCGCCGCGCGCATCATCGGACCGAGCTCCTCGGCGACCTTCTGCTCGCCGATGAAGAACGAGCTGAGCCCGTACATCCGCTGGAAGCGCTCCTCGGGCGGGATGCGCTCGTGCCAGTCGATCCGGTCCTGGGTGAAGTCGATGTCCTGGGTAGCCCACTGCTGGCGCTCCCAGAGGTCGTACAGCTGGGCGTACGTGAGCAGGTTGACCTCGCCCCGGTCGGCGGACTCGAGCAGGGCGGGATCACTGGTCGCCTGGAAGTCCTCGCGCTCGGTAAGGGGAATCACGTGGTCGCTCACTGCAGCGGCTCTCCTCGTCTCGCTTCAGGCTTGGATCGACGGCCAGCGTAGCGGACTCCTGGCTGGCCGGCCAACCGAAAGCTACGGCCCGGGTTCGGCCGTCGCCGCGATGCGCACGACGTTGCCGCCGCCCGTCGGCGTGCAGGTGATCGAGTCGCCCGGGCGCAGACCGTCGATCGTGGTCGAGACCGAGCCGAGCGCGCCGCCGGCCTCGATCTTCTCGTCGCCGCACCTGAGGCCGTAGCGCTCCCCGTCGGCCGAGCGGACCTCCACCCGGATCGCGATGAAAGCGGGCACGCGCACGAGCCGCGGCGTGATCGCGCCGCCGCGGCCCGTGAACTGCGCCAGCGAGTGGACCGGCTCCTCGTCCCCCGCGCCGCCCGGCTGGTCCTCCGGCGACGTTGTCGTCGCGGGCGGCTCCGTCTCGGTCACGGGCGGCTGCGGCTCCGCCGTCTCCGTCTCCGGCGCCGCCGTCTCCGTCTCCGCGGTGGCCGTCTCCTGCTCGGTCGTCGCGGGCGCCGTCTCCGGCGTGGTCGCCGCCTGGTCCTCGTCGTCGCCGCCGCATGCGGCGAGCGCCATCAGGCAGGCCGCGAGCGCGGCAAGAAGCGCGAGGCGGGCGAGCAAGCCGGTGTCCTAGACCGACAGGCTCGCGCCCGGCTCGAGGATCTCCACCTTCGAGTCGGTGTTCCCCTCGACGTCCGCCTTGAACGCCTCGGCGTCCGTCTCCACCGGCGGGAACGTGTTGAAGTGGCACGGGATCACGGTCTTTGCCTTGATCAGCCCGGCCGCGACGGCCGCGTCCTGGCGGTCCATCGTGTAGTGGCCGCCGATGCACACGAGCGCGGCGTCGAGCTCGTCGCGGGCGCTCACCAGCTGGAGATCGGAGAAGAGGCCGGTGTCGCCGAGGTGATACACGGTCCTGCCGCCGAGGTTGATCACGAGGCCGGCCGGCGTGTTGACGGTCCCGCTCGGCGTCGTGGACGTGTGCCACGCGGGCACCAGCCGCACCCAGCCGCCGTCGAACTCCACGGTGCCGCCGATGTTCGGGTCGGACACGTTCTCGATGCCCTTGTCGCCGAGCTCGCCCGCGAGCTCCACGATCGCCACGCAGTGGGCGCCCGTGCGCTTGGCGATCTCCTCGACGTCGCCCCAGTGGTCCGCGTGGCCGTGCGTGAGGAAGATGTGGGTGGGCTCGAGCTCGGAGGCCTCCACCGCCGCCACCGGATTGCCGGTGATGAAGGGGTCCACGAGCACTCGCGTGTCGCCGTCGCTCAGCTCGAAGGCCGCGTGGCCGAGGAACCGGATGTCCATCTTCAGTCTCCTTCGTCGTTCGAATTCAGCTCGCGGGCGAGCTCCCACCCGACCGCCACTCCCACGAGCATTCCCATTCGCGTCTCTTCTGCGAGCAGCGTCCTCACGCGCGCGGCGCGCTCGGCCTCGTCGGCCTCGCCGACGGCGGCCCGCACCTGCGACTCGTGCGCCTCTCCGAACCAGCCGCCCTCCTGGAGCGCCTGGGCGAGGATCCGCTGGAGCTGAGGGGTCGCCTCGGCCAGCAGGCGCTCCGCCCCCGCGAACCGCTCGGGGTCGGAGAGCGCCCGGACGGCCGCCTCCACCTGCTCGTCCGTGAACACGCGCGGGATACTACGAGGGTGAAGCTGACCGCCCTCTCCCACGGCGCGGGCTGCGCCTGCAAGTTGCCGCCCGGCGAGCTGCACGCGCTGCTGGGGACTTTGCCGTCCGTGGACGGAGACTCCGTGCTGGTGGGGGTCGAGACGGCCGACGACGCCGCCGTGTACCGCATCTCCGACGAGCTGGCGATCGTCTCCACCGCCGACTTCTTCACCCCGATCGTGGACGACCCCTACGACTTCGGCCGCATCGCCGCCACGAACGCCCTCTCGGACGTGTACGCGATGGGCGGCACCCCGGCGTTCGCGCTTAACCTCGTGGCGTGGTCGCTCGAGGAGCTTGGCGCCGCGCCGCTGGGCGAGGTCCTCCGCGGCGGCGCCGACGCCGCTGCGGCCGCCGGCGTCGCGGTGGTCGGCGGCCACTCGATCGACGACCGCGAGCCGAAGTACGGGCTGGCCGTGACGGGCACCGTCCACCCCGAGCGCGTGCTCCGGAACTCGACCGCCCGGCCGGGCGACGAGCTGCGGCTGACGAAGCCGGTCGGCGGCGGACTCGCCTCCACGGCGATGAAGCGCGGCACCGCGACCCCGGAGCTGGCGCGGGCGGCGGTGGAGGTGATGACCGAGCTGAACCGCGACGCGTCCGCGGCCGCGCTGGCAGCAGGTGCCCACGCGATGACGGATGTGACCGGCTTCGGGCTGCTCGGCCACCTGCGCGAGCTCGTGGAGGCGAGCGGCGTGGCCGCCGAGGTGGACGCCGCCGCCGTGCCCGCGATCGCCGGCGTGCTCGACCTGCTGGGCGCCGAGGACCCGCCGGTGGCCGGCGGCACCCGTCGCAACCGCGCCTGGATCGAGGAGGTCGCGAGCTGGGACGAGGGCGTGCCCGAGGAGCGGCGCTGGCTCCTCTGCGACGCGATGACCTCAGGCGGGCTGCTCGTGGCGGCGCCGCCGGGCGCCGGCGGCCCGGGCACGCCGATCGGCCGCCTCACGGACGGGCCGCCGGGGCAGATCGCGGTCCGCTAATAGACGGTCTTCCGCGGGAGCAGAGGCAGCGCGAGTCCGATCAGCGCGCCCGCGATCGCGCCGCCGGCGGCCGCACCGATGTTCGCCTGCTTCACCGCCAGCGACAGGAGCAGCAGCACGAGGCCGATGACGTACACGCCCATCAGGTCGTTCTCACGCTCGTCCCCGCGGCGGGCCGCCATGCGGTCCTCCACCAGCCACGCGCAGAGCAGACCCAGGGCGGCGCCGTTCGCGCCGATCACCTGGTAGGTGAGCGAGTCGTCGAACAGCGGCGCGGTCTCTGCCGTCACGGCCAGCGCCGACCCGGCGGCGCCGGCGAGGATGAACGTGACCACCACCGGCAGCATCCCGTAGCGCCGCTCGAGCAGCGTCCCGAAGATGCCCACGGCGATCAGCGCCACGAACTGGTACCCGAGCAGCCCCTGGTGCAGGAACGGCGACGCGAACCAGCGCCAGACCTCGTCGAGCCCCGGCATCACGATGTAGCCGAGGTCGAGCGTCTTGTTCGCCTCGTAGAGGAGCGACCCGGCGATCGAGACGAGGATCAGCGCGAAGGTGGCGTACGGCCGGGTGTCGGGCGCGATCCCGGCGATCTCGTCCGGCCGCAGGCGCGACAGCCGGCGCGTGCGCCGCTTGCGCTTGGGCGCGGCGGGCTGCCCGGAGCGGTCGAGCTTCGGGGCGCGCTTGCGCACCCGCTGCCCGCAATACGGGCACTCGGTGACGTACGGGCTCACCTCCGACCCGCAGTTCTTGCATACGACGAACAGGTCCGGTTGGGACACGGCCCTCTCAGAGTACCCGGCGTGTGAAGGCTACTCGCCGGGAGCCTCGGCGGGCTCCGGCGCGGTGGCGTCGACGATCTCCCGGACGACCTCGCGCAGGTCGTGGTTCGCCGAGTACACGACCACCTGGCGCGCGGCGCCGTTGCCGTCCTCGAGGATGTCGTCGAGCCCCTCCAAGTCCTCCGCCGACCCCAGCTCCTCGGCGTGGGGCCGCAGGCGGTCGATCACGCGGCGCGTGAGGTCGCGCACCGGCACGCGGCCGGTGCCCGGAAGGTCCACCAGCTCGGCGTCGAGCCCGTGCCGGGCCGCGAGCCACTTGTTCTCGTCGAGCATCTCCCACGGGTAGTTCGAGAGGCCTTTGCCCGCCTCGAAGTGCTCGCACAGCTCCTTGACCATCGCCTGCACGAGCGCGGCCAGCGCGAGGGTGTGCTCCACGCGGGTCTGGGAGTCCATCACGCGCACCTCGATCGTCCCGAAGTTCGGGTGCGGCCGGACGTCGTACCAGAGATACGTGTAGTCGCGGATCACCTTGCAGCCGAGCATGAACTCGATCCGTTTGGTCCAGTCCTCGAAGTCGTCGTACTGCGGCGGGATGCCCACGCGCGGGAAGGCGCGGAAGATCGGCGTGCGGGTGGAGTCGAGCCCGGTCTGGTCGCCGCGCCAGAAGGGCGAGTTGGCGGACAGGGCCAGGAGCAGCGGCAGGTGCACGCGCATGCCGTTCGTCACGTGGATCGCCTTGTCCGGATCGTCGATCCCCACGTGCACGTGGATGCCGAAGATGACCTCCTGCCGGGCGACGAACTGGAGCCCGGCGATCAGGTCGCGGTACCGGGGGCGCGAGACGATCCGCTGGTCCTCCCACATCGCGAACGGGTGGGTGCCGGCCGATCCGATCGAGAGGCCGCGCTGGGAGGCCGCCTGCTGCACCGTCCGCCGCAGCGCCCGCAGCTGGGCGCCGGCCTCGACGGTGTTGCGGCACGGGGTGGTGGCGATCTCGCACACCGACTCCATCAGCTCCCGCTTGACCTCGCCGTCGGTCGGGACGTCGCCGAGATCCTCGAGCAGGCCCTCGATCGACTGGGCGAGCTCGAGCGTCTGATCGTCGACGATCATCAGCTCTTCCTCGATGCCGAGGGTGTACGAGGGGCCCGTGAACCGGTGCTCCACGGCGCGCATCGTAGTCACATGGCCAGCCGACGGCCCGGTATAACACGCCGGAACGCAAGCGAACGAGGAGACGGAGAGGCCCCATGGCACTCGGCTACGACGGCAAGCTGTACATCCTGGCCTTCGACCACCGCGGCTCCTTCCAGAAGAAGATGTTCGGCATCCAGGGGGATCCGACGGACGAGGAGTCGAACCGGATCTCGGACGCGAAGCACCTCATCTTCGAGGGCGCCCTGAAGGCCTCGGAGGAGGGGGCCGAGCCGGGCGTGACCGGGGTGCTGATCGACGAGCAGTTCGGCGTCCCCACCGGGATCCCGCAGGAGGCGAAGGAGCGCGGGATGATCCTCTCGATGCCGGTGGAGAAGTCGGGCCAGGACGAGTTCGACTTCCAATACGGCGACGAGTTCGGCGACCACATCTCGTCGTTCGACCCAGACTTCTCCAAGGTGCTCGTCCGCTACAACCCCGAGGGCGACGCGGGCATGAACGAGCGCCAGTCGGCGCGCCTCAAGCGCCTCGGCGACTGGCTCCACGAGAACGACCGCAAGTACCTCTTCGAACTGCTCGTGCCCGCCGAGGAGCACCAGCTGGAGAAGGTCGGCGGCGACTCAGGCCGCTACGACGCCGAGGTGCGCCCCGAGCTGATGCGCCAGGCGATCGTCGCCCTCCAGGAGGCGGGCGTGGAGCCCGACGTCTGGAAGATCGAGGGCATCGAGACCCAGGAGGACTGCGAGCGGATCTCCGCCACCTGCCGCGCCGGCGGCCGGGACGGCGTGATCTGCGTGGTGCTCGGGCGCGGCGCCGACGACGCGAAGGTCGACCACTGGCTGCGCCAGGGCGCGCCCGTGGAGGGCTACGCCGGCTTCGCGATCGGGCGCACGATCTGGTGGGACGCGCTCAAGGGCTTCCTCGACGGCGACCTCGAGCGCGAGGACGCGGCGCAGCAGATCGCCGACAACTACCTGCGCTTCGTGCAGGTGTACACCGAGGCTGCGCAGCCGGTCGCCACGGCCTAGAACGACGCGCCGGAGGCGCGCATAACGCTGGTACCCTTTCGCCCCGCGATGCGGATGCGCCAGTCACTAGCGCAATTCGAGGCGGCCTTCCGCGAGGAGGCCGCACAGTCGGTTGTCCGCCGCGAGCGGCTCCGCAAGGAATCCGCCCGGCGCTCCCGCGTACGGCGCGTGGAGCGTCAGCGCAAGCAGGGCAGCCTGCGCTTCGCGCTGCTCGCGCTTGTGCTCGTCGCCACGGCCGTGATCGTCACGATCGTGATGTTCGAGACGCTCGCGATGCTGGCCGGCGGCGGCTAGCGCTTCGGGCCGTCGCCCGACTTCAACCGCTCCAAGGCCTCGCCGACGTCCTCCTCCTCGTCGTCATCGCGATCCTGGTGGATCTCGATGTAGACCTCCTTGCGGAAAACGGGCACGGCGCGTGGCGCCTCGATCCCGATCCGGACCTTTTCACCCATGATCGCCAAGACCGAGACCTCGACTTGGTCGCCGATCATGATGCTCTGATTGGACTTGCGCGTTAGAACGAGCACGTCAGGCGCCTCCCTGCCAGGCGTCGTTGCCGTCCCTCACTTAAGCAGGCGCGCTCCATTGGTGCAAGGAGCTACCGTGCCGACCGCGCAACCACGCCGGATTTCTGCCCCTTATTGGTAGTCTCCGGCGCCGTTTGGCACGCAGATCGCTGAAGCCCCAGCTGAACCAGATCCGCACCTGGGTCCGCCAGGGCCGTACCGACGCCTGGATCGCCCACCAGCTGGAGGTTTCCGTCTCCGACATCCGCGCCTTCAAGCGCGAGCACGGCCTGGCGCCCGACACCGGCGACGGCGACGGCGACGGCCCGGCGGTCGAGCTGGACGAGCCCGATCTGCGCGCCGAGGACGATGCGCTGGTCGCGGCCGCGCTCGAGCGCGAGGCCGAGGAGGCGGAGGACGAAGACGAAGAGGAAGAGGAAGAGGGCGACGACGAGGAGAAGCCGCGCCGTCGCCGGCGCGGCAGGCGCGGCGGCCGCGGGCGTGGCCGCGCGCGCGAGCGCCGCTCGGGGCTCGAGGGCACCTTCGACCACGGCGAGGAGGGCTACGGGCTGTGGCTCGACCCGGCCGTGCAGGACGACCCCGTCTACGCCGAGCACTGGGCCGGCCACCGGACCGTGACCGTCACGGTCGAGCCGGAGCGGATCGTGATCACGCGGGCCGGCGAGGAGCCGGACGCCGACGAGGAGAGCGACGAGGACGACTAGCGCGCGCGGCGCCGCGCCCGCGCCCGGCCCTCAGGGCCGCTCGTGCTGCTCGCGCGCCCTGCCGCCCGCGAAGTTCGAGGCCTCGCGCGCGTAGCGGCCGAAGGCCGCGTCCACGACCCAGGCGGCGTCGGTGCCGCCGGCGTAGCGGGCCGCCGGCTCGATTGCCCAGTCGGTGCCGTCCGAGTAGAACTCCACCAGCTCGTCCAGCACGAAGCGCGAGCCGAGCCGGCGCCGCAGCTCGTCCAGCACCTCCTCGGCGGCCCGCTCGAGGTCGGCCCGGGCGGGCCCGGACGCCTCGTCCAGGCGCCGCTCGCCTTCCTGCCACTGGAAGAGTGCGTTCTCGAGCGCGTACGACATCGACGCCCGAGGCTAGCGGCCGCGGTGGCTAGCGTCGCGGCAGGTTCTCGATCACGAAGGCGCGCTCGCCCAGCTTGACCATCCCGAGCTTCCGCGCCTCCTCCTCCAGGGCGTCGGTCGAGCTCAGCCGGTGCACCCGGCGCTTCAGCGAGCGGTTCTCCTTCGTCAGCTCGCGCAGCTCCGCCCGCTGGCGCCCCGCCGTGCCCGACTGGGCCCACCAGTGCTTCGCCGGCGAGAGGTAGAGCAGCACGATCACGACGAGCGTGGAGAGCAGCGCCACCCGCCCGAGACGATCCCAGCGGATCGCGGTATGGCGCGCGGGAGCGCGTCGCCTCTGTGCGGCGGCTGCAGCAGGCGGCATCCGGCCTCCTTCTAGGCCCCGCCCCCGTCTCCTGCGTGGGCAGGGGAACTTGCGTCAGGACCTGAAAGCGGACCTGCCGGGGTAGCTCGCGTCGCCGCCGAGGGCCTCCTCGATCCGCAGCAGCTGGTTGTACTTCGCGACCCTGTCCGAGCGCGAGGGCGCGCCCGTCTTGATCTGCCCGCAGCCGGTCGCGACCGCGAGGTCCGCGATCGTCGTGTCCTCGGTCTCGCCGGAGCGGTGCGACATCACGGCGGTGTAGCCGGCCTCGCGCGCGGTGCGCATCGCGTCGAGGGTCTCGCTGAGCGTGCCGATCTGGTTCACCTTCACGAGGATCGAGTTGGCCACGTCCTCGTCGATTCCGCGGCGCAGGCGCTCCGGGTTGGTCACGAAGAGGTCGTCGCCTACGAGCTGCACCCGCTCGCCCAGCTCGACCGTCAGCCGCTTCCACGTCTCCCAGTCGTCCTCGGACGCCGCGTCCTCGATCGACACGATCGGGTAGCTCTCCACGAGTCCCGCCCAGAACTCCGACAGCCCGTCGGCCGAGAGCGCGCGCCCCTCGAAGCGGTAGAGCCCTTCGCGATAGACCTCGGTCGTGGCCGGATCGAGCGCGATCGCGACCCGGT
>DASXAA010000263.1:0-16492 GCA_036407035.1 Thermoleophilaceae bacterium | reverse complement strand
CGCGCCAGCTCGCCGCCCACCCAGGCGGCGTCCTCGGTCGGGAGCATCAGGGTCGCGCCGCCGGCGTCCGCGAGCCTGCGCTCCACGGCCGCCACGGTCGCCGGCGGCGAGTGGCCCGCCATCGCGCCGGTGTCGCCGAGGGAGAGGTCCACGTACCGGTTGCCGTCCACGTCCTCGATCGTCGCCCCGCGCGCCCGGGCGGCGTAGACCGGGTGCCCGCCCGCCCACTTCGCCATCCACGTCATCGGCACTCCGCCGATGAGGGAGGCCCGCGCCGCCTCGAACAGCTCGCGCGAGCGCGGATGCGTCTCAGCGAATCGCTCGCGCTCGGCGTCGAGCAGCGCGCGTACGCGGGCCGGGTCAGGCGCCCGCCGCTCGGTTGCGGGACCGACGGTCATCCGCGCCAGCCTAACCGGGCTGGCCGGCGCCGGCAGGCGACCACTCGAGCACCACCGACGTCTCGATCTGGCGCTCGGGGATCGTCCAGTACTCCTTCAGCAGCAGGTCCTTGCGCTCCGCATCGACCAGCTCGAAGCCGTGCCGGCGGTAGAACCGGATCGCCCAGTCGGCGGCGGCCCAGGTGCCGACGAGGATCGGGCCGGGCGTCCTCCGGACGATGTGCTCCAGCAGCGCCCCGCCGACCCCGCGCCGCTGGCCGTCGGGGACCACGTATGCGTGGCGGATCAGGTGCACGTCCCGGACCGGCTGGATCCCCATGATCCCGAGCAGCTCGCCGTCCGACTCGTACCCCCAGAACTCCACGCCCGCGGCCAGCTCGTCCTCCAGCTCGGTCAGCGGCATGTACGGCTCGTGCCAGCAGTCGGCGGGAATCACGCCGCGGTAGGCCTCGGCCGCGGCGTTCACGATCGCGTGGATCGCGGCGGTCTCCTCGTGGCGGCACGGGCGGATGGTGCCCATGCCGCCACTCTAGGGACGGGTCGCCGCCGAAACCGCGAGTATGCGCGACCATGACGCGCGCCCAGCGCAGGGTCGGCCTCACGTACCTGTTCGCCGGGGCGATGCACTTCGTCGCCCCGCGCCCCTACCGCGGCATCATGCCCGACTACCTGCCCGCCCACAGCGAGCTGGTCGCCGCGAGCGGCGTCGCGGAGATGGCGGGCGGCGCCGGCATCCTGCTCGAGCGCACCCGAGTGCCGGCGGGCTGGTGGACGATCGCGACACTCGTGGCGGTCTTTCCCGCGAACCTGCACATGGCGCTGAACCCCGAGCGCTACGAGCGGATCCCGAGGTGGGCGCTGTACGCCCGCCTCCCGTGCCAGGCGCTGTTCATCTGGGACGTCTGGCGGACAGCGATACGCAGACCTGCGTAACGCGTCCAAGCGTAAGCCTACAGCTCGTTCCGCCTGATCCACTCCGCGAGGAACGGCTCGGAGATCCGGTGGCCGCCCTCGCGCCGCGCCACGAGCTCGTCCCTGACGAGCGTCTGCAGGGCGCGCTGCACGCTCGACGGCCCCGGCAGCCTGTGGCGGTTCCGGTACGCGCCGCTGAGCGGCCGGCCGGGCTCGGCGGCCAGCGCCTGGAGCAGCAGCCGCTGCACGCGGGAGGCGCGGTCCCACACGAGGCTGAAGTGGGCGTGCTCCGAGCGCAGCACCCCGGTCAGCGCCTGCTCCAGCCGCTCCGGGGTCGCCTCCTCCCCCTCCGGAGTCCGCTCCCAGAGGAAGTAGCAGAGCTCCTGGGTCGCGTACGGGTGCCCGCCGGTCGTGGCGAGGACCCGCTTCACCACCTCGGGATCGATGCGCCGCCCGCCGGCGGCGAAGCGGCGCTCGATGTGTCCCTGGAACAGGCGCGGCTCGATCACCCCCAGCTCCATCTGCTTCGCGCTGCGCCAGAACGGCTCGTTCTCGTCGTTGAAGATCCGCTCCATCATGTGGCGCTTGCTGCCGAGGTACACGTGCGCCACGTCGGCCTGCTCCTGGAACACGGCGCGCATCAGCTTCGGCAGGTCGGGGTCGATGTCCACGACCTCCTGGAACTCGTCGAGGATCAGCGCCGCCCGGCGGCCGCGGTCCGCGGCGAGGTCCGCCGGCAGCTGCAGCAGGCGCTCGAGCGTCGCGTCCACGTCCTCTCGCCGCCTGCCCGCCTCGAAGCTGAAGCCGACGGTCGCGTCGTCGGGGTCGACCGTGACGATCGGCGTGATGCGCAGCCCGCGGAACACCTGCAGCCGCTCGCGCGCGCGGAAGAGCGGCGACGCGATGTCCTCGTGGATCGCCTTGGCGAGCTTCTCGGCGAGCTTCTCCTTCGTCGGCGCGGTCATCAGGTCGACCTGCGCGACCAGCACCCGCTCCCGGACGAGCGCCTGCGCCACGCGCCACGCGAGCGACGACTTGCCGTAGCGGCGCGGCGCGAAAATCACGACGTCCTGTCCGTTCAGGACGTCGGCCTTCAGCTCCCTGATCTCGGACTGGCGGTCGGTGAACGCCTCGTCGAGGGCGAGGGTCCCGAAGCGAAAGGGGTTGCCGGTCAGCTTACGCGCCATTGCGTTACGCAGAACAGCGTAACAGCCCCTCCGGCGGGCGGGAGGACGGCCCTAAAAGGGACGATATTCGCCCGCCTTGTACCAATTCGTGCTTGCGCTCGCGGCGCTGAGCGATGACACTTGCGGGCGACTCGCACGAGCCACAATCCGAATAAGGAGCAATAAGGTGCAGAGCCGGCCCTGGCAGGGGTCGCTGATCGCGGTGTTGTCCGCCGTGGTTCTGCTCGCCCTCGCCCAGTCGGCCCTCGCCGCTCGCACCGCCTACTTCGCGGACCCGGGGACCGACGAGATCGCACAATTCGCAGTCGGTCCCGGCGGCGCGCTGACGCCGCTCGGCGCCGCCTCCGCGAGGGACGCGTATCGGCTCGCGATGACTCCGGACGGCGCGCACCTCTACGCGACCGCCGGCGACGACGTGCGCCAGTTCGACGTCGCCGCGGATGACGGCCGCCTCACGGCGATGGACTCGGTGGACCTGCCCCACGGCGCGTTCGCGCACTCGATCGCGATCCATCCGAGCGGGTCGAGCGCTTACGTCACCGACGCGCGCTACGGCAAGGTGCGCCAGTACGACATCGGCGCGGACGGCGCGCTCACGCCGAAGGACCCGCCGAGTCTCGCCGCCGGCCCGGCCGCCAAGGGGGTTGCGGTCAGCCCCGACGGCCACACGGCCTACGTGCTGGTGGCCGGCGGCATCGCCCTGTTCGCGATCCATGACGACGGCGCGCTCGAGTCGCGCGAGACCTTGGAGGTGGACAGCTGCCTGCTGCAGGACGTGGCGCTCACCCCCGACGGGCACAACCTCTACGCGACGTCGCGCGACGGCCGCGTGCTCCAGTTCGGCGTCGACGACACCGGGGCGCTCACGCCGAAGTCTCCCGCCGCGATCGAGGTGGACCGCGGGGACCAGCCGTTCGGTCTCGCGGTCGCGCCCGACGGCTCGGCGGTGTACGTCTCGACCCGCGGCTGGTTCGGCTGGTCGCGCGACCTCTACGCATTCGCGGTCGGCGCCGACGGGACGCTCGCGCCCGGCACGCCGCCGAGCCTCGCCGTCCCGACATGGAAGCTGTCCTATCTCGCCGCCAGCCCGGACGGCAGGAGCCTCTTCGCGGCCGGCCGCAACGCCTTCATGTTCGACATCGGCCCCGGAGCGGCGATCGCGCCGAAGGACCCGGCGAGCGTCGACCTCGACCGGGCCACCGGCGTGGTCGTGAGCCCGAACCAGGCGCCACAGGCCGGCTTCAACGGCCCGGCGGCGGTCGCGGGCCAACAGGTGCAGTTCGACGGCGGCGCCTCCGTCGACCCGGACGGCAGCATCGTCCGCTACGACTGGGACTTCGGCGACGGGACCACGCTGCCGGACGGCGGCCCCACGCCGACCCACGTCTACACGAGCCCGGGCAGCTTCACGGTCACGCTCGCCGTGACCGACAACGAGGGCGCCTCGACCAGGACCGTCTTCACCGGCGGCACGGTGCTCGGGCGCGGCACCCCGGGCGCGCAGGCCAGCCGCGTGATCGTGGTGGCCGCGGCCGCGCAGGCGCCTCCCCCGCCCTTGCCTCCGGCTCTGCCGCCGGTCGGAGCGCAGCCACTGCGGCCCGACCTCGGCGAGACGCTCCTCGCCGCCCCCGCCGCCGGCACGATCCGCGTGAAGGTGCCGGGCTCGAGGCGCTTCCGGCCGCTCAGGTCGCTGCGCGAGCTGCCGATGGGGTCGACGATCGACTCCCGCCGCGGGCGCGTGAAGCTCACCACCGTCCGCAACCGCACGAACCGGCTCCAGCACGCCGACTTCCGCGGCGGCCTGTTCAAGGTCCGCCAGCGCAAGCGGGACAAGTACATCACCGAGCTGGTGCTCCAGGGGCCCGTGGGACCGTGCCCGCGCGGCGACGCCGGCGCGGCGGCGAAGCGCCGCACGCGCAAGCTCTGGGGCAGCGGCAAGGGGCGCTACCGCTCGCGCGGGCGCTACTCGTCGGCGAGCGTGCGCGGGACGCGCTGGCTCGTGGAGGACCGCTGCGACGGCACGCTCACGGTCGTCCGGCGCGGGGTGGTCGCCGTGCGCGACTTCGCCCGAGACCGGACGGTCGTGCTCCAGCCGGGCGAGCGGTATCTCGCCCATCCCTGACCCCGCCCGTCGATGGCGGACACAGGGACAAACGGACGCGGCATCGGCCGCTCAGGCAGGCGCCTGCGCCTGCTGCTGTTCGCGGCCAACGCCGCCATCCTGATCGGGGTCGTGCTCGCCGCCTACGCGGCAGGCGTGGTGGACGGCCCCGAGCGCGACACGGTCGACGCCCGCTTCACGGTCCGCGGTGACCAGGGGCCGCCGAAGGACATCGTGCTCGTGGGGATCGACGACGTCACGTTCAACGACCTCCAGACGAGGTGGCCGTTCCCGCGCTCTCTTCACGCCCAGGCGATCGACCGCCTGAGCGCCGCCGGCGCGAAGGTGATCGCCTACGACATCCAGTTCACAGAGCCGACGACGCCGCGACAGGACAACGCGCTGATCGGCGCGGTCGACCGCGCCGATCACGTCGTGCTCGCCACCACCGAGGTCGGGCAGGGCGGCACCACCAACGTCTTCGGAGGCGACCAGGTGCTGCGCGAGACCGGCGCCCGCGCCGGCAGCACGAACTTCGTGAACGACGACGACGGCGTGATCCGCCGCCAGCCGTACGAGGTCGACGGCCTCGTGAGCTTCGCGATCGCGTCGGCCGAGGAGTTCGAGGGCGGTCGCCGGCCGAACCGCACCGGCTACGAGTGGATCGACTGGAGCGGCCCGCCGGGGACCGTCCGGTACGTGCCGTTCTCGAAGCTGATCGAGAAGCGCGTGCCGGACAGCACGTTCCGCGGCAAGATCGTGGTGATCGGCGCAACGGCGCCCTCTCTCCAGGACGTGCACCCGACCGCCGTCGGCGGCGGCGAGCAGATGCCGGGGCCGGAGATCCAGGCGAACGCGATCGCGACCGCGCTCGCGAATTTCCCGCTGCAGGAGGCGCCGCGCGGCCTGAACGTCGTGCTGATCGTGCTGCTCGGGCTGGTCGGCCCCGGCGTCGCGATCGGCGCCGGCCCCCTGCGGGCGGCGGTCTACGGCGTGCTGGTGGCGGCGCTGTTCGCGGTCGGCGTGCAGGTCGCGTTCAACAACGGGCTGATCGTCTCGTTCCTGTACCCGCTCGGCTCGCTGCTGCTCGGCGTGGTCGGCGCGCTCGCCATCAGCGTCGTGCTCGGGGCGTTCGAGCGCGAGCGCGTGCGCCAGGTCTTCTCCCGCTTCGTCCCCGAGCCGGTCGTGGACGAGGTGCTGAAGAACGTGGACCAGGACCTGCGCCTCGGCGGCCGGGAGGAGGTCGTAACCGTCCTGTTCAGCGACATCCGCGGCTTCACGACGTTCTCCGAGACGCGCGAGCCGCAGGTCGTGATCGACGTGCTGAACGAGTACCTCACCCGCATGACGTCCGTGATCCTCGCCCACGGCGGCACGCTCGTGAGCTTCATCGGCGACGGCATCCTCGCCGTGTTCGGCGCGCCGATCCGGATGGACGACCACGCCGACCGCGCCCTCGCCGCCTCGCGCGAGATGGCCGGGCCGGTGCTGGACCGCTTCAACGAGTGGCTCGTCGAGCAGGGCCACGCCGACGGCTTCAGGATCGGCATCGGGCTGAACAGTGGCGCCGTGATGGCCGGCAACGTCGGGTCGGAGCAGCGGCTCGAGTACACGGTCATCGGCGACACGGCCAACACCGCCTCGCGCGTGGAGGGCCTGACTAAGGGCACGCCGCACGCGATCTACCTCTCGGACTCCACGTGCGAGATGCTCGCGGACCGGCCCGCCGACCTCGAGCACCTGGACGAGATGGCCGTCCGCGGGCGAGCGTCCAAGGTCGTGATCTGGACGGTGCCCGACGGCCGCGACCTGAACGGCGACGGGCCCGCACCAGGCTGAGCCGCGCGATACTTCCGGGCGGTGGCAGAGGGCGCCGAGATCGAGCGCAAGTTCCTGATCGCCGGCATGCCGGGCGATCTGGGCTCCGGCGAGCGGGTCGACCAGGGCTATCTCGCGCTCGGCGAGGACGGGCTCGAGGTGCGCGTGCGCCGCAGGGGCGAGCGGCACCTGCTGACGATCAAGCAGGGGTCCGGCCTGACCCGCGTGGAGGAGGAGATCGAGCTCGAGCCGGCGACGTTCGACCGGCTCTGGCCGATGACCGAGGGGCGGCGGGTGGAGAAGGTCCGCCACCTGGTGGCGCTCGACGGCGGGCTGACCGCGGAGGTGGACCTCTACCGCGGCGGGCTCGAGGGGCTCGAGGTGGCCGAGGTGGAGTTCGGGTCCGAGGACGAGGCCAACGCGTTCGACCCGCCGGAGTGGATCGGCCAGGAGGTCACCGGCGACGCGCGCTACGCGAACCGCGTGCTGGCGACGAATGGGCCGCCCCCGGGTATCAGGGAGAAAACATAAGGAGCCAGATGCAGATCTTCGGAAGCGACATCCGCTTCGGCGTCCACTCGGGACAGCAGAACACGAACTTCGACGACTACCGGAAGCTGTGGACCCGCGCGGAGGAGCTCGGGTACGACTGGGTCTCGGACTTCGACCACTTCCTCCCGATCATGAGCGACCCAACCGGGCCCTGCTTCGAGGGCCCGACGATGCTCGGCGCGATGGCGGCGCACACGAGCCGCGTGCGCTGCGGGATGCTCGTGCTGGGCGTGACATACCGGCACCCGGCGGTGGTGGCGAACATCGCCGCGACGCTCGACCACATCTCGGGCGGGCGCGTGGAGTTCGGCATGGGCGCGGCCTGGTACGAGCTCGAGCACGACCAGTACGGCATCCCGTTCCCGCGCATCGGGGTGCGGATGGACATGCTCGACGAGGCCTGCCGGATCATGCGCAGCCTCTGGACGGAGGAGACGACGACCTTCGAGGGGAAGCACTACCAGCTGAAGGACGCGCGCATGGAGCCGAAGCCCGTGCAGGAGCACCTGCCGCTCGTGATCGGCGGCTCCGGCGAGCGGCGCACGCTGCGAATAGTCGCCGAGCACGGGGACGTGTGGAACACGTTCTACGGCGACGAGGACGGCTACCGCCACAAGCTCGACGTGCTGGCCGGCCATTGCGCGGACGTGGGACGCGACCCCGCCGACGTGCGCAAGTCCGTGACCTTCCGCGCGGTGCTCGACGAGGACGAGCGCGCCGCCCGGGAGCGGCTCGAGGAGATCTACGGCGGACCGCCGCCGGAGCGGATCCAGAACATGATGATCGTCGGCACGCCGGAGCAGGCGGTCGAGGCGCTGCGGCGCTACGCGGACCTCGGCGCGGGCGACTTCCTGCTCGGCTCGCTCGCGCCGATCGACTGGAAGACCGTGGAGCTGGTGGCGACGGCGGTCGCGCCGGAGGTCAAGGCGCGGGTCGCGGCCTGACGGCCGGGCGACGGTCCACAACCCGCACCGCCTTGCCCTCGCTGCGTGGGACCGCTCCGGGGTCCGTCAGCTCGACCGCGACGTTCAGACCCGTGGCCGCGTGCAGCGCCCGCCCGGCGCGCTCGGCCAGCTCCCCGCGGTCGGCGCCGCCGTCGAGCGGCTCGCACGCCACCTTCAGCTCGTCCATCGTGTCCGGCCGCTCGACCACGAGCTGGTAGTGAGGCGCCAGGCCCTCCACGCCGAGCAGCACGCGCTCGACCTCGGACGGGTAGAGGTTCACGCCACGGATGATCAGCATGTCGTCGCGGCGGCCGCGTACCGGGCTCATGCGCGCGAGCGTGCGCCCGCACTCGCAGGGGTCGAGCGTGATCGACGCGATGTCGCCGGTGCGGTAGCGGAGCAGCGGCAGGGCCTCCTTCGTGAGCGTCGTGAAGACGAGCTCGCCCTCCTGTCCCGGCGGCAGCGGTTCGCCGGTCCGCGGGTCCACGACCTCGGCCAGGAAGTGGTCCTCCTGCACGTGCAGGCCGTCGCGCGCGGCGCGGCACTCCGCCGCGACACCCGGGCCGATGATCTCCGACAGCCCGTAGAAGTTGACGGCCGCGAGGCCGAGCTCGGCCTGCAGCTGACCGCGCATCCCCTCCGTCCAGGGCTCGCCGCCGAACAGGCCGACCTCCAGCTCCAGCCCGCCTGGGTCCACGCCGGCCTCGCGCACCGCCTGGGCGATGTGCAGCGCGTAGGACGGCGTGGCGCACAGCGCCTGGGCGCCGAGGTCGCGCAGCAGCATCGCCTGCCGCGCCGTGAAGCCGGCCGAGACCGGCACGACGGTCGCGCCGAGCCGCTCGGCCGCCTGGTGGAACCCGAGGCCCCCGGTGAACAGCCCGTACCCGTTCGCGTTGTGCACGACCATGCCCCGTCTCACGCCGGCGCCGGTCAGGCAGCGCACCATCACCTCGGTCCAGGTGTCGAGGTCGCGGCGGGTGTAGCCGACGACCGTGGGCTTGCCGCCCGTGCCGCTCGAGGCCTGCACCCGCACCAGCCGCTCGCGCGGCACCGCGAGCAGTCCGAACGGGTAGTGCTCGCGCAGGTCGGACTTGGAGGAGAACGGCAGCCGCGGCAGCTGGTCGAGCGAGGTCACGTCCGCCGCCGACGAGATCCCCGCGGCGAGCAGCCGCTCGCGGCTGGGCGGCACCGAGTCGAGCAGCCGCGCGATCGTCGCGCGCAGCCGCTCGAGCTGGAGCGCGGCGAGCCGCTCCCTCGGCGCGGTCTCCTCCTCGCTGTGGATCAGGAGCGTTCGTGTGCCTTCCAATGCCGCTCCAGGTTCCGCACGAGCGCGGGGCTGAGCTGGCAGTACGCCTGCTCGCGCGCGTAGGTGGCCATGTAGCCGCGGAACAGGTCGAGCGGCTCCTGGCCGGCGCGGATCGCCCGCCGGTTGGCGGCGGCGTTCACGAGGCCCGAGCTGGTGAGCAGCTCCACGCGCCGCTCCACCGCGGCGTCCATCTCGCCGGGCTCCACGATCTCGTCGCAGAGCAGGTCGGCGTCGGGCTCGCCCGCCGTGAACTCGCGGCCCGAGAGGATCGCCTGCCGCGCGATCCGGTCGCCGACCGCGCGCGCGAGCCGCAGGTTCGAGGCGCCCGGGATGATGCCCTCCTTGCGCGCCGGCAGGTACAGGCGCGCGCCGCGCTCGGCGATCACGTGGTCCATCACGTGCAGCAGCTGGCATGCGCCGCCGATCGCGTATGTCTCGACGGCCGCGACCCACAGCTTCTCGGTCGTGTCCTCCGGCTCACCCGGGCGGTGCTCGGGGGAGCTGAGCCCGCGATAGATCTTGTTCACGTAGCCCACGTCGCGGACGAGGTAGAAGAGGAAGTCGATCCGCCCCTGGTACAGGTGGGTGAGGTTGATCCCCGCGCCGAAGATGCGCCGTCCCGCGTAGCGCGGATGGTCCAGCACCCCGCCGCGCATCACGCAGACCTCGACCTCGGGATCGAGCAGCAGCAGGTCCACCGCGGTCTCCGTCACCGGCAGCGTGCGGCCGTCCTCGGCGTTCAGGTGGCGCGGGTTGCGCAGCTCGAGCACGCCGGTCGCGCCCTCTCGCCTCACGTGCGCCCCGTCGAGGTCGAGGCTGCCGGCGGCCCGGAACTCGTCCAGCCGCTCGAGCGCCGCCGGCGTCGGGCGCAGCATCGACCACACGAGGTGCGCGCCCGCGCGCGGCGAGGCGAGCACGTGCGCGAGCAGCTGGCCCTGGGCGATCTCGGCGCCCTCCTTGTCCGCCAGCGGCCGGGCCCGCTCGGCCGCCATCGCCGCGGCGTCCGGCACGAGCCCCGGGAAGCGCTCCGCGGCGCGCTCGACCAGGTCCTCCATTCGTAGCGGCGCGGAGAGGTCGCCGGCCACGGCGTCGTACACGCGATCCGCGTGCGCGCGCAGGAAGCGGTCGCGCTCGTCGCGGAGGGCGGCCGCGATCGCGTCGGCGGCGTCTCGCTCGCGCTCGCCTCGGCGCGGGAGCGCCGGGAGCCCGGCCAGCAGGCCCTCACCCCGCTCGAGGAACGCGCGCGACGCGCGCGAGTCGGCGTCGAAGTCGCTCCCGGTCGCCGGCGCCGCGTCCGCCCACGCCGCCACGTCCGCCTCGGAGAGCCCGGAGGCGTGCAGCACGTCCGGCGTCAGGGGTGACGGCGTGGCCATCGCTTGCACCCCGCATCCTAAGATGACGCCCCCGACCAGCGAGGGAGGATCGCATGCCACACCCCGGCTTTCGCCTCGGCATCTACGTCTTCAAGGACGCGGAGATCGTCGACTTCGCCGCGCCCCACGGTGTGTTCTCGGTCGCCAGGCGGCTCGACCCCGAGCTCGACGCGTTCCTGATCGCCGACGCCCTGCGTCCGGTCCAGGCGCAGGCGGGCTTCACCGTGATGCCGAACTACTCCTTCGCGGAGCGCCCCGCGATGGACGCCTTCCTGATCCCCGGCGGCTTCGGCACGCGGCAGGAGGTGCACAACGCGCGGCTGCACGAGTACGTCAGCTCGCTGCCGGAGGAGACGCTCCTGACGAGCGTGTGCACCGGCTCGTGGGTCTACGGGAAGATGGGCCTGCTCGACGGGCTGCCCGCCACGAACCGCAAGGAGCCGGACCGGCTCGAGTCCTCCGCCACGGGCAAGGTGCCGATCGACCGCCTGGCGGAGATCGCGCCCGCCTGCAGGATCAGCCGCGCGCGCGTGGTCGACGCCGGGCGGATCGTCACAGCGGGCGGGATCACCTCCGGGATGGAGATGGGCTTCCACCTGCTGCGGCGCGCGGGCTACGACGAGGATTTCGTCGCCGAGGTCGCGCGGATCATGGAGTACACGCAGGCCTATGAGGCGTACCGCGACGACCTCGAGACGACCGCCGCGCAGGCCGTCTGAGGCCGAACCGGTAAGGACGTACGAAGCGATCTGTACTGTCGGGGGACTGTGGCGTCCGGTCAGACGGCGCGGCCACTCGCGATAGAGGGGCTGCTCGAGCGCTCCACGGAGCATCGCGCGCTGTTGCGGGCGTTGGGCGACCTTCCGGCAGGGAGCGGCGGCGTGGTGGCCGTCGTGGGGCCCGCCGGCGTGGGCAAGACGGCCGTGGGCGCGATGGCGGCGTCGCTCGCCGCCGACGACGGCTATCGCGTGCTGCGGGCGCGGGGGGCGGAGCTCGAGCAGCGGTTCGCCTTCGGGGTCGCGCGCCAGCTCTTCGAGCGCCTCGTCCGATCCGCTCCGCCGGAGGACCGCGAGGAGCTGTTCGCGGACGCGGCGGCGCAGGCGCGCGCGGTGCTCGACCCGCAGCTGGCGACGAGCGAGGACGGCGGCCGCGAGACGCAGTTCGAGCTCCTGCACGGCCTGTTCTGGTTCCTCGTGCACGTCGCGGACCGCGGGCCGCTCGTGATGGTGATCGACGACCTGCACTGGGCGGATCCGGGATCGATCGCGTTCGTCGGCTTCGTCGCCCGGCGGATCCAGGAGCTGCCGGCGCTGCTGGTCGTCACCTCGCGCGAGGCCGAGCCGGGCGAGCACGAGCGGGTGATCGCCGAGTTCGCGGCCGATCCGGCGGTGACCGTGCTGCACCCGGAGCCGTTGACGGAGGCGGCCGTCTCGCGGCTGGTGCGAGAGCGGCTCGGCCGAGAGACGCCCGCGGCGCTGTGCCAGGCCTGCTACGGCGTGACCGCGGGCAACCCGCTGTTCCTGAACCAGCTGCTCTACGCGCTGGAGGCGGAGGGGATCCTGGCGTCGAGCCCCGAGGGCGCGGCCGTGGGGACGATCGAGCGGGTCGGCGGGCGGGCGGTGAAGGACATGGTGAGCCACCGGCTCGAGAGCTTCGGCGAGCCCGCCGTCGCGCTCGCCGGCGCTGTTGCCGTGCTCGGCGGCAGCGCGAGCCTGCCGGTCGCCGCCGCCCTCGCCGACCTCGACGAGGACGCCGCCGCCGACTCCGCCGACGCCCTCGTGCGCGGGGGCTTCTTCGAGCAGCGCGGCGAGCTGTCGTTCGTGCACCCGATCGTGCGGGCCGCGGTGTACGACGAGCTCGCCCCGGCGGACCGCCAGGGGCGCCACGCGCGCGCGGCGTGGGTGCTGATGACCGACGGCGCCCCCGACGAGCAGGTCGCGTCCCACATCCTCGCCGCGCCCGACCACACCGGCGAGGAGTGGCTCGACGTGCTGTTGCGCGCAGCGGCGGAGGCCCGCCGCCGCGCCAGCCTCGAGACCGCCGCCGTGTACCTGCGCCGCGCCCTGAACGAACCCCTCGACCAGAGCGCACGCGTCGAGCTGCTGCGGATGCTCGGGCTCTGCGAGGGGTACAGCCAGGACCTCGCCGCCGGCGAGGCGCACCTGGAGGAGGCGCTCGCCCTCGCGACCGGCGCCGCCGAGTTCGGGCGCTGCTCCCTCAGCCTCGGCAGGCTGCTGAACGTGTCGGGCGAGACCGTCGCCGCCGTCGAGGCGTTCGCCGCCGGGCTCGACCGCGTCGCCGAGGAGGAGCCGGGGCTCGCGCTGACGATCCACTCGGACCTCGTCGGCAGCGCCCGCCTCAGCAGCTCGCTCGCGAAGGTGTGGCGGGAGCAGTTCGCCGGGTTCTGCGGGGAGACGCTGGTGGGATCGTTCACCCTGATGGCGACGGCCTACACGGCTGCCGACCTCGTGTACCGCGACGGCGAGCTGGACGACTGCGCCGCGGCGGCCGAGCGCGCGCTCAGCGGCGTGGACCTCTCCCCCAACCGGCCCGCGTTCTACATGGCCGTGTTCGCGCTGCTCGTGTGCGAGCGCTTCGAGGCGGCGCACCGGCACCTGACCGAGGCGCTGAGGCTGGCCCGCGGCCGCGGCACGCGGGTCACCGACCCGGTGGTGTACTGCCACCGCGCGCTGGTCGCGCGCGTGAGGGGCGACCTGGGGGCCGCGCGGGCGGACGTGCTGGCGGGGATGGAGGCGAGCGAGCGGCCGAACTTCGCGCGCCGGCGGCTGATCGGCACGCAGGTGCACTGCCTGATCGAGGAGGGCGCGCTCGAGGAGGCGGACCGCGTGCTCGTCGCTGACGGGCTCGACGCGCTCGTCCCCGACGCCGCCTTCTGCAGCGATGTGCTCGCCGCGCGCGGCCGTCTGCGCCTGGCGCAGGGCGACGCCCGCGCCGCGCTCGACGACCTGCTGGTGTGCGGCCGGCGCGAGCGCGTGTGGGGCCCTCGCGCGATGCTCGTGCCCCATCACTGGGCCGCGGACGCGGCGCGCGCCTACGCAGCGCTCGGCGAGCAGGACGCCGCGCTGGCGCTCGCGGACGAGGCCGTCGCGGTGGCGCGCGACTTCGGCGCGCCGGGCGCGCTCGGCGTGGCCCTGCACGCGGCGGGGGCGGTGCGCGGGCACGACGACGGCTTCGACCTGCTGGAGGAGGCGGTCGGGCACCTGGAGGCCTCCGAGTCGCGGCTGGAGCACGCGCGGGCGCTGTTCGAGCTCGGCGTTACGCTGCACGCCCGCGGCGCCCGCAAGGAATCGCGCGAGCGGCTGCGCGAGGCGCGCGCGCTGGCGGCCGACTGCGCCGCCCCCGCCCTGGTCGCCCAGGTGGAGGCGAGGCTGCGGGAGGGCGGCGGCCGGCTGCCACGTCTGCACGTCAGCGGCGTGCAGGCGCTCACAGAGCAGGAGCGCCGCGTGGCGGAGCTGGCGGCGGACGAGATGACGAACCGGCAGATCGCCCAGGAGCTCTACCTGACCGAGAAGACCGTCGAGACCCACCTCTCGAACGCCTACCGCAAGCTCATGATCAAGTCGCGGCGGGAGCTGGCGACGAAGCTGAAGTCCGCTTAGGGCTTAGCTAAGGGAAACCTCAGGGGTCCCCGGGGGAACTTGCGGGTCAAGTTCGGGGATCGCAGCGGCATATCGGCGCGCGCGCGGCGCAAGATCGTGCCATGCGCCACATGCGGATCCTTCCCGTCCTGCTCACCCTCGCCGTCGCACTCGCCCACACCCCAGCGGCCGATGCCCAGAGCACGGCGCCGGACTTCGCCCTCCCCGCGTGGTCCGACGTGTCCTGGCGAGATCCGTCGAACTTCCTGACGATCCACACCGCCGACATCGACGGCGACGGCGATGACGAGCTCTTTGGCCGCTCGCATGTGCAGATCGAGGTCTTCAACTTCGACCCGAACGCGGACCAGTGGACGCCCCTGCCGTCCGTCGATCAGCAGGGCACCTTCGGCGACGAGGACGGATGGGGCGCGCCGGAGTACTACTCCACGATCCAGGCCGGCAACCTCGACGGCCAGCCTGGCGACGAGATCTTCGCGCGGAACTCCGCCGGCATCATCGCGTATCACTACAACCGCACCACTCAGACCTGGACCGCCCTCCCCCCGCTCACGGCGAGCTTCCAGGACTCGACCGGGTGGACCGATGTGAAGTACTACTCGACGATCCACGCCGCCGACCTTGATGGGGACGGCCAGGACGAGATCTTCGGCCGCGGCCGCGACGGCATACAGGTGTTCAAGTACGACGCCGCGGCGCGCGAGTGGGACACGTTCCCCGGCGTCGACGACTTCAGCGACCGGCAGGGCTGGAGCCCCCCGGAGTACTACTCGACGATCCAGGCCGCCGACATCGACGGCGACGGCGCCGACGAGATCTTCGGGCGCGGCGCCGGCGGCATCCTCGCCGTGAAGTACGACCCGGCGACCGGCAAGTGGCATTACCTGCCCGACCAGAGCGGCCCGGACGTGTTCTCCGACGCCAACGGCTGGAACCACGTCGAGTACTACTCGACGATCCAGCCCGCGAACCTGGACGGCCAGCCGGGCGACGAGATCATGGCCCGCGGCGCCAGCGGCGTCGCGTCGTGGCACTTCAACGCGAACGCCCAGCAGTGGATCGAACTGCCGTACCTCGACGGCCCGTCGGATGGGGGTGGCTGGAATCACCCCCAGTACTACCGGACGATCATGCACGGGGACGTGGACGGCGACGGGCAGGACGAGGTGCTCGGGCGCGGAGCGGGTGGGGTCCAGGTCTGGAAGCTCAACGGGTCGGGCTGGGACGGCATGCCGGGGGCAACCGACTTCTGCGACACGTGCGGCTGGAACCTCGACTACCACTACCCATCCCTCCAGATGACGAGGACCGGGATGAACCAGGCGGACCAGCTGATCGGCCGCGGCATGACCGGCGTCGTCACCTACAACTTCGACACGCAGGCGAATCAGTGGGGACCCGCGTCGGCGAAGTTCCCGACCTTCACGGGCGACGGGGTGGCCTCCTACCAGGCGATCAACCTGAAGCTGGGAGGCGGCAGGCTCAGCTTCGACGTCCGTCAGACCTACTCGACGGCCTCCTCGGACCTCCTGCAGACCTGGGCGGCGGAGCTGAACGACATGCCGACGCCGCCGAACGTGAACGGATCCGTGTTCAACACGGTCCGCACCCAGATCATGACCGAGCTGGACGCCGCGAGCGTGGTGGCCGACTGGTACGACGACTACCTGACCGGCTTCACGAACGATCTCTACATCCTCGACTTCATGGACCAGAGCGCCAGCGCCCTGAGCTACGACGCCCACCGTCAGACCCAACTCGGGATGGAGGAGCTGGAGGTGTTCGAGAGCATGCTCGGAGCTCTCAACGTGTTCGGTTCGGCTCCGGACGATGCCGGCGTGGCGGCGGTCGTCGTCAACTCGCTGCTCGGCAGCGGAATGGCGGCTGGGCTGGGCCAGGCCGGTCTGAACTCCGCCGTCGACCTCGAAGGGACGTACGAGCAGATACAGGACCAGCTGAAGGTCGACTTCCAGACGGCGATCGAGGGCAACGGAGCCGCCAAGACGGCGATCCAGGGCGACTACGGGCTGCTCACGACGGTCGCCGAGCTGATCGACACCGGCGCGTGGAGCGAGCTCTCCAACACCGAGCAGACGAAGGCGCTGGCGAGTGCGCAGAAGGCCTACTCCGTCGGCGTGTGGCAGACGATCGCGCCCGCGATCTGGGTCGCGTACGAGATTCCCCCGAGCGACTACGACGCCTGGTGCACGAACAACGTCTGCGACTGGCAGTCCGGCGGCAACTACTGGCAGCTCGCCTGGAACCGCTCCGTCGGGGGCGC
>DASXAA010000262.1:0-2208 GCA_036407035.1 Thermoleophilaceae bacterium | reverse complement strand
TCACGGGCAGGCGGTGTTGCCGCTGCAGCGAGCGGACCGCGCTCGAGGTCATCGGCCCCGGCAGCGCGTCGACCGGGCCCGCATAGAGACGCTTCGCGGCCAGCGCCACCTGGAGCCCGGCGACCTGCGGATAGATCACCATCCGCTTGGCCGCGGTTGCCGGGCCGGCCCAGGCGAGGCCGAGCGGAACGGCGAGGATCACGCAACGAAGGCGCACCTGCAGGTGTTCCGCCTCGGGCGGTGCTGTTCCTGCCGGATCCACGGCGAGACGGCGTCAGGAAGGTGTGGCCGACGGGCGCGGTGTGAGGCGGATCGCGTCCGGCAGGCTCCGCTCGAGTCTCAGCGCCGAGACGCCTGGCGCCGCCGCGACACCGGCGCCGCCATCAGCGCTCCCGGCGGTGAGACGCCGAGCAGGGGCGTGCCGCCGGCTAGCCGGGCCGGCGGCGCGCGACGGCCACGCCGAACAGGCAGACGGCGCCGCCGAGGAACGCGAGGCCGACCGGCGTCTCGCCGAGGAAGGCCCAGCCGAGCAGGATCGAGACGGCGGGCACGAGGTACGTGGTCGCGGCCAGGCGTCCTGCGCTCGTCCGGGCGAGCGCGTACGCCCACGTGACGAAGCCGATCGCGGTCGGGAACAGGCCGAGGTACACGACCCAGGCGCGGTTCGAGACGGACGCGCTCTCGGCTCCGTGGACGAGGCTCGGGGCGGCCCAGGCGCACCCGACGGCCGCGAAGACGCAGGAGAGGAACACCATCTGGAGGCCGGACACGCGGCGCAGCGCGACCTTCTGGGTGACCACGCCTCCGGCGTACCCGAGCGCCGCGAGCAGGCAGAGCGTGACGCCGAGGCCGCCCGCGCCGCCGTTTCCGTCCGAGGTCGCGGTGGCGATCACGACGACGCCTGCAAATGCTATCGCGCAGCCGGCGAAGAGTGTGCGCGGATACCCCTCGCCGAGGAGGTAGCCGGCGAGGAGCGCGATCAGAACCGGACCCACGTTTACGAGCATCGCCGCGGTGCCGGCGTCGACCCGTCGCTCCGCCGCGTTGAGCAGGACGCTGTAGGCGCCGAGCCACAGCAGGCCGCTGAGCGCGATCAGCGGCAGGTCGCGTGCTGCCGGAAGCGGCTCGCGGCGCGCGAGAACGAGCAGGCCCAGCACGGCTGCCGCGACCATGAGCCGCCCGAGGGCCAGCGCCCCGGGCGAGAAGTCGTCGCCCGCGGCACGGATCCCGACGAACGCCGAGGCCCAGAGGACGACCGTGACGCCGGCAGCCGCGACCGCGGGTGCGTCCGTGCGCGGGGCGGGGACGGCCGTGGCCTCTACGCTCACACCTTCTCCAACGAACCAGCGCGCGAAAATGTGAGGTCAGTGGAGCTCGCCCGCGCGGACGGCAACGTCGAGCCGGTTCTCGGGCGGGCAGAGGGGACAGACCCAGCGCGGGTCGTAGGCGCACGACGGGTTGTACGCGAAGTTGAAGTCGAGCACGAGGCGGCCGTCGGCCTCCCCGAGGTCGGCGCCCTTCACCGTGTCGAGCAGGTAGCGGCCGCCGCCGTAGGTGTCGGTGCCGCGGGTGGTGTCGGCGAACGGGAGGAAGATTCCGCCGCCGTAGCCTTCCAGCCAGTAAAGACCGAGCTCCTGCGGCCCGCCGGCGAGCTCGAAGCGCACCGCGGCGAACCGGCGGAAGCGGACGGTCTGCCCGCCGCTCGACGCGACGTCGCGATGCTCGTCGTCTTCGCGAACGGTCTCGCCGAGCACGCGGAATGCCGGGTCGTACTCGAAGTACCGGAGCGCGCCGAACCGCTCGCTGCCGTCGGCCGGGAGCGGCGACTGCGGATGGCCGAGGAAGAGCCGGTCGCGCCCGTCACGCCACGCGCGCCAGGCGGCTACCGGGTCGCCGGCCGCGCGGACGTCCGCGTACAGGGCGAAGACCCGGCGCTTCCAGTCGAGGAGCTCGAGCTCCTGCACGTCCCGAGTCTGCCGGTCCCTGCGGGAACGTGCAGGAGCCGCGACCGCAACGGCGAATCGGCTCACGTACTGCCCCCGCGGTGCCGAAATCAGGGGCAGCGCGTGTTCCGCATCAAGCTGTCCCGACTGTCGGCATCATGTCCGAGGCTCGTCCACGGAAGGGGGGCTCGGTCTTCGATGAACCTGAAAACACGGCAGGCAGCGACACTCTGCGCGGCCGGCGCATTGCTGGCCGTCGCGCTGG
>DASXAA010000261.1:0-30379 GCA_036407035.1 Thermoleophilaceae bacterium | reverse complement strand
GGCCCCCGACGCGCTGGTCGAGCGCGCGCTCGCGCGCGTGGACGAGCTCGCGCCGGCCGGTATGCCGATGGTCGATCCGGACCCGGTCGAGCAGGCGCGGGTGGCGAGCGCGGCGCCGCCGTCCCACTTCGAGCACGCCGTCGAGCGCGCGGTCGAGCGGATCCGGGCGGGCGGGCTCGACAAGGTGGTGCTCGCCCGCGAGGTGCGCGTGCACGCCCCGCGCGACCACGACCCGGCACCGGTGTTCGACGGGCTGCGGGCGTCGTTCCCGGCCTGCTACTGCTGGTGCGTCGGCACGCCCGAGCTGGCGTTCGTGGGCGCCAGCCCCGAGCTGCTGGTGCGCCGCGACGGCGCCCGGGCTCAGACCGTCGCTCTCGCCGGCACGACGCGTCGCAGCGCCGACCCGGCAGTGGACGAGCACCTCGGCGAGCAACTGATGCAGAGCGCCAAGAACCGCGAGGAGCAGTCGATCGTTGCCAGGCGGATCGAGCGCGCGCTCGGCCCGGTCAGCGTGTGGGTGGCCGCGGCGGACGAGCCGGTGCTCGTGAAGGTGCAGAACGTGCAGCACCTCGCGACGCCGATCCGCGCGCAGCTGGCCGCCCCGGTCGGGGCCGTGGAGCTCGCCGGGCTGCTGCATCCGACGCCGGCGGTGGGCGGCGAGCCGCGCGAGGTCGCCGAGCCGCTGATCCCGGCGCTCGAGGGCCTCGACCGCGGCTGGTACGCGGGCGCGATCGGCTGGACGGACCTCGCCGAGGACGGCGAGTTCTGCGTCGGCCTGCGCTGCGCCCTCCTGCGCGGCCGCACCGCCCACCTCTACGCCGGCTGCGGGATCGTGCGCGACTCGGACCCGGAGGCGGAGCTGGCGGAATCCGAGGTGAAGTTCCAGGCGCTGCTGCCGCTGGTCGTCTGAGGGGGCCGCCGGAGCGCGTTCCGCGGGCCGTCGCGGAGCCGGATCCGGTCGAGTGTCGACTTAGGGCCCGCAGCGGGGACTAACTCGACACTGGACGCCTCCGGGCCCGCCGCGGCCCGCCTGAGGTCATCGCTTGACCGCCACCCTGCCCGTGTAGTCGACCCTCACGAGCAGCGGCGCGTCCGGGCGGCCGGCGAAGAACTCGTCGGCCGCCTGGCGGGCGCCGAGCCAGTGGCCGTAGTCGTCCAGGATCAGCACCCCGCCCGGCTCCAGCCGCTCCCACAGGTGCTCCAGCTCGTGCCGGGTCGACTCGTACCAGTCGGTGTCCAGCCGCAGCAGCGCGATCCGCTCCGGCACGGCGCCGGGGATCGTCTCCTCGACGGGTCCGCGCACGTACTCGATGCGGTCCGCCGCGATGCCGGTCGAGGCCATGTTCGCCCTCACGTCCTCGAGCGACGCGTACGCGAAGGTGGGGTCGCCGGGCGCGCCCTTGATCTCGTCCCAGTGCTCCGCGGCGCTGAAGCCGTCGGCCGCCACGTCCCTCGCAGTCGGCTCGCTCATGCCGGCGAACGTGTCGTAGAGCCACAGCCGCCGCTCCCGGTCGCCCTCCTGCTCGAGCGTCAGCGCGGCGACCATCGAGCTGCCTCCCCGCCAGACGCCGCACTCGACGAGGTCCCCGGCGACCCCGCTGCGGCAGACATGGCGGACCGCGCTCCAGAGAGCGTGCATCCGCTCGACCGTGGTCATCGTGAAGGGCGCGCAGCGCTCGCGGATCTCCAGGAACGCCGGCTCGAGGTCGGGGTGCGTGCGCCCGTGGCGGCGAACGCGGGCGACGACGCGCTTGGCCGACTCCTGCAGCCTCACACGAGCGCGGGCTCCCGCGGACGCGAGCGCGGCCGCTCCGGCGGCACCAGCGCCATCAGCTCGTCCAGCGCGGCGCCCAGGTCGGTGGCCAGGCGGTCGGCGTCCGGGATCGAGTCGCGGTCCGCGTAGACGCCGAAGAACGCCCCGCCGTCCACCGACGTGAAGCCGATCGAGAGCGCGTGCCGGTCGGCCAGCGGCACGACAGGGTAGGCCTCGCGCAGGCGGCAGCCGCGCATGTAGAGCGGCTCCTGCGGCCCCGGGATGTTCGAGACCACCACGTTGAACGTGCGCGGGCTCGCCACCAGCCGCGACATCATCCGCTGCACGGGTGACGGTGTGCGCGCCGCCAGGTCGAGCACGGCGGTGGCGCCCTCGGGCTCGCGCGCCGCCTTCGCCTCGGCGGTCGTCAGCGCGAGCGAGCGCAGCCGGCGGCGCGGGTCGGGCTCGTCGCATGGCAGCTCCATGAACAGGAACGAGATGCGGTTGCCGAGCTCGCCCGCCGCGCCGCGCGAGCGGACGTTCACCGGCACCATCGCCTTGAGGCGCGGCGCCGACTCGCCGCGCCGCTCGAGGAACCGCCTCACGCCGCCGGCCGCTACGGCCAGCACGACGTCGTTGATCGTCGCGCCGAACGCCCGCTTCACGTGGCGGAGCTCGTCGAGCGGCCGGGAGAGGGTGGAGAGGCTGCGGTAGGGGGAGATCGGGTCGTTGAGGGCGCCGACCGGCTGGGCCGGCGAGAGCGAGTGCGCGAGCGCCCGGCCGGTGCGCTGGAGGCCCTCGACCGCCCGCGCGGGAGAGGCGGCGGCGCGCGCGTACGAGCCGGCCGCCTGCAGCTGCTCGACGGTGCGGTCGATCACGGCGTCCACGAGCAGCCGCCCGGCGCCGGGCGCCGGCGCGGGGCGCCAGCCGTCCGGTTCGGCCGCGGCCGGATCGGGTGTCGGGTCGAGGAGCAGCGCCGCCAGCTCCACCGCCGCGATGCCGTCGACCATGCAGTGGTGCGCCTTGCAGACCACGCCGACGCGGCCGTCGTCCAGCCGGTCGGCGATCCACATCTCCCACAGCGGGCGCGAGCGGGCGAGCGGCGTGGACATGACGACGCCCGCGAGCTCGGCGAGGCTGCCGGCGGACGACCGCTTGAGGTGGCGGTCCACGTCGAAGCGCTCGTCGTCGACCCACACCGGCCGGGCCACGCCGAGCGGCACCGGCGCGAGCCGCTGGCGGTAGCGCGGGGCCCGCGAGAGACGGCTCGCGATGTGATCGCGGAGCTGCTCGAAGCTCGGTCTAGGCAGGTCTTCCGGGGGTTCGAACAGGGCGGCCCAGCCGACGTGCATGTGGGCCGAGGTCGTCTCCACGTGGAGGAACGACGCGTCAAGCGCCGTCAGGCGGTCGAGGGCCACAGGGCTCTCCTTCGCACCGGGGTCGGGCAGGCGCGGCGAACCGTAGCGATCGCGGCGAACTGCATCCAGGGAGGATTCACTTTCGTAACATCGGGGGCCACGCGGGCAGGGGTCTGCGCCCACCGGCGTGCGCGGAGCGCGGGTTTGCTCCCCGCCCGGTCGGGGTAACGCTGGCTATTCCAGTCGCGTAGGCAGGGAAAAGGGGCGTTCGCGCCCGTTCAGGCAGGGTAAGAAGCAGGGGATATGGCAGGCGCACGACGTGCCGGTCTGCGCATGGACGGGCAGCCATCCGTCCTCGCGCGCTCGGCGGCGGCAGGGGTCGTGATCGCGGCGATGGTGATCGTCGGCTTCCTGCTGTTCGGAAACGGCCACGGGTACCGCGTGACCGCCGAGTTCGTGAACGCGGGACAGCTCGTCAAGGGCAACCAGGTCAAGACCGGCGGCGTGGCGATCGGGAGTGTCAAGGACATCGACGTGACCCCCGACGGGCACGCCGAGGTCACGTTCCAGATCGACAACGACGACTACGCGCCGTTGCGCCAGGGCACGCGCGCGATCATCAAGCAGACGTCCCTGTCCGGGATCGCCAACCGGTACATCGACCTCCAGCTCGGCCCCCACGGCGGCGCCGACATCGACGACGGCGGCCACCTCGGGACGGACGAGACCGAGACCGCGGTCGAGCTCGATCAGGTCTTCGACATGCTGAACCCGCGCACGAGGCAGTCCGTGCGCGACCTCGTGGCCGGCTCGGCCACGACCCTGCGTGGCCGCGGGAAGGACGTGCAGCGAGCGGTGCGCTACCTGAACCCGGCGCTGTCCACCGGCAGCCGCCTCTTCCAGGCGCTCACGCGCGACAACCGCCTGCTGCGCCGCTTCCTCGTCGACTCCTCCGACCTGGTGACCGCCCTGGCCGACCGTCGCGACGACCTGCAGGGGGTCGTCTCGAACCTCAACACGACCTTCGGCGCCCTCGGCCGCCAGAAGGAGGCGCTCGCCGAGTCGATCGGGCTGCTGCCGCCGTTCATGCGGCGCGCCAACACGACGTTCGTGAACCTGCGCGCCGCGCTCGACGACGTGGACCCGCTGGTGGACGCCGCCAAGCCCGTGGCCCGGCGACTCGGGCCGTTCCTCGACCAGGCGCGCATGTTCACCGCGGACGCCGAGCCCACCATCCGCGACCTCTCGCGCACGATCAGGCGCTCCGGCGGCACGAACGACCTGATCGAGCTGATCGAGAGCTTCCCGCCGCTGGCGCACGTCGCGATGGACACGCGCCGCGTGAACGGCGCCGACCGCCGCGGCGCGTTCCCGGAGACCGAGGAGGCGCTGCGCGCGGCCGAGCCGACGATCGCGATCGCCCGTCCGTACACGCCCGACTTCGTGGCCTGGATGGACGACTTCTCGACCACCGGCGCCTACGACGCGCTCGGCGGGTTCTCCCGCGCCTGGATCAACCTCTCGGAGATCCTCTACGGGCCGGGGCCGAAGACGAAGCAGTTCCGCCGCTGCCCGGGCGCGAACGAGCTGCCGGCGAGCGACAACTCGAACGTGTTCTCGGCCGGCGAGCGGGCGGCGCTCGACTGCGACCCGTCGCAGAGGTCGGTGGGACCGTGAGGAGGATCGCGGCAGTCATGGCCGTGCTCGCCGTGTGCGCCGCGGCGCTCGCCCTCGGCGCGACCAACGACGAGGGCGCCAAGGGAAGGACCTACGAGATCGCCTTCGACAACGCCTTCGGGCTGACCGAGGGCGGCGACTTCAAGATCGCGGGCGTCCGCGCCGGGCGCACGACCGCGTTCCGCATCGAGGGCCAGGCGCGGCCGATCGCGGTCGTCAAGGCCGAGATCACGGAGCCCGGGTTCGCCGACCTGCGCAAGGACGCGCACTGCGACATCAGGCCGCAGTCGCTGATCGGCGAGTACTACGTGGACTGCCAGCCCGGCACGTCGAAGGACCGGATCCCGGACGGGGGCAAGGTGCCGGTCGAGCAGACCAGCTCCACCATCCCGATCGACCTCGTGAACAACGTGCTGCGGCGTCCGTACCGCGAGCGCCTGCGCCTGATAGTCAACGAGCTGGGCGCGGGGCTTGCGGGCCGCCCGCAGGACCTGAACGAGGTGATCCGCCGCGCGCACCCGGGGCTGCGCGAGACAAGCAACACGCTGCGCATACTCGGCCGCCAGACCGACACGATCGAGCGCTTCGTGAGCGACGCCCGGACCGTCGTGGGCGCGCTCGAGCGGCGCAAGGAGGACGTGACCCGGTTCGTCCGCGAGGCCGGCCGCACGGCCGAGATCTCGGCGTCGAGGCGAGCCGAGCTCGCCCAGACCTTCAACCGGCTGCCCGGCTTCCTGGGCGAGCTGCAGCCCTACATGGGGCGGCTCGGCGAGCTGGCCGACGCCCAGGTGCCGGTGCTCAACAACCTGCGCTCGGCGTCCGGCGACCTCGACACGTTCCTGACGCGCGTGCGGCCGTTCGCCGAGGCGGGCAGGCCGGCGCTGAACGAGCTGGGCGACGCATCCGAGGTCGGCCGCCGGGCGGTCGAGAAAACGACGCCGCACGTCGAGGAGCTGCGCAAGCTGGCGAAGGACGCGCCCGGCCTGGCGAAGCCGCTGCGCCAGTTGCTCGAGACGAGCGACGACCGCCGCCGCGCCGCCCAGAACGACCCGCGCGCCGCTGCCTCCGGCCCGCCCGCCGGCGACAAGACGCACATCCCGGCCGGCGGCCGCGGCGGGTTCACCGCGATGGAGGCGATCTGGAACTACTTCTTCTGGCAGGCGCTCTCGACCAACGCGCTCGACAACGTCGGCCACGTGCTGCGGCTCTCGGTGCTGGTCAACGAGTGCTCGGCGTACTCGGTGAAGCCGACCACGGAGCTGGCGGCCGAGTGCAACCAGTGGCTCGGCCCGTACCAGCCCGGTGTGACCGACCCCGACCCGACGCGCAGGCCGCTGCGGGCGTCGGCGTCGAGCGCGGCCGGGCGCCGCACCGCCGACAGGCGCACCGGTGCCGGGACGGGCGGCGGGCGGCCCGGCGGCGCGCCGGCCGCGCCCGGCCTACCGCCGTCGGTGCAGGACCTGCTCGACGGCGTGCTCGGCGGGCCGCCGCCGGCCGCGAACCCGGCGCCGCCGACGCCGCAGCCGCCGGCCGCACCGCAGGTGCCAGCGCCGCCGGCAAAGCCGGGCCGTCCGCTCGACGGCCTCCTCGACTACCTGCTCGGCCCATGAGGAACCGCCGCCGAAAGCCCGCCATCACCGGCAGCCCGGTCCTCGTGGGGGCGGTCACCGTGCTCGTCGCGATCGTGGCCGTGTTCGTGTCCTACAACGCGAACCAGGGCCTTCCGTTCGTCCCGACCTACGACCTGAACGCCGAGCTGCCGAACGGGGCCAAGCTCGTGCCGGGCAACGAGGTGCGCGCGGGCGGCTTCCGGGTCGGGGTCGTGGACGACATCACGAGCGCGCGCAGGCGCGTGAACGGCCACGTGCGCTCGATCGCGGTGCTCCACATGAAGCTCGACAAGAAGATCGAGCCGCTGGCCGTGGACACGCGCATCGCGGTCAGGCAGCGCTCGGCGCTCGGGCTCAAGTTCGTGGAGATCGTCCCCGGGCGCTCGCGCGAGACCTACAAGGCGGGCGACACCGTGCCCCTCTCGCGCGCGTCCGCCGAGCCGATCGAGCTCGAGGACGTGCTGTCCACGTTCGACGCCCGCACGCGCGACAGCGCGCGCGAGGCGCTCGCCGGGTTCGGCGACAGCCTGGCCGGGCGCGGCAGCCAGCTGAACACCGCGATCCGCGAGCTGAACCCGTTCGTCCGCCACCTGACGCCGGTGATGCGGAACCTGTCGGCGCCCGACACCGAGCTCGGCCGGCTCTTCCCCGCGCTCGGGCGGGCGGCCGCCCAGGTGGCGCCGGTCGCCGACCTGCAGGCGCGCTGGATCGCCGAGATGGCGGACACGTTCGCCGCCATCGGCCGCGACCCCGAGGCGCTGCGCGAGACGATCGAGGAGACCCCGCCGACGCTCGAGGCGGCAACGCGGTCCTTCCGCGTCCAGACGCCGTTCCTGGCGCGCTTCGCCGCGGTCTCGCGGGACCTCGGCCCGGCGACGGCGGAGCTCCACCGCTCGCTGCCGCTCGTCAACACGGCGCTCGCCGCCGGCGTGCCCGCGTTCGAGGAGACGCCCGACCTGAGCGCGCGGCTCGAGGACCTGTTCGGCTCGCTCGAGGACCTCGGCGACAACCCGAACACGCTGCTCGGCCTGCGCGACCTGCGCAAGGCGGTGCAGCTGACCCGCCCGGGCGTGGAGTTCGTCGCGCCCTACCAGACGGTCTGCAACTACCTGACCTACTTCTTCACCCCGCTCGGCACGCACATGTCCTCGACCGTCGCCGGCGGGACGAGCGAGCGGATCCTGGCGAAGCTGCCCGACCTGACGCAGCAGAACACGCTCTCGTCGACCGAGTCGACCCACCCGGTCGACGTGCCTGTGGACAAGGACCCGCAAGGCACGCCGATCCAGCAGGCGCTCCACACGCAGTACGGCGGCCCCGCGATCGACAAGGGCGGCCGCGCCGACTGCCAGAGCGGCCAGACCGGCTACCCGTTCAGGCTCGTCACGGGCGGGCGCTATCCGCCCGACACCTCCGAGGGCGGGTTCATCGGAGGCGGCAGCCACGTGGTCGTGGACTCGAACACACCCGGCCTGGCGGGCGGCACCTACACCGCGCGCAGGCTCGGCATCCGCAACCTGAAGGACGTGCCCTGATGTGGGAGCGAGGGATGTCCCCGTTCAGGGCCGGCGTGCTCGCGCTCGTCGTGCTCGCGGTCGTGTCGTACTTCGGGTTCACGAAGGCGAACCCGTTCTCGAACCCGTACGAGCTGCACGCGGTCTTCCGCGACGCGCGCAACCTGCAGACGCGCTCGCCGGTCCGCATCGCCGGCGTGGACGTCGGCAGGGTGACGAAGGTGGAGCCGGCCGGCGACACCGGCGCCGCGAAGGTCACGATGCAGCTGCGCGACGACGCGCTGCCGCTCCACAGCGACGCCCGCCTGCAGGTGCGCCCGCGCATCCTGCTCGAGGGCAACTTCTTCGTCGACCTCCAGCCCGGGTCGCCGTCGGCGGACACGCTGGACGACGGCGCGACCGTGAAGATCGGCCAGACGTCCACCGCGGTGTCCCTGCCCGAGATCCTCTCGGTGCTCGAAAGCGACGTGCGCTTCGACCTCCAGACGGCGCTCCACGAGTACGGCACGGAGGCGCTCGGGCACGGCGGCGCCGAAGCGCTGAACCGCGCGATCCCGTACTTCGCCCCGGCCTACCGCTACACCGCGCTGACTAACGACGCGCTGCTCGGCGAGCGGCCCGCCACCGACGTGCCGCGGCTCATGCGCGGCCAGGCGCGCACGTTCGCGGCGCTGTCTGCCAACCCGGAGGAGCTGAAGGACCTGGTGACCGACCTGAACACGGTCGCCGGGGCGCTGGCGCGCCAGGACTCGGCGCTCGAGGCCTCCGTGCCCGCGCTGCGCGACACGCTTCGCGCCGCAGATCCCGCGCTCGCGCGGCTGAACGGCGCGCTCCCGACGCTGCGGGTGTTCGCGCGCGAGGCCCTGCCGGGCGTGCGCTCCTCCGTGGCGACACTCGACGCCGCGATCCCGTGGATCCGCCAGGCCCGCGGCCTGGTCCAGGAGGACGAGCTGCAGGGCCTCGCGGCCGACCTGCGCCAGGCCGTCCCGAGCCTCGTGCAGCTGAACCAGCGGCTGGTCCCGCTGCTGAAGCAGGCGCGCGCACTGTCGTCCTGCACGAACCACGTGCTGGTGCCGTTCGCCGAGTCGGGCATACCGAGCATCGAGTCGGGCAACTCCGGCCAGGAGGCGCGCAGGCAGTTCATGCGCGCGTTCGTGGGGCTCGCCGGCGAGAGCCGCGTGGCGGACGCCAACACGCCGGTCTTCCACGTGCAGGCAGTGAGCCCCGTGAACCTCGGCATCGGGCGCATCGAGCCGGGCCCGCCGCCGAACCCGAACACGCCGCCGCAGCACCGCCCGGACGTGCCGTGCGAGACCCAGGACCCGCCGAACCTGCAGGCGCCGAGCGGCCCGGCGTCCGCGTTCGGCATCAGCGGTGGCGCCGCGGCCGCGAACACCGCGAGTATGAGGCGCCGGCTCGAGTCCGCGATCAGGAAGGCGGCGCGGCGATGAAGCGCGCGATCCGCGCCCACCTGCGCGACTTCCTGGCGATCGTCGGCCTGCTCGTGCTCGCGGTCGGCATCGGCGGCGTGATCCTGCACGGCCAGCGGCTGCGCTTCCCGATCATCGAGGCGGCGCCGAAGAACATCGAGCTCGAGCTCGAGAACGCCCAGGCGGTCCAGCCGGGCCAGGGCCAGACCGTGCGGGTGGCCGGAGTGGAGGTCGGGAAGATCGGCGACGTAAAGCTCGAGGACGGCCACGCGCTCGTCGAGCTCCAGATCGAGCACAGGTACCGCAACCTGATCCGCGAGGACGCCACCGCGCTGCTGCGCCCGAAGACGGCCCTCAAGGACATGTTCGTGGAGGTGAGCCCCGGCACCGGGCGCGTGATCCCGGCCGGCGGGCACATCCCGCTCGCCAACTCCGCGCCCGACATCGACCCCGACGAGATCTACGCCGCGCTCGACCGCGACACGCGCGACTACCTCAAGCTCCTGGTCGCGGGCGCGGGCAAGGGGCTGCGCGGCCGCGGCGCCGACCTGCGCGAGGTGTTCCGCCGCCTCGAGCCGCTCCACCGCGACCTCGCCCGCGTCACGCGCGCCACCGCCCGGCGGCGGCACGCGCTCAAGTCCCTGGTCCACGAGTACAGCCTGCTGATCCACCACGTGGGGCGCCGCCCCGACGAGCTGCGCCGGCTGGTCGACTCGTCGCACGCGGTGTTCGACTCGCTGGCCCGCGAGAACCGGGGCATCGAGACCTCGGTGGCGCGCCTGCCGGGCGCGCTGCGCGCGTCGGAGAGCACGCTGCACAAGGTCGACAGGTTCGCGGCCGCGCTGAAGCCGTCGCTCGAGTCGCTGCGGCCGCCGATCCGGAAGCTGCCCGCGACGAACGCGGCCCTGACGCCGTTCCTGCGGGACACGGAGCCCGCCCTTCGCACCCAGATCCGGCCGTTCGTGCGCGCGGCACGGCCTTGGACGGACGACCTGCGCGTGGCCGCGAAGGGCACCTCGCGCGCCGCGCCGGACCTGAGCGACGCGACCCGCGAGCTGAACCGCTTCTTCAACATCGGCGCCTACAACCCGGGAGGCGCGGAGTCCCTCGACGGCAAGTCGCTCCAGCAGCAGCTCGCCCGCCAGGAGGGCTACCTGTACTGGCTCGCGTGGACGGCGCAGAACGGCGTGTCGCTGTTCTCCACCGCCGACGCCCAGGGGCCGTGGCGGCGGGTGACGATCTGCGGCCTGCCGGCCGCGCTGATCACGGGCCTGATCGGGTCCGTGCTCTCCCAGGTGGGCGCCGAGAACCCCGCCCTCGTCGACCAGCTGCTCGGCGGCCCCGGCGGGGTCATCCAGCCCGGCAGCCCGCTCGACACGTTCATGCAGTCGCAGTTCGGGTCCTGCAACTTCAACGCGCTGCCGACCGGGGGCCCATGAACAAGAGCGCCCCCACTCCCGGCCGGGTGTTCGCGATGGTCGGATTCACGCTGTCCGTCTTCGGCCTGCTGCTGTTCCTCTGGATCGCCTTCGGCGGAACGATCCCGCTGCACCCGAAGGGCTACAGGGTCAAGGTCGCGTTCCCGGAGGCGTCGCTGCTCGTGCAGGAGGCCGACGTACGCATGGCCGGCGTGAACATCGGCAAGGTCAAGGAGAAGGAGCTCGCGCCCGGCGGCCGGCGCACGCTGGCGACGCTCGAGCTCGACTCGCACTTCGCCCCGATCCCGCGCAACACGCGCGCGATCCTGCGCAGCAAGAGCCTGCTCGGCGAGACGTACGTGGAGCTGACCCCCGGCGACAAGCGCACCGGCAACCTGCCCGACGGCGGCACGCTGCCGAACTCGCAGGTGCAGGACACGGTCGAGCTCGACGAGATCTTCAAGATCTTCGACGAGCGGACGCGCCAGAACTTCCGCGACTGGATCCGCGAGGCGGGCATCGCCACCGGTGGCGACTACGCGCGCGACCTGAACGACTCGATCGGGAACCTGGCGCCGTTCTTCGAGGGCGGCGCGGACCTGCTGCGCCCGCTCGACGAGCAGGAGCTGGCGCTCAAGCGGCTGGTACGCAACACCGGGCGCGTGTTCGACGCGATCTCGGCCCAGGACGAGCAGCTGGGCGGCCTGATCCGGAACGGCGAGGCGACGTTCGGCGCGCTCGCGTCCCGGGACGAGTCGCTCGCCGAGACCTTCCACGTGTTCCCGACCTTCCTGCGCGAGACGCGCGCCACCGTGCAGCGGCTCGAGGCGTTCTCGCGCAACACCGACCCGCTCGTGCGCGAGCTGGCCGGGCCGGCGCGCGACCTCGGGCCGACGCTGCGGGACCTCGGGGACCTGTCGCCCGACCTGACCCGTCTCTTCCGCGACGTCCATCCTCTCGTGCAGGCCGCGCGCACCGGCGTGCCTGCCGCCGACCGCGTGGTCGAGGGCGCGGAGCCGCTCCTCACCGCCACGCACGGCTTCCTCCAGCAGGCCAACCCGATCCTGTCGTATCTCGGATACTCGAAGCTGCGCTTCGCGCAGTTCCTGAGCCTCCCGGCCGCCGCGCTGGCCGGCAACGGCGCCGGTGGCTACTCGGGCCGCGGAGGAGTGGAGCACTACCTGCCGCAGGTCGCGGTGATCGACGGCCGCTCGCTCCAGCGGCGCACCCGCCGCCCGCCGTGGGAGCGCGCCAACGCCTACACGGCCCCGAACGCGTACGTGCGGGCGATCCCGCTGGGCGCGATCGAGAGCTTCGACTGCGACCCGAGCGGCGGCGAGAAGCGGGACGCCTCGGGCTCCGGCGAGACCGCGGCGCCGCCGTGCTTCGTGGCGCCGCCGCAGCTGTTCCAGCACGAGAAGTTCCCGCACCTGCGCCGCGGTCGCGCCCCGCTCGTGCCGGGGCCGACGGGGCTCGAGGGCACGCGGCCGGCGGTCCCGTAGCGCGCGGGATTTCGGAACAGTCCTACTTAGGCGTCCCAGGAGGGCACCTCGATAGGACGGTTGGCGGAGAACGGCCGTCTACTCGCCGATCGCCGCCGCCACCCGCTCGGCGAGGGCGCGGTGCTCGCGCACGTTCGCCGCCCGGTCGGTGCGGACCTCGACGAGGCCGGGCTCGCCGACCGCGGCACGGAGCTCGTCGGGTGTGGAGGCCGGGCGGTGGGCCAGGCCCGCCAGCGCGGCCACCCGCTCGAGCTCGACGGGTGACGGGGTCGCCACGTGGGCCTCGTACGCGGCGGCCTCGGCGTGCTCGGCCACCGGCAGGAAGTCGAAGATGCCGCCGCCGCCGTTGTTGAGGCAGACGATCGTGAGCGGGATGCCGGCGCGGGCGGCCGCAAGCAGGCCGCCCAGGTCGTGGAGCAGGGCCAGCTCTCCGGTCAGGAGGAACGTCGGGCGGCCGGTGGCGAGCGCGGCGCCGGCGGCGGACGCGACCACGCCGTCGATGCCGTTCGCGCCCCGGTTGGCGAGGAAGCGGAGCGGCTTCGCCGACTGCGGGAAGCACGACTCCACGTCGCGCACCGGCATCGAGGAGCTGACCCAGACGAGGGCGTCCTCCGGCAGCGCGGGCTCGAGCGCCGCGAGCATCTTCGGCTCGAACGGGTCGGGCGCGGCGGCGAGCGCGGGCGCGACGGTCGCGTCGGCCTCGCGCCAGGAGCGAAGCGGGCCGGGGTCCCGCTCGCTCGTGCGCATCTCCAGCGCGGTGGCGAGCGCGTCGAGCGCCGGCGCGGCCGCGGCGTGGAGCATCGTCTCGGCCTCGCGGGTGGGCTCGTGCCAGGCGGCGTGCGGGTCGATCACGACCTGCGGCGCGCGGGCGAGCCAGGCGCGCAGCGGCTTGGAGGTGGGGGTGTCGCCCACGCGCAACGCCAGATCGGGCGCGTGGCCGGCCGCGAACGGCTCCGAGCGCAGCAGCAGGTCGTAATGGGCCACCACGCACGAGCGGTCGTGGTCGCCGCAGCGCACGCCCGAGGTCGCGTCGGCGAGCAGCGGCCAGCCCGCCTCGGCGGCGAGCCGGGCGGCCGGGTCGGCGATATCGTCGGTCGTCGGGCCGCACACGATCGCGCCGCGCGGCGCCGCGGCGATCCGCCGCGCGACCGCCTGCACGTCGTCGGCGTGGGGCGCGCTCGCGTGCTCGCGCACCTCGACCCACGGCCGGCCGTCCGGCCGGCCCTGCCAGTCGGCGGGGTCGAGCTCCTCGGGGATCGGCGCGAGCGGCTCGCGCAGCGGGAAGTTGAGGTGCACCGGGCCGGGCCGCCCGCCGGCGGCGGTCCACCAGGCGCGGCAGGCGAGCGCGCGGTGGTGCACGGCGCTGTCGCGGCCCGGTTCGTGGTTGCCCACCTCCACGAACCACTTGGCGGCGCGGCCGTAGAGGTCGAGCTGGTCGATCGCCTGGCCGGCGCCCACGTCGCGCAGCTCGGGCGGCCGGTCGGCGGTCAGCACGAGCAGCGGCACGCGCGACTCGCGCGCCTCGGCGACGGCGGGATGGAGATTTGCGGCCGCAGTACCCGAGGTGCACGTGACCGCCACCGGCAGGCCGCTCGCCTTGGCGATCCCGAGGGCGAGGAAGCCCGCCGCCCGCTCGTCGAGCGCGGAGATCGCCTCGACGCCGTCCTGCGCGGCGAGCGTGAGGATCAGCGGCGCGTTGCGCGAGCCGGGACAGGTGACCGCATGGCGCAGCCCGCAGCGCGCCAGCTCCTCCACGAGGGCCTGGAGCGGCGCGTAGGTGCGGTTGATAGGGATCATGTGCTCGCGATGGCTGCCGCGCGAGTGATCTTCATCCCGGGCTTCATGCAGCGCGGTGAGGCCTGGGAGCCGGTCGCGGCGCTCCTGCGCGAACGCTATCCGAGCGTCCTGCTCGAGCACCGCGAGCACACCTGCGAGGGCCGGCTGGAGGAGATCGCGTTCGCCGGCGAGGGCGGCGTGCTGGTCGGCTACTCGCTCGGCGGGCGGCTGGCGCTGCGGGCCGTGCTGCGGGCGCCGGACCGCTTCCGGGGGCTGGTCACGGTGGGCTCGACCGCCGGTCTCGACGAGCCGGCCGCGCGCAGCGCGCGGCGCGAGGACGACGAGAAGTTCGCGGCCTGGATCGAGGTGATGTCGATCCAGGACGTGGTCGCGCTCTGGGAGCGCCAGCCGATGTTCGCGGACCAGTCGGAGGCGCTGATCGAGCGCCAGCGCCCGGGCCGGCTCTCACACGACCCGCGCGAGTTGGCGCTGCTCCTGCGGACCGCCGGGCAGGGCGCGCTCGACCCGGTGTGGCACGAGCTGGAGCAGCTAGACCTGCCGCTGCTGGCGATCGCGGGGGCGCGCGACCCGGGTTACAAGCGGGCCGCCGAGCGAATCGCCGCGACGGCGCCGAAGGGCCGCGCGGCGATCGTGGAGGAGGCGGGGCACGCGGCGCACCTGCAGCGCCCCGACGAGGTGGCGCGGGTGGTGGAGGAGTTCCTGGACGGGCTGGAGTAGCGCCCCGCGCCGTCGCACCGGCCGGCCGCGTCGCCGCGCCGGCCGGCCGCGCCGTCGCGCCGGCCGGCCGCGCCGTCGCTCGGCGGGTGGCCCGCTCCTCGAACGCCGCCGGGGGCAACCAGGGGGGTGACTCGCAACCATGCGATTGCGCTTTCGCCCGCTGATGTCGACATTGGGGTGCTATAGCACCCATAAGTCGACATCACCCCCCGGCGCCACCTCCAGGACGGGGTCACCCTTCCCCAGCCCAAGCGCGGTCACGTCCCGCCGCCAAACCGGGCGAGCCACCGCCCGGCGCGCCCGCTACGCCGCCAGCTCCTCCACCACCACCTCTGCCAGCTCCTCCTCGGCGATCTCCACGCCGAGGCCCGGGCCCGCCGGTACCCGCAGCGTGCCCTTGTGGGGCGCCGCCAGCGCGCTCGCGATGCGGGCGTCGAACAGCTCCATCGTCGCCAGGCCGCACGCGAGTGTCAGGTCCTCGGCGGCCGCCAGCTGCAGCGCGGCCGCGATTCCCCATGGACCGTCGAGCGTGCTCGACAGAAACGCCGCCAGGCCGTGGGCGCGCGCCTCGCGCAATGCCTCGCGGGCGGGCTTGAACCCGCCGCAGCCGGCCAGCTTGACGTTCACCACGTCGCACGCCTCCAGCTCCACCGCGCGCCGGACGTCGCGCAGGTTCGCCACCGACTCGTCGGCCGCCAGCGGGGTGGACACGCGCTGGCGCACCTCGGCCAGCTCCCGCAGGCTGCGGCAGGGCTGCTCCACGAACTCGAGGTCCGCGCCCTCCATCGCCCGGATCGAGCGCACCGCCTCGTCGACCGACCAGGCACCGTTGGCGTCCACCCGCAGCGCCGGCCACGGCCCGACCGCCTCGCGCACTGCGGCCACCCGGTCGGGGTCGTCCGGCAGGCCGACCTTCAGCTTGAAGCACGCGTATCCGTCCCGCAGTCCCTCGCGCGCACGCTCGGCAACCTCCTCGGGCGGTCCCGCCGGCAGCGTCATGTTCACCGGCAGCGCGTCCTTGCGATGGTCGGCCAGCGCGCGGCCCTCCTCGCGCGCCTGGAGGTCCAGCCGTGCGATCTCCTCGGCCGCGCGCGCCTGCGGCGGCCGCCGCCCGCCGCCGCCGCTCAGGGCCGCGATCGCCCGCTCGAGCGGCACGCCGTCGTACGGCTCGAACGGCGCGGCCTCGCCGTATCCGACCACGCCGTCGTTCGACTCGAGCCGCAGCAGCACGAGCTCGCGCTCGCTGACCACGCCGGAGGACGTCACGTACGGCCGGCGGAACGGGATTGACAGGCGCAGCAGCGAGCGCTTCACGAGAGCAGGATGCCGACGGACAGCAACACCGAGAACACCGCGAGCAGCCGGCCGGCGCCGGCCAGCGCCCCGTTCAGTGCCGGGCCGTCGGTGCGGGTGAGGACCGTCCGGATCAGGGGGGGCGCGAGCGGCAGCGCGGCCAGCACCAGCAGCAGCCAGAACGAGAGCGCGCCAACGAGCGCCGGCGGCACGAGGAAGGCCACCACGACCATCGCGGCGAACAGCCGCCGCGCCCCGCCGCGCCCCAGCTTTACCGCCAGCGTCCGCTTGCCGGCGCGGCGGTCGGTGTCGATGTCGCGCACGTTGTTCACCACCAGGATCGCCGCCGCGAGCAGCCCGACCGGTACCGAGAGCGCGAACGCCTCCCAGCGCAGGTCCTCGGTCTGCACGAAGTAGGAGCCGACCACCGCCACCACGCCGAAGAACAGGAACACGAACACCTCACCGAGCCCCTCGTACCCGTACGGGCGGGGCCCGCCCGTGTACAGCACGCCGGCGAGGATCGACGCCGCGCCGACCACCAGCAGCTGCCACCCGGCGATCGCTGCCAAATACAAGCCGGCGGCCACCGCCACGCCGAACGCCACGTAGGTTCCGACGAGCACGCGTTTCGGCGGCATCAGGCCGCCCGCGGTCACGCGCACCGGGCCGAGGCGGTCCTCGGTGTCGGCGCCGCGGCGGGCGTCGGAGTAGTCGTTCGAGAGGTTCGTCCCGATCTGGATGAAGATGCTCCCGACCAGCGCGGCGACGAACGCGAGCGGCCGGAACACGTCCTCCGAGCCCGCCAGCGCCGTGCCCACCAGCACCGGCGCGACCGCCGCGGGCAGCGTGCGTGGCCGGGCGGCGACCAGCCAGAGCCGCAGCGGGCTCAAGGCCGGCGGGGGAACTTCCCGAAGTCGGGACGCCGCTTTTCCTTGTAGGCCTCACGGCCCTCGCGCGCCTCGTCGCTCGCGTAGAAGAGGAGGTTGGCGTCGTGGGCCAGCTGCTGGATCCCCGCGAAGCCGTCCTCCGAAGCGTGGAAGCTCGCCTTCAGGAGCCGCAGCGCGAAGGGCGACAGCTGAAGCATCTCGCGGCACCACCGCACGGTCTCCTCCTCGAGCTCCTCGAGCGGCACCACGGTGTTGACGAGCCCCATCGCCAGCGCCTCCTCGGCGGTGTACCGGCGGCAGAGGAACCAGATCTCCTTGGCCTTCTTCGGGCCGACCTGCGCGGCCAGCAGGCTCGCGCCGAACCCGCCGTCGAAGCTGCCCACGCGCGGACCGGTCTGCCCGAACCGGGCGTTGTCGGCCGCGATCGTGAGGTCGCACACCACGTGCAGCACGTGGCCGCCGCCGACCGCGTAGCCGGCCACCATCGCGATCACCGGCTTCGGCAGGCGGCGCATCTGCACGTGCAGGTCGGTCACGTGGAAGCGACCGACCTTCGCGCCGCCCGGCACGTAGCCGGTGTCGCCGCGCACGCGCTGGTCGCCGCCGGAGCAGAACGCGAGCGGCCCCTCGCCCGCGAGGATCACCACGCCGACCGACTCGTCCTCGCGCGCGCGCTCGAGCGCGTCCGAGATGTCGATCAGCGTCTCCGGGCGGAAGGCGTTGCGCACCTCTGGACGGTCGATCGTGATCTTCGCGATCCCCTCCGCCGTCTCGTAGCGGATGTCCTCGTACTCGCCGGCGCCAGTCCAGTCGGCCCCCGGCCTGATCTCGCGCCGGCCCTGTTCCTCGGCCCAGCGGTCCCGCGCATCCTGCTCAGTCGTCGCCATTCGGCCCCGGAGCCTACCCTCCTCGCCGTGGATGACTGGCTCAGGAGCGCGGCGCAGCGCCGTCCCGACCACCCGGCCGTGGTCGCCCGTGGCGACGCGCTCACGTACGCGCAGCTGGACGCCGCCGCATCGCGAACCGCACGGCGCGTCGCCGCGCTCGGCGTGGGGGAGGGCGATCGCGTCGCCACGACACTGCCGCCCGGGCTCGCCTTCGCCGAGCTGCTGCACGCGCTGCCGCGGCTCGGCGCCGTGCTGGTGCCGCTCGACCCGCGCGCGCCGCTGCGGGTGCACGCGGCGCTCACCGTCGACGCGCCGCTCGACGGCTTCGAGGCGGACGTGGAGCTGCGCCGCCGCATCGACCCCGACGCCGTCCACACGATCATCCACACCTCCGGCACGACCGGTGCGGCGAAGCCGGTGGAGCTCACGTACGCGAACCACCACGCGAGCGCGACCGCGTCGGCCGAGAACCTGGGCGTCGAGCCGGACGACAGCTGGCTCTCGCCGCTGCCCGTGCACCACGTGGGCGGGCTCGCGGTGCTGCTGCGCTCCGCGATCTACGCGACCACCGCGGTGCTTCACGAGCGCTTCGACGCAACGCGCGTGAAGGACGCCCTCGGCGACGCCACGCTCGCCTCGCTCGTCCCCACGATGCTGGGGCGCCTGCGGGACGCCGGGCTCGAGCGGGCGCCCCGGCTGCGCGCCGCGCTGCTCGGCGGCGGCCCGATCCCGCAGGACCTGCTCGACTGGGCCGCCGAGACGGGCCTCCCTATGTGCCCGACCTACGGCATGACGGAGACGGCCTCGCAGATCGCCACCGCGCCGCCCGGCCGCCGCGCGGCGGTCCCGCTGCCCGGAGCGGAGCTCCGCATCGGCGACGACGGCGAGATCCTCGTGCGCGGGCCGATGGTCTCGCGCGGCGCCCTGGCGCGGGACGGCTGGCTCCACACCGGCGACCGCGGCCGCATCGACCCCGCCGGCCGCCTGCACGTGGAGGGGCGCCTGAAGGAGATGATCGTCACAGGCGGCGAGAACGTCAGCCCGATCGAGGTGGAGGAGGCGCTGCTCGAGCACCCGGCGGTCGTCGACGCCGGCGTGACCGGCGCGCCGGACCCGGAGTGGGGCGAGGCGGTCACTGCGTTCGTGGTGGTGCGCGGCCGGACGGACGCCGAGCAGCTCACCGCCTGGTGTCGCGAGCGGCTGGGAGCCCACAAGGTCCCGAAGCGAATCGAGCTCGTGGACTCCCTGCCGCGCAACGCGGCGGGCAAGCTGCTGCGCACGCGCCTGCTCGGCTAGGCGGCCCTGCAGGCGTCGCCCTCCAGCAGCCTCTGCTTCCGGCACTTGACGAGGACGAGCTTGAACTTGCCGAAGCGGGTCAGCGTGCCGCCGACCGTCTGGCTGAGCGGCTCCTCCTCGACGATCCGCCTGCGGCCGAACTTCGAGCCGAGGTCGAGCTTCATCTCGGTTCCGAGCTGGGTGCCGACGGCGTAGCCGCGCACCTTGGTCTCGACGACCGCCGGCCTGTTCGGGATCACGATGCTGTCGGGCTGGGCGTCGGGGTCGGGTGGCGGGCACAGGATCGCCTGCGTCACGTACGTCACCGGCCCGAACGCGCTGGACCTGACGTCGAGCCCGCCGATCAGCGCGGAGCGATCGCTCGTCGCGATGAAGCCGCTCCCCTTGACCTTCGCGGCATTCACCCCGCTCACGTTCGGCGGCGGCCCGCACGGACGGCTCTTGCGGCGGCCGTGGCTGTCGATCCACGAGGTCGAGGGCGGCGTGCGCCCCGTCTCCGTGAACCTGTACGGGCCGCCCACGAGCTTCCCGTTGGTGGCGAACGAGGCGTCCTCGAGCAGCTCCACGCCCAGCGCGCGCTCCTGGCGCCGGCACGGAATGCGGGACGACACGCCGTGGAGCACACGCGCGTCGTCGGGCTCGAGCGGCGTGTCGACCACACTGCACTGGCGGAACAGGAGCGTGGCGCCGAGCGACGTGAACGTCCAGCTATGGGTCTCGAGGCTGCTGACCTTGCCGGTCTCCGACTCCTCGAGCTCGGTCGCCTCCAGCCGCACGCGGTACCAGAGCTTCGAGTCGCGCGCGGGGACGCAGAAGGCCGGGCCCCTCGCGCCGCCGGCGGTGTGGACGAGCAGCTCGAAGCCGTCGCGGCACTTCCGGAAGCAGCGGGTGTCGTCGATGCGCCCGGTCACGAACCCCTTCGGGCAGGACGCTCCCTGCGCGCGTGGCTCCGCGGGTGTGCGGTACTCGTAGCGGGCCGCATGTGCGCCGGTCGCGGCGACGGCGAGCGTCGCTGCGACGATGATCGATATGGCGAATGTCCTCATGCCGCGAGCGTGCGCGGCGGCGGGGCGGAGCGGAAGCCACCCTGCGGGTGCCGCGGCGGCACCGAGGTGGCGGCGAGCCACACCTGGGGGTGGGTATCGTCCCCCGCCGATGATCTACGACAAGGACGCAGACCTCTCGAAGCTCGACGGCAAGACCGTCGCCATCCTCGGCTACGGCTCCCAGGGCCACGCCCACGCGCTCAACCTGAAGGACTCGGGAGTCGAGGTCGTCGTGGGCCTGCGCGAGGGATCGGACTCGGTCGAGAAGGCGCGCGGCGAGGGGCTGCGCGTGGAGTCCGTGGCCGACGCCGCCAGCCGGGGCGATGTCGTGATGGTGCTGCTGCCCGACGAGAAGCAGGCCGAGGCGTGGGAGTCCGACATCTCCGACGGCGTCGCGCCCGGCAACCTCCTGATGTTCGCCCACGGTTTCTCCATCCACTTCGGCCAGATCGATCCCGGCCCGGAGGTGGACGTTGGGATGGTCGCCCCCAAGGGGCCCGGCCACCTCGTGCGCCGCCAGTTCGTGGACGGCAACGGCGTGCCGGGCCTGATGGCGGTGCACCAGGACGCCAGCGGCAACGCGCGCGATCTCGTGCTCGCCTACGCCAGGGGCATCGGCTGCACGCGGGCGGGCGTGATCGAGACCACCTTCAAGGACGAGACCGAGACCGACCTGTTCGGCGAGCAGGCCGTGCTCTGCGGCGGGCTCACCGAGCTCGTGCGGGCGGGCTACGAGACGCTCGTGGACGCCGGCTACGACCCGCGCCTCGCCTACTTCGAGTGCCTCCACGAGATGAAGCTGATCGTGGACCTGATGTACGAGAAGGGCATCTCGGGCATGCGCTACTCGATCTCGAACACCGCCGAGTACGGCGACCTCACGCGCGGCAAGCGGATCGTCGGCGAGCCGACCCGCCAGGCGATGCAGGAGATCCTCGCCGAGATCCAGTCAGGCGACTTCGCCCGCGAGTGGATCGCCGAGAACAAGGCCGGCCAGGAGAACTTCCAGCGCATGCGCGCCGAGCAGAAGGGCCATCAGGTCGAGCGCGAGGGGCGCGAGCTGCGCTCGATGATGGACTGGATCGACCAGGAGTTCTGAGATGGAGCAGGGCGAGCAGCGGGGCTTTCTGCCGCCGGAGCCGCCGGGACCGGAGCCCGACCTGGGCGCGCCGCCGCCGGCCCCTCCGCCGCCGCAGGCGCAGCCGGCCGCGCAGCAGCCCTACCAGCAGCCGGCCTATCCGCCGCAGTACCAGCAGCAGCAGCCGCCGCCTCCGCCCGGCTACGGCTGGCAGCAGCAGCAACCCCCGCCGCCGCCACCCGGGTACGGCTGGCAGCCGCCCCCGCCCGGCTACCCGGCGGCGCCCGGCTGGGCCTACCCCAAGGAGCCCGACAACGGCTCGGCCGTCGCCGGCTTCGTCCTCGCGATGGTCTCGATCGGGCTCTGGCTGTTCACGTTCGGCCTCTCCTCGATCGTCTCGATCGCCTGCGCCGTCGCCGGGCTGATCTACTCGATCCGCGGCAAGCGGCGCGTCAGGGAGGGCGAGACGCGCAAGCACAAGGGCCTCGCCCAGGCCGGGTTCATCAGCAGCATCATCATGCTCGTGCTCGCCACGCTCTCGACCGCCGCGTGGGCCTTCTTCTGGATCAAGTACGCGACGGACGAGGACTTCCGCAACGACGTGGACGGCGACTCGGGCAGCGGCGGCGGCAGCGGCGACGACTTCTTCAACGACTCGTCGGGGATCACGTCGGCGCTGCGGATCGGCATCCCGCTCGTACGTGGGGTGATCCGGCTCCTGAGCTAGCTATCCTCGCCCGTCCGATGGCGAATCCGTATCTGAAGCAGTATCTGATGACTGCCGGCCCGACCCCGCTGCCGCCGGCCGTGTCGCTGGCGATGGCGGAGCCGATGGTCTACCACCGGGCGCCCGCGTTCGTGGAGGTCTACGCGCGCAGCCTGCAGCGGCTGAAGCCGCTCTTCCAGACCGAGAACGAGGTGCTCATGTTCGCCGCCTCCGGCTCGGGCGCGATGGAGTCGGCCGTGGCCAACCTGGTCCGCGCCGGCGAGCCCGCGGTCGTCGCCTCGTGCGGCAAGTTCGGCGAGCGCTGGGCGGAGCTGTGCGACGCCTATGGCGCCGAGACCGTGCACTTCGAGACCGAGTGGGGCAGCAAGATCGACCCCGCCGAGCTCGACCGCGTGCTCGGCGAGAACGAGGGCGTGGAGCTCGTCTTCACGACGCTGTCGGAGACGTCCACCGGCATCGTCAACGACCTCAAGGCGCTTACCGACGTGGCCCACTCCCACGGCGCGCTGATCGCCGCCGACGCCGTCTCCGCCGTCGGCGCGATCCCGATCAACCAGGACGAGCACGGGATCGACGTGGTCGTCACGGGCTCGCAGAAGGCGCTGATGGCGCCGCCCGGCCTCGCCTTCGCGAGCGCCGGCCCGGCCGCGCTCGAGCGCGCCGCGGCGACCCATGGTCGCCGCCTCTACTTCGACTGGCAGCTCACGCTCGAGGGCCAGCGAAAGGACCCGCCCGACAGCCCGTTCACGCCGGCGGTCGGCCTCGTGAAGGGGCTCGACGTCGCGCTCGGGATGATCGAGGAGGAGGGCCTCGACCAGGTATACGAGCGCCACCGCCTGCTCGGCCGCGCGACCCGCGCCGCCACGAAGGCGCTGGACCTCGATTTGCTCGGGCCCGAGGACGACGAGGCCAACGTGGCCACCGCCATCAGGTTGCCCGACGCGATCGACGGCGCCCAGGTGCCGAAGGTGATGCGCGACCGCTTCGGCATCACGATCGCCGGCGGCCAGGGCAGGCTCAAGGGACGCATCGCCCGCATCGCCCACTGCGGCTACTACGGCGCGTTCGACGTGGTGCTCACGATCGCCGCGCTCGAGATGACCCTGCGCGAGCTCGGCCACGAGGTCGAGCTGGGCACGGGCGTCGGGGCCGCTCAGCGGGTCTTCCTCGACGCGGGCGTGCCGGCCGGCGCCCCCGCGTGAAGGTCCTCGTCAAGGAGAAGGTCGGCGACCCGGGAGTCCAGCTCCTGCGCGACGCCGGCCTCGAGGTGGAGGTCGGCACCGACTGGGAGCAGGGCGAGCTCGAGCGCCGCATCGGCGAGTTCGACGGCATCCTGATCCGCTCCGCCACCAAGCTGACCGCCGGCCTGATCGAGCGCGCCGAGCGGCTGAAGGTGGTCGGGCGCGCGGGCGTCGGCGTGGACAACGTGGACGTGGAGGCCGCCACCAAGCGCGGGGTGGTCGTGGCGAACGCGCCGCAGTCGAACGTGATCACCGCTGCCGAGCACACGATGGCGCTGATCATGGCGCTGGCGCGGAGCGTGCCGCAGGCGCACGCGTCGCTCACCGGCGGTGCGTGGGAGCGCTCGAAGTTCAGCGGCGTGGAGCTGTACGAGAAGACGCTCGGCGTGCTCGGGTTCGGCCGCATCGGCCAGCTCGTAGCGCAGCGGGCGCTCGGATTCGGGATGCACGTGATCGCGTTCGACGCGTACGTGGCCGAAGAGCGGTTCCGCGAGCTCGGCGTGGAGCGCGCGGCGACGTCCGACGAGCTCTACGCGCAGGCCGACTTCATCACCATCCACCTGCCCCAGAACGCCGAGACGCGCGACTGGCTCGACGCCGCGGCCTTCTCGAAGATGAAGGACGGCGTGCGGGTCGTGAACGTCGCCCGCGGCGGCCTGCTGGTTGACGACGCGCTGAAGGACGCGCTCGACTCCGGCAAGGTGGCCGGCGCCGCGCTCGACGTGTACCGCGAGGAGCCCGTGACCGAGCACCCGCTGTTCGGCTACTCCAACGTGGTCGTCACGCCGCACCTCGGCGCCTCCACGGCCGAGGCCACCGACCGCGCCGGCTACCAGGCGGCCGAGCAGGTGGTGGCGGCGCTGACCGGCGGGGTCGTCACGAGCGCCGTGAACGTCCCGGCCGTGGCGCCGGAGGACCTCGAGGCGCTGGGGCCGTTCCTGCCGCTCGCCCACGACCTCGGCGCCGTGGCGGTGGCGCTCGCGGAGGGCGGCTCGGTCGACGCGGTTGAGGTGGAGTACCTCGGCCGCATCGCCGACCGCGATACCCGGCTGCTGACCGTGCAGGTGCTGAAGGGCGTGCTCGGCGGCCACATCGAGGAGGACGTGAACGACGTGAACGCGCCGGCCCTGGCGGAGGAGCGCGGGATCGCCGTGTCCGAGACGAGCTCGGCGGCCGCGAGGGACTTCACCGATCTCGTCCGGGTGACCGTGGTCGGCGGCGAGGGCCGCACGCGCGTGACCGGCACCACGCTCGGGCAGCGGCACCGCCCGCACCTCCTCGAGGCGTGGGGATCGCGCTTCAACGTCCAGCTGGAGCGCCACCTCGCCGTGTTCCGCTACGAGGACCGGCCCGGCATGCTCGGCCGAGTCGGGACCGAGTTCGGCGGCGAGGGCATCAACATCATCTCCGCCGCGGTCGGGCGCCGGCCGGAGGAGGAGGGAGGGGAGGGCGGCGCGGTGATGATCGTGACCGCCGACAGTCCGATCCCGCAGTCCGTGGCCGAGCGCATCGTGGCGTGCGACGGCTTCGTGATGGGCCGCGTCGTCAGCCTCTGATCGCCTGACGCAGGTCCTCCACCAGGTCCTCGGCCGCCTCCACGCCGCACGAGAGGCGCACCAGGTCGGGCGGCACAGCCGCGTCCGAGCCCTCCACCGACTGGTGCGTCATCGCCTGCGGCACCTCGATCAAGGACTCCACGCCGCCGAGCGACTCGGCCAGCGAGAACACCCTCGTCGCCGCCGCGATCCGGGTGGCGTCGGGGTGGCGGAACGAGACCATGCCGCCAAAGCCGGGCCAGCGCACCTCGGACACGCTCGGCGCCGATGCGAGGAACTCACTCACGGCGCGGCCGTTCTCGCCGTGGGCCGCCACCCGCAGGTGGAGCGTGCGCAGGCCGCGGTGAACGAGGAAGCAGTCGAACGGGCCGGGCACCGCGCCGATCGCGTTCTGCACGAAGCGCACGCGCTCGTGCAGGCCGGGGTCGGCGACCACGACCGCTCCACCGACCACGTCGGAGTGGCCGCCCAGGTACTTGGTCGCCGAGTGCACGACGGCGCCGGCGCCCAGCTCGAGCGGGCGCTGTATCACCGGCGTGGCGAACGTGTTGTCCACCGCCACGAGCGCTCCGCCGGCGCGCTCCACGACCCCCGCCATGTCGACCACGTTCAGCATCGGGTTGGTCGGCGTCTCGACCCACACGAGCGTCGTGCTCGGCCGCAGCGCGCCCTCGAGCGCGGCGAGGTCCGTCTGGTCGACCATCGTGTAGTCGAGCCCCCAGTTCGCGAGCACCTTGTCCACGAGCCGGTAGGTCCCGCCGTACAGGTCGTGCGGCAGCACCACGTGGTCGCCGGCGCGGCACCGCGCGGTGATCAGCGCGTGGGTGGCGGCCATGCCGCTCGAGAAGGCCGAGCCGAGCCCGCCCTCCAGCTCGCCCAGCGCCCGTTCGAGGGCGGCGCGCGTCGGGTTGGCCGAGCGCGAGTAGTCGAAGTCCTCCACGAACTCGCCGGGAGCGCGCTGGACGTACGTGGAGGTCTGGTGGATCGGCGGGATGACCGAGCCGTACGAGGGGTCCGGCTCGAGCCCGGCGTGCACCGCCCTGGTGGCGAAGCGCGCGCCGTCGGGCAGGCGCGTCATCGAGCGAGCGACTCGAGCAGGTCGGCCCGGGTGAGGATGCCGGCCGGGCGGCCGTCCATGGTCACGAGCAGCGCCTCGCGCTTGTCGGCGAGCAGCTCGACCGCCTCGCGCACGCCGTCGCCGGCGGACATCGCCGGGAACGGCGGCTCCATCACGTCGACGATCGCGGCGCCGAGCAGGGCGGGGTCGTCCATCGCGTGGCGCAGCAGCCCGCGCTCGCTGACCGAGCCGACGACCGTGTGGGGGTCGTGGCCGGAGACCACCGGCAGCTGGGAGACGCGGTGCTCGTGCAGCAGCGCGACCGCGTCGCGCACCTTGGCGTTCGTCTCCACGGTCAGGAGCGGCGGGATCTCGCCCTCGTCGTGCTTGTGGCGCAGCACGTCGCCGACGCTCGGCTCGGGTGGCCGCTCGAGGAAGCCGTACTGGTTCATCCAGGCGTCGTTGAAGACCTTCGAGAGGTAGGAGCGGCCGCCGTCGGGGAGGATCACTGCGACCATCGCGTCGGGGTCGTCCACCTCGCGGGCGATCTCCAGCGCGGCGTGGACGGCGAGGCCGCACGAGCCGCCCGCGAGGATGCCCTCGGTGGCGGCGAGCCGGCGCGTGGTCAGGAACGAGTCCTTGTCGGAGACGGTCACGTAGCGGTCGACGATCGACGGGTCGAAGGTGTCGGGCCAGAAGTCCTCGCCGACGCCCTCCACCAGGTAGGGCTTCACCTCGCCGCTCGAGTAGATCGACCCGACCGGGTCGGCGCCGACGATCACGATCTCTGGGTTCTGCTCGCGCAGGTAGCGGCCGACGCCGGTGATCGTCCCGCCGGTGCCGACACCCGCGACGAGGTGGGTGATCTGCCCGCCCGAATGGCGCCACAGCTCGGGACCGGTGGTGCGGTAGTGGGCCTCGGGGTTCGCCGGGTTCTTGTACTGGTTCGGCTGGAAGGCGCCGGGGATCTCCTCGGTCAGGCGGTCGGCCACGCGGTAGTAGGACATCGGCGACTCAGGCGGCACGTCGGTCGGGGCGACCACCACCTCGGCCCCGTAGGCGCGCAGGAGGTCGATCTTCTCCTTCGACATCTTGTCCGGCATCACGGCGATCACGCGGTAGCCCTTGAGGGAGGCGGCGATCGCGAGGCCGGTGCCGGTGTTGCCGCTCGTGGGCTCCACGATCGTGCCGCCGGGCTTGAGCAGCCCGTCGCGCTCCGCCGCCTCGATCAGCGCGATCGCGGCGCGATCCTTGATCGAGCCGCCTGGGTTGAGCGCCTCGACCTTGGCCACGAGCTGTGGCTTCAGGCCCCTGCCGATGCGCGACAGGCGCACCAGGGGCGTGTTGCCGACGGCATCGAGGATCGAGTCCTTGATGTCAGCGGCCGTGCTCGACGCGGTGCTCATGCTGAACCTCCCACGGTCACCTTATCGCCAGGGGCGGGTGCGCCGGCGGCGGCGCTCAGGGGATCACGTTGACGCAGATCGCTGTGACCGTGATTTGCCAGTTGCCCGCCTGGGCGTCGAGCTCCGCCGCGCTGACGATCCAGTTGTTCGAGGCGGACTGCCGCATCGATTGCAGCGCCACGTCGGTGAGGGTGCCCGTGAGCGCTCCGGTGCCCGATATCGCGATCTTGGTTCCCGGGCAGGTGGCGGTTGCCGACTTCGGACTGGTCGAGTCGTTGGCGGAGGTGTTGGTCACGACCTGGTACCCGCTGATGCCGGGCTGGCCTTGGGCCCCTTGTGCTCCTTGCGGTCCTTGCGGTCCCTGGGGCCCCTGCGGTCCCTGTGCGCCGGTGGAGCCTGGCGTTCCGGGAGGCCCTTGCGCTCCGGGAGGGCCTTGAGAACCGGCGGGACCCTGAGACCCGGTGGCACCGGCCGGTCCGGGATCGCCCTGGACTCCCTGCGGGCCCTGGGGTCCGGCCGGACCGGTCGCGCCGCTGGGACCGGCCGGTCCGGTCGCGCCCGCCGGTCCGGTCGCGCCCGCCGGGCCGGGGTCGCCCTGCGGGCCTTGCTGTCCCTCGGGTCCCGGCGGCCCCGGCAGTCCCTGTGGTCCGGCCGGCCCGGTGTCTCCGGCGGGCCCGGCGGGGCCGGCCGGGCCCTGCGGTCCCTGCGGTCCGGTCGGGCCGGTGTCGCCTTGGAGGCCCTGGGGTCCCTGTGCGCCTGCCGGGCCGGTGTCGCCCTGGAGGCCCTGCGGTCCTTCGGGGCCGGCGGGGCCGGGGTCGCCCTGGATGCCCTGGGGTCCTTCTGGCCCGGCGGGGCCGGTGTCGCCTTGGAGACCTTGCGGTCCTTCTGGCCCGGCGGGGCCGGGTTCGCCTTGAATGCCCTGGGGTCCCTGTGGCCCGGCGGGGCCGGTGTCGCCCTGGAGGCCCTGTGGCCCTTCGGGGCCGGTCGGGCCGGGGTCGCCTTGCAAGCCCTGCGGTCCTTGCGGTCCGGCGGGTCCGGTGTCGCCCGCCGGCCCCGCCGGCCCGGTCGCGCCTGCCGGCCCGGTCGCGCCTGCCGGCCCGGCGTCGCCTTGAATGCCCTGGGGTCCTTGTGGCCCGGTCGGGCCCGTGTCGCCTTGCTGGCCTTGTGGTCCTGCGGGGCCGGTCGGGCCGGGGTCGCCTTGCAGGCCTTGTGGTCCTGCGGGTCCGGTGTCGCCTTGGGGTCCTTGTGGTCCTCCGGGGCCGGTCGGGCCGGGGTCGCCTTGGAGGCCCTGGGGTCCCTGTGCGCCTGCCGGTCCGGTGTCGCCCTGGAGGCCCTGGGGTCCGGCGGGTCCGGCCGGTCCGGTGTCGCCCTGGAGGCCCTGCGGTCCGGCGGGTCCGGTGTCACCTTGCGGGCCCGCCGGCCCGGTCGGTCCTGGGTCCCCCTGCGGGCCCGCGGCTCCTGCGGGACCCTGTGGCCCCGGGTCTCCCTGGGCGCCCTGCGGCCCGACCGGTCCCTGGGGCCCAGCGTCGCCCTTCGGTCCCTGCGAGCCCCGCCTCCGCAGCTCGGCCCTCGGCACCAGCACGATGGCGCGGCGCGCGAAGCCCCCGGGCACCGTGATCGTCGCGGCCACGGACAGGCGGCCTCGCTCGCCGAGCGCGCGGCGGGCGGCGCCGCTGATGGCCACCGGCACGTACCTGCTGCGGAGCCACGTCACCCTGAAGTCCCTCGCTCCGATCTGCCGGGGCGAGGAGGGAGACCCGAGGCGGGCGGTCAGCGTCAGGCGGCCCCTACAGCCGCTGCGAGGCTCGGCCGGACACCACAGCGGAACGAGTGCGCGCGCTCCCTGCCCCGCACCGACTACGGCAACGCGCCTCGGAAGCGTCGGCAGTCCGGAATCGGCCGCCGCAAGCTCCGCCTGCGGCGCGACGAGGAGCGCCGCCAAGACGGGGACGAGGCCCGCCACGACCCCCCGGCGGCTCGTCCGAGTCCTGGACGACCTCCCTCGCACCGTCATCGTGCGGGCATACTAACCGCGTCCTTGCCGGGCCCGACGGCTTCGGCGAAGCTCTACTGGAGGAGGCCACGAAGCGATGCAAAGCCCACTGCCGCCTCGCCTCGGCGGCATCGGCATCGTCGTGGCGATCGTCCTCGTCGTCGTGTCGGTCGTCGTCCTGGCGCTCGAATCGCGGTACCGCAGCTGCGTCTCCGCCGCGCAAGCGAGGTATCCGGCCGTGGCCGTATCGGCCTTCACCACGCGCGCGACCGGCCCCGTGAAGGTGTCCTTCGTGCGGGAGCGCCAGCGCGCGGTGGACGACTGCCACCGCCTGTAGCGGACGTGAGAGCGCTCGTCATCACCGAGCACGGGCCGCCCGACGTGCTGCGGGTGCAGGAGCGGCCGGACCCGCAGCCGGGCCCCGGGCAGGTGCGCGTGCGGGTGCGGGCGGCCGGGATCAACTTCGCCGACCTGCTGGCGCGCACGGGCCTCTACGCCGACGCGCCGAAGCCGCCGTGCGTGGTGGGCTACGAGTTCGCGGGCGACGTGGAGTCGCTCGGCCTGGGCGTGGAGGGGCTCGCCGTGGGTGACCGGGTGATGGGCGGCTGCCGCTTCGGTGGCTACGCCGAGCTGGTCGTGGCCTCGGCGGACGCCACGATCCCCCTGCCGGACGGCTGGAGCTACGAGCAGGGCGCGGCGCTGCCGGTGGTCTACGCGACCGCCTACGCCGCACTGATCCGGTACGGCGGCCTGCGGGGGGGCGAGCGGATCCTGCTGCAGGCGGCGGCCGGGGGCGTGGGCATCGCGGCGACCCAGATCGCGAAGCACACGGGCGCCGAGGTGTACGGCACCGCGTCGGCCTCGAAGCACGACGCCGTCCGCGGGTTCGGTGTGGACCATCCGATCGACTACCGCTCGCAGGACTTCGTCAAGGAGGTGAGGCGGATCGCCGGCGCGGAGCGGCCGCTCGATCTCGTGCTCGACGGCATCGGCGGGCGCAGCTTCAAGAAGGGCTGGTCGCTGTTGCGGCCGGGCGGCCGGCTCGTGTGCATCGGCGCCTCCTCCGTGCAGCAGGCCGACCGCCGCAGCCGCCCGCGGGCGCTCGCCACGCTCGCCGGCATGACGCCGTTCCA
>DASXAA010000260.1:0-18246 GCA_036407035.1 Thermoleophilaceae bacterium | reverse complement strand
ACCAGCGGGATGCCCGCGAAGAGGAGCGAGCAGAGCGCGATCACGACCGTCACGCCCGCGAACACCACCGCGCCGCCCGCCGTGGCGGTCGCGCGCGCGATCGACTCCCGCATCTCCATGCCGTCGCGCAGCTGCAGCTTGTGGCGGGTGACGATGAAGAGCGCGTAGTCGATGCCAACGCCCAGCCCGATCATCGTCGCGAGCGTCGGCGCGACCGTCGGCACGTCGGTGGCCAGCCCCAGGATGCTGATCATCGCGAGCGCGCTGACCAGCCCGAGGATCGCGGTGACGATCGGCAGCGCCATGGCGGTGGCCGTGCCGAAGGCGAACAGCAGGATCACGACAGCCGCCGCGAGCCCGATCGCCTCGCTCTGGTGCGTATTCGGCTTCGACAACTGCTGGCCCGCGTAGCCGCCGAGCGACACGTCGAGGCCCGCGTCGCGCGCCGGGTCACCCGCGTCGAGCACCGCCTGAGCCTGGTCCTTCGTGATGTCGCTCGAGCCGACGTCCATCGTGACCGGGATGTACGCGATCGTCTTGTCCTTCGAGAGCAGCGCCGAGCCCTGGTCGCCGAGCGGGTTCACCGCCTTCGTCACGTGCGGGGTGTTCCGCACCTGCTTGACCGTGGCGTCCACGGCCTGCTTGTTCTTCGAGTCGGTGAGCTTGCCGCCGGACGACTGGATCACTAGCGGGTTGCTGCCGTAGGCCTGGTCGGGCAACGAGGTCTCGAGGACGTCGGTCGCCTGCGTCGAGTCGGTGCCGGGAAGGGTCAGGTCGTCGCTCGTCAGGTGGCCGGCCGCGCGGCCGCCGAGCGCGAGGGCGATGGCTGCCACGACCCACGCCACGATGACCATCGTGTGGCGCCGGGCGCAGAACCTGCCGACGTGATAGAGCGGACCAGTCAATTGGGCGTCCTTCCCTGGCTTGCAGGGGCCAGCCTCGCGCGGCGGCACCGGGCGGTGCAATGGGTGGCTCCCCAGGGTTTGCCCCAGGCTTCGGAAAACCCCGGGGGAAAGCCTGGGGAGCCCCTCCTTGTGGCGCCCGCGGGCGGGCCGCAGACTCGCCCAGCCATGAGCTCTCAACGCAACACCTCGATCCTGGCGGTCGTGACTGCCGTCTGCGCCGCCGGCCTGGCGGCGGTCCCGCCCGCCGGCGCCGCCCCCGCGGTCTCCGGACAGCTGCTCGTCGGCTTCGAGAAAGGCGTCTCGAAGGACGCCCAGGCACGGATCCTGTCGGCCGCGGACGCCCGCGTCGCGCAGCGGTTCGGCGACGTCCGCGGCGGCCGCCTGGCGCTCGTGCGGCCGCGCTCGGGCGCCGACACGGACAAGCTCAGGGGGCGCCTCGAGAAGGACTCGGACGTGGCCTACGCGGAACCGGACTTCCTCCAGTTCGCCTCCGCGACCAAGACGCCGGACGACCCCTACTACGGGCTGGACTACGCGCTCGTCGACGGCTCGGGCGACCACGACATCGACGCGCCGACCGCGTGGGGCACGCGCACCGGCTGCGCCAAGGTGGCGGTGCTCGACACCGGCGTGGACACGGACCACCCCGACCTCGCGCCGAACGTCTACAAGAGCGAGGACAAGCCGAGCAACGGCAAGGACGACGACAAGAACGGATACGTGGACGACACTTACGGCTGGAACGTGATCGCCGGCAAGGGGTCCGGCGAGGACGACAACGGCCACGGGACCCACGTGGCGGGGATCGTCGCCTCGCGCGGCAACAACGCGAACGGGAACGCGGGCGTCTGCTGGTCGGCGAAGGTCCTGCCGGTCAAGTTCATGAACTCGAAGGGCAAGGGCTCGGCCTCCGACGCGATCGACGGCATCCAGTACGCCGTCAAGCAGGGGATCAAGATCATCAACTGCTCGTTCGGGTCGAGCTCCAAGTCGGACGCGCTGCACGACGCCGTGGACTACGCGCAGGACCGGGGCGCGCTGCTGGTGGTCGCGGCCGGCAACGACGGCGAGAACATCGACAAGCACCCGGTCTACCCGGCGTCCTACACGGACTCGAACATCCTGACCGTCGCGGCGTCCACGTCGAGCGACACGCTGGCGTCGTTCTCGAACTTCGGCTCCGAGGGCGTCGACGTGGCCGCGCCCGGCGACCAGATCTTCTCGACCTGGCTCGGCGGCGGCTACAAGGTGCTGTCCGGCACCTCGATGGCGGCGCCGTACGCGGCCGGGGTGGCCGCGATGCTGCGCAAGCAGGAGTCGGACGCGACCTACGGCGACCTGCGGTACGCGATCCGGCACAAGGTCGACAAGCCGCCCGCGCTCGAGAACGAGGTCGCCTACGACGGCCGGCTGAACGCGCAGAAGGCGCTGGCGGCCATCGCGTCGCTCGTGGACGACTGAGCTACGGCGCCAGCACCGAGGCGAGCTGGAAGCGCGAGCGGATCCCCAGCTTCCGGTACGCGTTCGTTAGGTGCAGCTCCACCGTCTTCTCGGTGACGAACAGCTCCTGTGCGATGTCGCGGTTGGTCCGCTCGCCGGCCGCGAGCTCGCACACGCGCCGCTCCGCCGGGGTGAGCGAGTCGACTCCGGTCAGCTCGAGCCTGGGCGGGCGGCCGCCGCCCGCGCCGAGGTCGCCCCTGACGCGCTCGGCGAGCCCGGCCGCGCCGCACTCGGTCGCCAGCTCGAGGGCGCGCCGGAGCGCGTCCCGGCCCTCGCGCCGGCGGCGGCGCTGCATCAGCTCGCCGCCCAGGTCGGCGAGCGCGTGGGCGGCCTCCAGCCGGGACAGCGACGGGCTCGCCACCGCCACGGCCTCCTCCAGCAGGGCGAGCCCCTCGTCGCCGCCGATCACCCGGCCGCCGGTGCGCAGCGCGCGGGCGAGCGCGCGCGGGGCGCCGTAGTGGCGCGCCGAGGCTATCTCGGCGCGGGCGAGCTCCTCCGCGCGCGGCTCGTCGCCGAGCTGCGCGAGGGCCTCCACGGCGAAGGGCCGCCAGCGGGTCAGGTCGGGGGTGCCGTAGGCCTCGAGCAGCTCGCCGCAGCGGAGCAGGTCTGCGAGGCCGCCGGGCACGTCGCCGCTCGCGATCCGGACCCGTCCCCGGCTCGTGAGGTACTGGTCGGCGAACAGCCGCTCGCGCTCCATGCGCTCGGGGCTGCGCGCGGCCAGCTCCCGCGCGCCCTCCAGGTCGCCGCGCTCGAGCGCCACCTCCATCGCCACGGCGATCGTGCGGCGCAGCGTGAAGTCCCAGTCGGGGGCGAGCTCCAGCGCCAGCTGCGTCTCGACCTCGGCGTCCGCCAGCCTTCCGAGGCCGAGCGCGAGCAGCGCGCCCTCGGTGTGCATCGAGGCGAGCTGCGGGCGAAGGCCGTACCTGCGCGCGACGTCGAACGCGATGTCGATCAGCGGGGCCGCCGCGTCGTAGCGCTCGGTCCGGATCAGGGTGTCGATCGCCATGCCGATCGCGTACGGGTCCCTCGGCGGCCCACCCTGGACGGCCGTCGCGATCTCGCCGCCCACGTCGGCCGGCTCGCCGAGGGCGATGCGCTCGGCCGCCTCCTGGACCCGGGCGATCGGCTCGAACCGCGGGTCCCCGACGGCGCGGCGTACGAACGACTCGAGCCGCCCGGGGACGAGCGACCGCAGGGAGAGCGAGAGGCGCGTCAGCGTCAGGGCCTCGGACTCGAGCTCCAGGACGGCCTCGCCCTCCACCCGGTCCATCTGCCGCTCGAGGGCCTCGAGCGCGGTCGCGGCCAACTCGGGCCGGGCCGACAGGATCGCGCACCGGCTGAGCCAGATCGCGGCGCGTGAGCGGGCGCCGTCCTCGGCGGTCGCGTCGAGGGCGGCCAGCAGGTGCTCCTCCGCCGCGTCGAAGTCCATGCGCGCGATCTCCCAGCGGCCGAGCTCGGAGAGCACGTCGGAGCGATCGGCGTCGCCGAGCGGTTGCTCCAGGGCCTGGCTCAGGTAGGCGATCGCCATGGCGGGGGCGCCCCGCTCCGCAGCGCTCGACGCCGCCGAGCGCAGGGTCGCGGCCCAGCGGGGATCGTCCGTGGGCCGGCTCAGCAGCAGGTGGCTGGCCACGCGCTCCGCGGGCGCGCCGGCCTCCGAGAGCAGCTCGGCCGCCGTCAGGTGCCGCTCGGCGCGATCCCCCGGCAGCAGGTCCTCGTACACCGCGGCCTGCACGATCGGGTGGACGAAGCCGAGCTCCCGCTCCGGGGCGAACACCTCCGCCTGCACGAGCAGGTCGGCGACCGGACGCGCCGCGCCCGGCTCCAGCCCCGCCGCCCGGGCGGCGACGGCGACTTCGGTCGCCTCGCCCAGGACCGCGACCGCCCGTGCCAGCTCCGTCGCCTGCGGGCCGAGCCGCTCGAGCCGATGGAGCACGAAGCGGCTGACCGCGGGCGGGCCGACGGTGGTGACGGTCGCCGCGGCCTCGCGCGTGGGCTCGATCTCGGCGTCCTCGAGTGCCGCCGCGAGCTCGCGCAGGAACAGCGGGTTGCCGCCGGTGGCGCGGTGGCAGGCGGCGCTGAACTCGGCGTCCACGTCGCCGCCGAGCCGCTCGCCGACGAGCCGCGCCGCCGCCGACTCGCTCAGGGCGCGCGGCCGCAGGATCTCCGCCGCCGGGTCGTTCGCGAGCTCGCGCCAGAGGTCCTCGCCCTGCGGGTCGGAGCCCCGCGCCGTGGCCAGCAGCAGCACGGGCAGCCCCTCCAGGCGCCGGGCGAGGTACCCGAGGAACTGGAGCGACGGCGGGTCGGCCCAATGCGCGTCGTCCACCGCGAGCACCACCGGGCCGCGGTCGGCGAAGTTCGCCGTCAGCCAGTACAGCCCGTGGAGGGCGGCGAAGGCCGTGTCCCCGGCCTGGGCGGGCAGCCCCGGTCCGGTCTCGCCCACCAGCCGTCCCGAGAGCCCGGCCGCTCCGGCCAGCAGCGCCTTGCGCTCGTCGTCGGTCGCCGCCGCGAGCGGGTGCTCGAACAGCTGGCGCACGACCCCGAACGCGAACTCGCGCTCCAGCAGCGCGCCGCGCGCCTCGAGCACCGGCATGCCCGCCTCGCCCGCGAGCGTCCGCGCGCCGGCGAGCAGGCGGCTCTTCCCGACGCCGGCGGGACCTTCGATCAGCAGGCAGCCGCCGGCGCCGTCGGCGGCCGTGGAGACCGCCCGGCCGATCGTCTCCAGCTCGAGCTCGCGCTCGAGCAGGTGGGGAATCGAGGTCGGCTGGCTCCGCATAAGAGCGGCGCCTCCCGGCAAGCGAGAGTACCGGACGAGGGGGCGCGCAAGAGACCGCTCGGCAAAGACACGGGGAAACCCTGGGGTCGCCCCCATTACCCGCGCGGACGGCGCGAACCAGGATGGATCCGGATGAACGCGACGCACGGAAAGGCCGCCATCCGCCGCTTCGTCGACGGCGTCTGGAACGCGGGCGAGCTCGACCTCGTCGACGAGCTCGTCGCCGCGGACTACATCGGCCACCACGGCGCGCCGTCGCACCAGACGCTCGGGCGGGAGGGGCTGCGGCGGCGGGTGGCGGCGGTGCGCCGCGAGTACCCCGACCTCGAGGTGCGGATCGACGACGAGCTGGCCGAGGAAGACCGCGTCGTCACGCGCTGGACGGCGCGCGGGAGGCAGCTCGAGGTGAGCGGCGTGTCGGTGTTCCGGATGCTCGCCGGCCGCCAGGTCGAGTCGTGGACCTATTGGGCGGAGCCGTGAGCGCGCGCCTGACACGCCGGCGGCTGCTCGCGTCGGGAGCGGCGAGCGCGGCGCTGCTCTCCCAGGGCACCGGCCTCGGGCGCGCGCTCGCCGCCGCCGCCGCGCGGCCGCGGGTCGCCGGGATGAACGTGCTCGTGTTCATCACCGACCAGGAGCGCGGCATCCAGCACTTCCCGAAGGGGTGGGCGCGCGACAACCTGCCGGGCCTCACGCGGCTCCAGCAGCACGGTCTGACGTTCGAGAACGCGTGCACCAGCTCGTGCATGTGCTCGCCGGCGCGGGCCACGCTGATGACCGGATACTTCCCGGCCCAGCACGGCGTGAAGTACACGCTCGAGGAGAACATGCACCCGCCGAAGAACCCGCAGGTGCAGCTGTCCACGCGCTTCCGGAACGTCGCCTCGGTGGCCGCCGGAAGCGGCTACTCGGCCGTCTACAAGGGCAAGTGGCACCTGTGCAAGCCGGCCGGCGAGGACTACGCGCCGTCCGACGTCGGCAAGTACGGCTTCGGGCGTTGGAACCCGCCCGACGCGGGCGCCAACCAGTACCCGGACCAGGCCGGCGGCGGCTACGCGAACAACGACGGCCGCTACATGGACTCGGTCGGCGACGCGGACGCCGGCCAGGAGGGCGTGCTCCAGTACCTCGGCAGCGAGGCCGCCTGCTCGCAGCCGTTCTTCCTCGTCGTGTCGCTGGTGAACCCGCACGACGGCCTCGCCTACCCGTCGAGCTACACGGACTTCGGCTACGACGACTCGTGGCTCGAGGGCAGCATCGACGTGCCGGCGACGATCGACGAGGACCTCTCCACGAAGCCGACCGCGCAGCAGCAGTTCCTGAAGATGTTCAACCAGATGAACGGGAAGCTCACGACGCGTGACATGCAGCGCGCGTACCTGAACTTCTACGGCAACCTGATGAAGGCGTCGGACGCGTACCTGGTCGAGATCCTCGACAAGCTCGAGGAGACCGGCCTCATCGACGACACGCTCGTGATCAAGACGTCCGACCACGGCGAGATGGGGCTGGCGCACGGCGGCCTGCGGCAGAAGAACTTCAACTTCTACGAGGAGTCGATGCGGGTGCCGCTCGTCTACTCGAACCCGAGGCTCTACCCCGAGCCGCGCAGGACCGGCGCGATGGTCTCGCACGTGGACTTCCTACCCACGCTCGCAAGCCTGCTGCGCGCGCCGCGGAACGCGCGCGGCCGCTGGCAGGGCGTGGACTACTCGCGGCTCGTGCTCGACCCCTCGAGCGGACCGGTGCAGGACTACGTGGTGTTCACGTACGACGACTACCAGTCCGGCCAGCCGACGCCGCCGTACCCGCAGCCGCCCAACCACGTGGTCGGCATCCGCGAGCGGCGCTGGAAGCTCGCCGAGTACTTCGACCCGAAGGGCGAGCAGGGGCCGCAGTGGGAGATGTACGACCTGAGGAAGGACCCGCTCGAGCGGCGCAACATCGCCTACCGGAAGCACCACCGGACGCCCGAGCAGGAGCGCCAGTTCCTGCGGCTGCGCAGGAAGCTGGCGCGCGTCCAGCGGACGCGGCTGCGGCCGCTCGGCCGCTGAGGCGCTCACTCGTAGCCGATCGCCTCGATCGGCTTCAGCCGTGCGGCGCGGCGGGCGGGCAGCAGCGCCGCCGCCACGCCCAGCGCCACCGCGGCGAGCGCGACGGCTACGGCGGTCCCGAGCGGGAAGTGGAAGGCGATGCCGGGGAGGGCGGACGCCAGCCCGGCGACCCACTGGCGCGCGATCAGGAGGCCGAGCGCGATCCCCGCGATCGCGCCCGACAGGGTGATCAGGAGGCTCTCGTGGAGCATGGTCAGGCGCACCTGCCAGCGGGAGGAGCCGAGCGCGCGCAGCACGCCGATCTCGCGCGTGCGCTCGATCACCGACATCGCCAGCGTGTTGATCACGCCCAGCAGGCTGACGATCACCGCGATCGCGACGATCGCGTTGAGGAGGCCGAACTGCTGCGACACCTGGTCGTCTATCTGGTCCTTGACATCGGCGGCGGAGAGCAGCTCGATGTTCGGGTAGTCGCGGTCCACGAGGGCCGCGATGCGGCGCTCGAGCGGCCGCCGGTCGCCGGACGAGCGGGCCTTCACGGCAAGCTGGGCGTCGTCGGTGACGCCGTAGACGTCGCGCATCGTGGCCAGCGACATCTGCATCACGTTGCCGTTGAAGTCGCCCATCGTGTCGAGCACGCCGCTCACGATCGCCACGCGCGTGCCGCCGCCGCCGCGGAGCGTGACCCGGTCGCCGACGTCCAGGTGGGCGCGCCGTGCGTACTGCCGCCCGACGATCACGCCTCCGCGCTGGACGCCGGCCAGCGCCGCGGCGCGGTCCGCCCCGGCGATATGCGCCTTGTCGACCTCGCCGTAGACGAGCGGATCGAAGCCGACCGCCAGCCCCTGCCTGGCGCCGCGCTCGATGCCCGGCAGGTCGAGCAGGAGGCTGCGCAGCGGGGTGACGACCCGCGCGTCCGGCATGCGCTCGATCCGCGCCCGCAGCGAGCGGGGCACGGTCTGCTCGCCGCCGCGGGCGAGCGGCGTGCCAAGTGGCTGCACCGTGAAGTCGCGGGCGAAGTTGCGGTCGATCTGGTCGTGGATCGATCCCATGAAGCTGCTCGACATCGCGGCATTGACCACGAACACCGAGAGCCCGATGGTCAGCGCGGCGGCCGTGGCCGCGGTCCGGGCCGGGTTCGAGCAGGCGGCGTCGGCCGCCAGCCGGCCGCCGGTGGGCGCGACGCGCCGCAACGGGGCCGCCAGCGCCCGCACCAGCGGCATGATGAAGAACGGCGCCGCCACCGCGATGCCCGCGAACATCGCCATCGTCGCGGTCATGCCCGCCGCCATGGTCAGGAGCGAGTCGGTCGCGCCGTCGCCGAACCAGAACTCGCCGCCGAGGATCAGCCCGGGGAGGAACAGCGCGAGACCGATCGCGACGCGCCGCGGGCGCGGCCTCGCCACGCTGCCGCGGCCCATCAGCACCGCCTGGATCGGCGGCACGGACCCGGCCCTCAGCGCCGGGCGGAGCGACCCGAGCAGGGTGACCGCGAGCCCGACCGCGACCGAGACGACCGCGGCACTCGCCGGCACCCGCAGCCCGCCGATCGGGAGGCCCAGGCCGCGCATCAGGACCACGAGGCCCAGCGCCAGGCCCAGGCCGAGCGCGAGCCCGGCCAGCGCCCCGATCACCCCGAGCGCGAGCGCCTCGACCATCACCGTGCGGACGACCGCGGCGCGGGTGGCGCCGAGCGTCCTCAGCGTGCCGATCTCACGCATGCGCTGGAGGACGGTCATGTTGAAGCTGTTGAGGATCAGGAACCCGCCGACGAACAGCGCGATGCCCGAGAAGAAGTAGAGGACGACGTTGAACGCGTCCGTCTGGGCGGCGAAGTCGTCGCCCACCTGCCCCGGCGTCTGCACCTTCACCCCCGGGCCGAGCTCGCGCGCGAGCCGCCGCCGCAGCTCGGCCACGTCGCCGCGGTCGCGGGCTCTGACGCTCGCCTGAAGGTATCCCGACGGGGCGGCCATGATGCGCCGCGCCGCGCCGAGCGGCATCCCGGCGATCCCCTCGCCGCCAAAGCCGACGCCGCCGGCGAACTCGAAGATTCCGACCACCCTGAGCCGCGCGCGGCCGGTCGGCGTGGCGACGGCGAGAGGCTGTCCGAGGTGCACGTCGCGGTCGCGTGCCCAGCCGCGCTCCACGACGAGCTCGGGGCCCGCGCGGGCGCGGCGGCCGGCGACGAAGTGGAGGTCGAACGGGTCCTCGCCGGCGAAGTCGAACCCGGCGACCATCATCCTCCCGGCGGTGCCGCGGATCACCCGGCCGCGTTCGTCCAGGCGGCTGAACACCGCCCCTAGCCACGGGCTGACCGACCTCACGCCGGGGTCCGACCGGACCTCGCTCACCGATCGCTCGGACAGCTTTCCGGCGCTGCCGGAGACCAGCAGGTCGGTGCTCCCCCACGCGGAGTCGATCAGGTCGTCGAAGGTGTGCCTGACCGTGGTCACGAGCAGGAGCACCCCGAACATCATCCCGACGCCGAGGACGATGCCGAGGCAGGTGAGCAGCGCGCGCAGGCGGCGCGTGCCGAACTGGCGCAGGGCGAGCCCCTCGTACGTGCGGACCATGGCCTCAGGCCGCCGCGGTCTCGGGCGGCCGCAGCGAAGCGAAGTGCTCCGCGATCCGCTCGGCCGAGCCGCCCGCCACCTCGCCGGCGTAGCGCCCGTCGCGCAGGAACACGACGCGGTCGGCCACCGCCGCGGCGGCGGGATCGTGCGTGACCATCACGATCGACTGGCCGTCGGCCTCGTTCGTCTCGCGCAGCAGCCGCAGCACGCCGGCCCCGGCGCGGGAGTCGAGGTTGCCGGTCGGCTCGTCGGCGAGCAGCAGCTCCGGCGCCAGCAGCAGCGCTCGCGCGATCGAGACGCGCTGCTGCTCGCCGCCCGACAGCTCGGACGGCCGGTGCGAGGCGCGGTCGGCCAGCCCCACCCGCTCGAGCAGCTCGAGCGAGCGCGCTTCGAGCGTCCTGTCCCTGCGCCCCGCGATCAGGGCGGGCAGGTACACGTTCTCGTGCGCGGTCAGCGACGGCAGCAGGTTGAAGAACTGGAAGACGAAGCCGATGTGGTCGCGCCGGATGCGCGTCAGCTCGCGGTCGTCGAGTCCCTCGTACGCCACGCCCCCGACGGCCACGGTCCCGGACGTGGGCGACTCGAGCGCCCCGAGGATGTGCAGCAGCGTGCTCTTGCCGGAGCCGGACGGGCCCATGACGGCCACGAACTCGCCCGAGCCGGTCTGGAAGTCGAGCCCGTCGAGGGCTCGGACCTCGGTGGCCGCCTCGCCGAACACCTTGACGAGCGCCGTCGCCGCGACGGCGGGTGGCCGGCTCTGCCGCGCACCGCTGTGCGACATCTGGGCCATGGGTAGAAGCTAGAACGCGCCGGCCGAATCGGCATCGAGGGGCCCTACGCACGCGGCTGCGGCGGACTACTGAGGCCCTAGCCGGCCAGCGCGATCACACCGAGCGCCGCCACCGACGCCGCCACGAGCGCGAGCGCCACCAGCTGGCCGGCGTCGGCGAAGCGTCCGTTCGCCAGTGCCCCCATCGTGTGACGGTCCCTGGCGATGCGGTACATGAACACCATCAGCGGCAGCAGCAGGATCGCGTTCAGCGCCTGGGTCAGGTAGAGGATCGGGATCAGCGGCACGCCCGGGATCAGGACGATCACGGCCGCGAGCGCCAGCACGAGCGCGTAGCTGCCGTAGAAGACGGGCGCCTCGCGCACGGGGTCGTCGAGCGCGGCCTCGTAGCCCAGGGTCTCGCTGATCGAGTAAGCGGTCGCGAGCGGCACGATCGATGCGGCGAGCAGAGCGGCCCCCAGCAGCCCCGCACCGAAGAGGAGCGAGGCGGCCGCCCCGGCGAACGGCTCGAGCGCGGCCGCCGCATCGCCGGCCGAGTCGATCGAGCGGCCGTCGGCGTGGAGCGTCGCGGCTGCGGCGATCACGACGAAGGCGCCGATCACCCCCGTCATGACGGCCCCCACGCACACGTCCACGCGCTCGTAGCGGATCCGGTCCGGCGTGAGGCGCTTGTCGACCGCGTACGACTGGATGAAGGCGAGCCCCCACGGCGCGAGCGTCGTGCCGACGGTCGCGGTGACGGCGAGCAGCGCGTCGCGCCCGGCGGGCAACGAGGGGACGACCAGTCCCCGAGCGGCCGCGCCCCAGTCCGGCTTCGCCAGCAGTCCGGCGACGATGTAGGCGGCGAACACCGTCGCCAGCGCGAGCAGGACGTGCTCCACGCGCCGGAAGCTGCCGCGGGTGACCAGCAGCCCGATGGCGACGGCCGCTATCGGCACGCTCACGTAGCGGCTGACGCCGGCGAGCTCGAGGCTTGCGCCGACACCCGCGAACTCGGCGCAGGTAGTGCCGACGTTCGCCAGCACCAGGGCGGCCAGCGCCACCGCGGCCGGCCTGACCCCGAAGCGTTGACGGATGAGCCCGGCGAGGCCCTGCCCCGTCGCAACGCCCATGCGCTCCCCGAGCTCGTGGAACAACATCAGCGCGACCGTCGACAGGAGCAGCACCCAGAGCAGCTCGTAGCCGTAGTCGGCGCCGAGGATCGAATAGGTCGTGATCCCGGCGGGGTCGTCGTCCGACAGGCCGGCCAGCACGCCCGGACCGACGACGGCGGCGAGCGCGACCAGCCCGCTACGTCGGGGCACGCCGCCTCACGGACATCACGTCGTAGCGAGGACCACCGGGCAGGCGCTCGGCGAGCAGCACGTCCAGCAGGTCGTCCACGGCCACCGCGCCGGCCAGGCGGCCTTGCTCGTCCACAACCGGCACGCAGAGGACGTCGTACGTGGCGAAGCGCTCGATCACCTCGTCGAGCGGCGCCGACGCGTTCACGGCCGGCACGGCCACCGGGGAGCCGCGACCCGCGAGCACGGCGGTGGCGGGGAGGACTCCCGTCGGACGCCCGTCGGGGTCCACGACGACCACGCTGAGCAGCCCGTCGAGCGCGGGTGGATCGCGCGCGAGCCGCTCCCGGACCGCGCCGAGCGGCTCGTCCGGCCGGGCCGTCCTGACGTCGGGGGTCATCACCGCTCCCGCCGTGCCGGACCGGTAGCGCAGCAGCCGGCGGACGCGTCCGCCCTCCTCCGGGCCGAGCCGCCCCAGCAGCTCCTCTCGTTCGGGCTCGCCCATGGCCCGCAGCACAGCGGCGGTGTCGTCGACCGGCATGTGGGCGAGGACGGCGGGGGCATCGGAGGTTCCCAGCTCGCGTACGAGACCGGCCGCCACCGCGCGGCGGCTCGCGCCGAGCGCACCCGCGGCGTGCGGCCGCGGGACCGTGCGCAGCACGTCGGCGCCGGGGCCCACCGGCAGCCTGCCAACGAGCTGGGCGAGCTCCTCGGGCCCGAGCCGGTGCACGGCGGCGGCCGGGCTGCTCAGCTGCAGCTCGTGGCCGCGGCCGGAGGCCAGGTGGATCTCGTCCCACGCGAGGGCGTCCCTGGAAAGGCGGCGCGCGAGCCAGCGCGGGCCGAGGCGCAGCACGACCGCCGAGAGCCCGACGTCGACGGCGACGACCCGCAGCGATCGCCCGTCGCGCGCGAGCTCCACGTCGCCGACGCGGGCGAGCCGCTTGCCCTCCACGTCGACGACCTGGGAGTCGAGCACGTCGCGAACGAGCCAGAGCAGGCCCTCCTCGGCCTCCGACGGCGGCTCGTCTCCGGCGAGGGTCACCTCGGAGCGCTCGAACGCCGCCACCCGTTCCCAGCCGACCAACCTCCCGCCGTCCACCATCAGCGCGACGACCGCGGGTTCCCGCTCGTCGAGCCGCACCGCCAGGTCGCGCAACCGGCCCACGCGACCGCCGCGCGCGTCCAGCACCGGCTGGCGGAGGTAGTCGCTGAGCGCGAGCACCTCGCGCCGGCTACCGGCGGGCGTCCAGCTTCGAGAGGTAGGGGCCGAGCTCCTCGGCCACCACCTTCTGCTCCTCCGGCCAGGGGGCGTCGCGCGTGATCTCCGACTCGCCCGCCCGCCCGTCGACGATCACCGTGGTCAGGTAGAGCGGCTCGCGGCCCGTGTAGAGCACGCCGCGCATCACTGGGCTGAGCGGCTCCGGGACGGCCGCCGCTCCCTGGAGGGCGGCGATGCCGGCCGCGGCCGTGTCGGCCTGCTGGGCGCCGAGGCCGCCGTGCTTGATCGGGAAGTTCGTGGCGTCGCCGGCGGCGAACACGTGCTCTCCGACCCCTTCCACCCGGCAGCGGTCGTCGATCGGGATGAAGCCGCCGTCCACGGCCGGCAGCCCGCGGATGCCCGGCCCGTCCACCCGCGGCAGGGCCACGATCCGCTGCGGCTCGAGCTCGTCGCCGCTCGGCTGCACGACGAGGCGGCGCGACGCGGGCACCTCGCCGTGCGAGCCCGTGATCACCCGCACCCGCGAGCGCTCCAGCACCTCTCCGATCGCCCCGCTCGCGCGCTCGCCGAACGCCGCCAGCGGCGCCGGCTCGGGGGTCACGACCACGATCTCCGTGTCGTCCATCCCGGACGAGTAGGCCCGCTCGGCCGTCATCAGCGCGAGCTCGTACACCGGCAGCGGCCACGCCGGCCCGTCGGGTACCACCAATGCCACGAGCTTCGTGTAGCCGTCCTCCACGTCCTTGACGAGGCCGTTGAACGTCTCGTCGGCGCGCGCGTCGTCGAACACGGTGACGTGGTCGAGGGTCACGGTCGGGCGGCCGCCGACGGCGAGCAGGAGAGCGTCGAACGGCGCGCTCTGCCCCTCGCCCGTGTGGACGACCTGGCCGTCGGCGTCGATCCAGTCGACGGTGCCCTGCAGCCACTCGGCGTCGCCGTCCTGGAGGATGCGCCGGAGCGGGTAGCGGCGCGCCGACGGCCGGGCGAACGGCTCCTGCACCGCGAGCGGCCGGTAGTGCAGGTGGTCGTTCGGGGCGACCACCGTGACGTCCACGGCGTCGCCCGCGAGCCGGCGGAGGCGCAGCAGCCCCTCCGTCGCCGCGATGCCGCCGCCGCAGATCACGACCCGGAACTTGGACACGCCGCGAGCCTACCGATCCGCCGTCGGCGCGGCTGCGAAGCGCGCCCAACCCATAGGCTCACGGTCATGGCGGACGCGAGCGCGACCGTGCTGATCGGCTACGACGGGTCCGAGGACGCCGCGGCGGCGATCCGCTGCGCCGGCGATCTGCTGGCGCCGCGCCGGGCGGTGGTGGCGAGCGTGTGGGACTCGCTCTCGTCCCTCCTGCTGCGCACGGACGTCGACGGGCTCACGGGGACGATGGAGGAGGCGGCGCGCGAGGTGGACGCCGCGGACCGGGAGCGGGGCGAGTCGCTGGCACGCCAGGGGGCCGACCTGGCGAGGGACGCGGGCTTCGAGTCCACCTCGGTCGCCGCCGTGGGCGAGCCGAAGGCGTGGCCGGCACTGATCGACCTCGCGCGCGAGCACGACGTCGTCGCGGTGGTCGTCGGCTCGCGCGGGCTCGGCGGCGTGAAGTCGGCGGTGCTCGGCAGCGTGTCGTCGGGGGTGCTGCACCGCTCGCACATCCCGGTGCTCGTCGTGCCGCCGCTCGAGCAGCGCCTCTCCGGGCCCGCCGTCATCGCGTACGACGGCTCCGAGCACGCGCGCCGCGCGATCACCGCGGCGGGAGCGCTGCTCGCCGCGCGCGAGGCGGTCGTGCAGACGGTGTGGACCTCCTACGAGTCGGTGGCGCCGGCCGCCGTGGCGGGGATGCCGGCGCCCGTGACCGCGGAGGCGGTCGACCGCGTCAATCAGGCACTGGCGGACGGCGCGCAGCGCACCGCGGATGAGGGCGCCCGGCTCGCGGCGGAGGCCGGGCTCGAGGTCCGGGCGGAGGCGGCGCGGGCCCAGGGCAACGTGTGGCGGACCGTCCTGGAGGCCGCGCGCTCACACGGCGCGGCGGCGGTCGTGATCGGCTCCCGCGGCCGCTCGGCGGTCGGGGCGCTCGTGCTCGGCAGCACCTCGCGCGCCCTGGCGCACCACGCGCCGGTGCCGCTACTCGTCGCGCCGCCCGCCGACTGAGGTCACCGTCGCCCGGAAGAACGGCTCGTAGCGAGGCGTGCCGAACCGCCAGCCGACCTCGATCTCGCTGGGCAGCACCAGGTCGCCGAAACGGCGCTCCGCGCGCACCTCGCAGCCGCACGGGATGTACGCGAACCGCTTCCCGCCCGCATCGCCCCAGCGCTCCGCGCTCACGGCCCGCGCGGCGCCGCGCTCGTCGATGCGGATGCGGACCTCGGGCCGCTCCGGCGGCAGGTCGAAGCGCGCGACGATCAGGTCCGCCTCCTCCGCCCGCCACTCGACGCCGCGGCCCGGCAGCACGCACTGCGGCGCGAACACCACGGCCTCGAGCGCGGTGCGGCCGGCGGCCGAGCGGGCGGTGTTCTCGTCGTCGGCGCGGAACACGCGCAGGCGGCCGAACAGGCGGCCCTCCGTGGCGCCCGACCCGTCGGCGTAGCGGTCCACGACGCGCAGCGGTCCGGCGCGGGCGCGCCACTCGAACGAGCGCGCGTCCACGGTCTCGGTCGCGGTGAACGGCAGCCAGGCGCCGGCCTTGATGCGGCCGCGCATCCCCACCTCCACGCGCGCGTCGAGCGGCGCCCCCTCGCGGATCGCGTGCGCGAACCAGCGCCGGACGGGCTCGTCGGCGCCGGCGAGCAGATCGGGTTGGAACCGTTCCGGCGGCATGGTGCCGGGACGCTACATCGGCGGCTGCGGCTACCCTGCCGCCGATGCGGTGGCGCCTGGCAGTGCTCGCGCTCGCGGCGATGACCGCGCTGGTTGCGACCGCGGACGCGAGGCGCGTGGCGAAGCCGCGCCTCGTCCGGAACATCGCCACCGGCGAGACCGGCTGGTTCTCCTCACCCGGCCTCGTGGACCTGAACGGCGACGGGCGGCGCGAGATCGTCGCGCCGTTCTACTCGACGTTCGTGTTCGACGCTCGCGGCCGGTTGCTCGGCAAGGGGACCGCGACGAAGGGCCGCGTCTACGCCCCGGGCGTGGTCGCCGACCTCGACGCCGACGGCGTGCCGGAGGTCGTCGTCGGCGGTAACGACGGGACGGTCGGCGCCTACGACCTGGTCGGGCGCAGCCTGCGGGTGAAGCCCGGCTGGCCCGCCTCCACATGCAGCGGAGGCCAGTGCCCCGAGGCGCGCGGGATGGCCGCCGCGGACCTCGACGGCGACGGCAGCGTCGAGGTCGTCGTGACCACGACCAACACCGCCACGAGCGGCTCGCAGGTGTTCGTGTTCGACGCGTCGGGTGCCGACTACCGGCCGCGCGGCGGCCCGTCGCCGGCGTGGCCGCGGTACAACGCGCTCGACCGCCCCTTCAACGGGGTCGGCAACCACGGGTACGGCGCGTACGGCGAGAACGTCGGCATCGGCAACCTCGACGACGACCCGCAGCTCGAGATCGTCGTCACGTTCGACAACCACCAGATCAACGCGTTCAACCACGACGGCACCTCGGTGCTCGCCTCGCGCTGGTACACGAACCGCGAGAGCGGGCACGTGGGGGCGCGGCTCGGCTGGGGGCAGTTCATCCGCTGGCTGCGCCCGGGCGTCGAGGCGCGCCACTATCACCGCCACGCGGGGCCGTGGCCGGACGTGCGCAGGACGCCCTGGCTCCAGTGGACGGCATCGCCGCCGACGGTCGCCGACCTGGACCGCGACGGCCGCAACGAGGTGATCGGCGTGCCGAACGTGGAGCGCGGCATCCCGTACCGCACGATCGCCTACGCGTTCACGGTGCTCGACGGCGCCCAGGCCGGGGGCGCCCGCTCGGCGCGCAGGCACAGGGGCTTCGCGACGCCGCCGCTGAGCGGCCGGCCGGCGTTCCGGCCGGACGGGGACTGGTACCCGCCGTCGGGGATCCCCGCGCCCACCGTCGTGAACCTCGCGGGCGACCGCCGGCCCGAGATCGTCGCGCCCGTCCCCGACGGGTTCGTCTATGCGATCTCGCCGTCCGGCCGGCGGCTGTGGCGCTACGGCTACGCCCGCGGCAGGCCGAAGACGTTCGCCTCCGAGGTCGTCGCGGCCGACCTGAACCGCGACCGCCGCCCCGAGCTCGTGTTCGGCACCTACGGCCCGCGGCGCGGTGCGGGCCGGCTGGTGGTGCTGTCGGCGCGCGGGAGGCGGCTGTACGAGATCCGGCTGCGGCGCCAGGGCACGGACGGCAACGGCGTGGGCGTCCCGGCCGCGCCGTCGATCGCGGACCTGGACGGCGACGGGCGGCTCGAGATCGTGGTCACCACGTTCGACCACGGCATCGACGTCTATCGCGTCCCGCGCTCGCGGGCGGGCAGCACGCCGTGGCCGACGGGGCGTGGCAACTGGCTGCGAAACGGCGCCGGGCCCGCGACGGCCGGCTAGATACGGAGCGCCTCTCGCGGGCCAGGCTCGGGCGCCCGCGGCGATTGGCCGGGCAAGGGCCCCGCGGCGGTGGGCCGGGCAAGGGCCCCGCGGCGGTGGGCTGGGGAAGCACCCGCCCGCCCCCGCGCGCCGGCCCGTTGCAGGGGGACCGAACGCGCGCCCGCCGAGTGTGGCGCGTTTCGGTCAACCACTGGTTGACTCAAACGCACCACCCCCAGGCCGATAAGCGCTCCCGTAGCACACGCGTGCCAAACACGTCGTCCGCCTGTCACACAAGTGGGCTCGCGCGTAACAACAGCCGCCGGCGAGGCGGGCACCCCTGGTTGCCGCCGCGAAGCGGCAATACTGCCGCGCAGCGGGCTCCCCTGGTTGCCGCCGTAAGCGCTTGGGCGAAGGCGAGCGCCGGAGGAATGCGTGCGCGCCTGGCCGAAGGCGAGCGCCAGAGAGACAGCGCGACGCCGACCGAGCCGGCCTCCCGGCTTTCCTTGAGGAACGTTCTCTACGCGGGATCCGGCACGGGCTCGGCCTGCGGCGCCGGCTCGTGCTCCGGCGCCTCGATCGCGAGGCGCGGCAGGCGGCGGTCGAGCCACGCGGGCAGCCACCACGCGCGTCGGCCGAAGAGCTCCATCAGCGCCGGGACGAGCAGGCAGCGGATGAC
>DASXAA010000259.1:0-13609 GCA_036407035.1 Thermoleophilaceae bacterium | reverse complement strand
TCGGCGTCGTAGCGCTTCGACACGTCGTACCCGAAGCTCGTCCGAGGGTCGAAGCCGTCCACGTCAACTTCCTTTCCCGCTCGGACGCGCATCGATGCGTGAAACACTTCCCACGTGGGCGTCAGGGTCCGCGATCTCCTCTTGAGCGAGTTCGAATCGCTGCGCTACGAGCCCATCCAGAAGAGGATCCGCGCGCTGGTCGGGGACCGTACGGTGGTCGACACCACCCGGGCGATGCTGGTGTGGGAGCCGAAGCGGGTGGTGCCGAGCTACGCCGTTCCCGCCGAGGACGTCGACGCCGAGATCGCCGGCGCGGCGGACGCGGCCCCGCCGGCCGGCGAGATCCGCGCGCCGCAGCTGGCGGGCCGCCCGGTGTTCGACCCGAGCATCCCGTTCGCCGTGCACACGAGCGAGGGCGAGCCGGTGCTGATCCGGTCCGAGGCGGGCCATGACGCGACGGCCTTCCGCATGGCCGACCCCGCGGTCGCCGGGTACATCCTGCTCGACTTCGACTCCTTCGACGCCTGGTACGAGGAGGACGAGCGCAACGTCGCCCACCCGAAGGACCCGTTCCACCGCATCGACGTCGTGCCCAGCTCGCGCAAGGTGCGCGTCGAGAGCGGCGGCGAGGTGCTGGCGGAGTCGGCGAACGCGCTGTTCCTCTTCGAGACCCAGCTGCCGATCCGCTACTACCTGCCGCCGGAGGACGTGCGGACGGACCTGCTCCGCCCGAGCGACACGAAGACCTTCTGCGCGTACAAGGGCCAGGCCTCGTACTGGTCGTTCGGGGACGAGGACGACCTCGTGTGGAGCTACCCGGAGCCGCTCCGGGACGCCGCCGAGGTGACGGACCGGATGGCGTTCTTCAACGAGCGCGTGGACATCGTGGTGGACGGCGAGCGGCACGAGCGCCCCGTTACGCCGTGGTCGCGGAGGTAGGCGCCGCTCGGCGCTCGCGGTAGTAGGGGAGCGTCCTATCCAGTGGCCCCAGGAGGGCCCCTATGTAGGACGGTGTGACGAACTCGCGCCGGGACCGGCGGCATCAAGAAGCCGGCGCCGCCTCTTCCGCCACCTGCGGCCGCTTCTTGTGCGGCGCCAGCAGCATCGTCATGTTGCGGCCGTCCTGCTGCGGCGCCTGCTCCACGGTGCCCAGGTCCGCCACGTCCTCGGCCAGCCGCATCAGGAGCGCCTCGCCGCGCTCCGGGTGCGTCTGCTCGCGGCCGCGGAACATGATCGTCACCTTCACGCGGTCGTCGCCCTTCAGGAAGCGGACCACGTGGTTCTTCTTCGTCTCGTAGTCGTTGCGGGCGATCTTCGGGCGCAGCTTGATCTCGCGGATGTTCACCTGCTTCTGGTGGCGCCGCGCCGCCTTCGCCTTCTGCTCCTGCTCGTACTTGTACTTCGAGTAGTCGAGCACCCGGCACACCGGCGGGCGCGCGTCCGCGGCGACCTCGACCAGGTCCAGGTCGCGCTCCTGCGCGTACGCCAGGGCGCGCTGCGTGTCGACGATGCCGACCTGCTTGCCGTCCTCCGCGATCAGCCGCACCTGGGGAACGCGGATGCGCTCGTTGATACGAGTCTCGTCGCGCTCTGGAGGACGCCGATCGAACCTACGGGGGATCGGCACTACGCGAAGGACCAGCCAGACGACAAGGTCAAGCGAGCTTGGAGTCGGGGGAGGGCACGCGTAGGCGTCAGCGGCGGTCTCTGCGCGTGCTGTAGGTGCCCTTCATTCGCGGCGAGTATAGCGGCGGACCCCTAGATGACCGCTTCCAAACCCAGGCACCCACGGATGACGCGCCATACCTTCGCTGGATCGGCCCCCGCGTCCTCGCCGATAGTGCTTCCACTATCGGCTTCGCCCGCGTGCGCCGCCCAGCTTGGTCTGGCCCGCCCCCGCGGGCACCTGGATTCGGAAACAGCCATCTAGTTCCGGCGCTCTATCTGCTCGCGGGCGCGCGCGACGAACTCGTCCGCCGAGACCACGCCGAGATCGCCCTCGCGGTGGCGGCGCAGCGCCACCTTGCCCTCTCGCTGCTCCTGGTCGCCCACGACGAGCATGTAGGGGACCTTCCGCAGCTCCGCCTCGCGGATCTTCTTGCCGACCGACTCCGAGCGCTCGTCGACCTCCGCCCGCAGCCCGGCGTCGCGCAGCCGCGCCACCACCTCGCGCGCGTAGGGCACGTGGCGGTCGGCGATCGGCAAGAGCAGCGCCTGCACCGGCGAGAGCCAGAGCGGAAACTCGCCGGCGTAGTGCTCCACGAGGATGCCGATGAAGCGCTCGAACGACCCCATCAGCGCCCTGTGGATCATCACCGGCTGGTGCTCGGCGTTGTCGGCCCCCGTGTAGGCGAGGCCGAACTGCTCGGGCATGTAGTAGTCGCACTGCACGGTCCCGAGCTGCCACGAGCGCCCGATCGCGTCGGTCATGTGCAGGTCGATCTTCGGCCCGTAGAAGGCGCCGTCGCCCTCGTTCAGGTCGTACTCGAGTCCGCGGCTCTCGAGCGCGTTCGTCAGCGCCGCCTCGGCCTTGTCCCACATCTCCTCGGTGCCGACCCGCTTCTCCGGCCGCGTCGACAGCTCCAGCCTCGGCTCGAACCCGAACTGGTCGTAGATGAAGAACCCGAAGTCGAGGCAGCGCAGCACCTCTTCCTCGATCTGGTCCTCGCGGCAGAACACGTGGGCGTCGTCCTGGGTGATGTAGCGCACCCGCAGCAGCCCGTGGAGCGTGCCGCTCGGCTCGTGCCGGTGCACGAGCCCTTGCTCGGCGTACCGGATCGGCAGGTCGCGGTACGAGCGCAGGTCGCGCTTGTAGATCTGCACGTGCGCGGGGCAGTTCATGGGCTTGAGGCCCATCGGCTTGCCCTCCACGTCCGTGAAGTACATGTTGTCCCGGTACACGTGCCAGTGGCCGGACTGCTTCCAGAGGTCCACGTCGTAGAGGATCGGCGTGCGCACCTCGAGGTAGCCGCGCTCGACGTTGGTCGCCCGCCAGAGCTTCGTCAGCTCGTTCCAGATGTGCGTGCCGGCCGGCAGCCAGAACGGCCCTCCCGGCGACAGCTCGGAGAACATGAACAGGTCGAGCTCGCGCCCGAGCTTGCGGTGGTCGCGGGCGCGCGCCTCCTCCAGGCGCCGCACGTGCTCCTCGAGGTCCTCCTTCGAGAGGAACGCGGTGCCGTAGACGCGCGTGAGCATCTGTCGCTTCGCGTCGCCGCGCCAGTAGGCGCCGGCGACCGACGTCAGCTTGAACGCCTTGATCCGCTTCGTCGAGGGGCCGTGCGGCCCGCGGCAGAGGTCGGTGAACGGGCCGTTGCGGTAGAGCGAGACGCTCTCGACGGGGCGGGCGGGATCGGCATCCCGCACGAGGTCCTCGATCAGCTCGACCTTGTAGTCCTGGCCGTCGGCGCGGAAGCGCTCGATCGCGTCGGCCACCGGCAGGTCGGTGCGCTCGAAGCCCTCGTCGGCGGCGATGTGCTCGCGCATCCTCTCCTCGATGCGCGGCAGGTCGTCCTCGGACAGGTGGACGCCCTCGGGGAAGTCGAAGTCGTAGTAGAAGCCGTCCTCGATCGGCGGGCCGATCGAGATCTTCACGCCCGGGTAGAGCTCCATCACCGCCGTGGCGAGCACGTGCGCCGCGTCGTGGCGGATCAGCCAGAGTGGCCCGCCGCCGTCCTCCGAGCTCCGGTCGGTGACGATCTCGATCCGGTCGCCGTCGCCGAGCGGCGCCGCGAGGTCGCGCAGCTCGGGCGCCCCGCCGTCGCGCGTGACGCGTATTCCGAGCGCCGCGCGGGCGAGGCCCTCGCCGATCGCACGGGCGGCGTCGGCGCCGGTGGCGCCGTCGGGAAGCTCGAGCGGAGTGCCGTCCGGGAGCGTGACCGTCATGCCGGATCCACGGTACCGCCGGCGGGCTCCACCCGGCCGGCCACCTCGTGGAGCGGCTCGCCGGACAGGACGACCTCGTCGCCGTCCTCCAGGTACGCGCGCGTGCCCCCTCCCGGCAGCTCGATCGGCTCCTGCCCGTTCCAGGACAGCTCGAGCAGGCAGCCACGCTGCTCGCGCTCCGGGCCCGAGATCGTGCCGGTGGCGAGCAGGTCGCCCGTGCGCAGGCTGGCGCCGCCCGACGTCAGGTGGGCCACCTGCTGCGCGATCGACCAGTAGAGAAAGCGCGCGTTGCTGCGCGCGATCACGTCGCCGTTGAGCAGGACCTCCAGCGGGATGTCGTACGCCCACGGCTCCTCGCGCAGGTACGGCAGCGGCTCGGGCTCCTGCGGATCGGCCGGCACGCGCCGCGTCTCCAGCTCCTCCAGCGGCACGACCCAGCGGCTGACCGAGGTGGCGAACGACTTCGCCAGGAACGGGCCGAGCGGCTGGTACTCCCAGCCCTGGACGTCGCGCGCGCTCCAGTCGTTCACGAGCACCATCCCGAACAGGTGGTCGAGCGCGCGCTCGATCGGCACCGGCGTGCCGTGCTCGCTCGGTACGCCGACCACGAACCCCGCCTCGAGCTCGATGTCGAGCGCGCGGCTCGGGCCGTAGCTCGGCGCGTCGTCACCGGGGACCCAGCGCTGCCCGCGCGGGCGCGGCACCGGCGTCCCGCTCGGCACGACCGTCCCGGCGCGGCCGTGGTAGCCGACAGGCAGGTGGCGCCAGTTCGGCAGCAGCGGCTCCTGTTCGGGGCGGAACATGAGGCCGACGTTCGTGGCGTGGTGGAGCGACGAGTAGAAGTCCACGTAGTCGGCCACCCCGAACGGCATCAGCGCCTCGGCGCCCACGAGCGGCACCCGCGGCACGCCGGCATCCGCCAGCAGCTCGCGCACTTGCTCGTGGCAGGCGCTCCAGGCGGACGGGCCGAGCGCCATGAACGGGTTGAGCGCCGCCGCCGAGAACACGCGCTCCGCGTCCGGCACGCCGTCGAGCCTGCCCTCAACCGCGAGCGCGGCAAGGTCGAGCAGCTCGTCGCCGTCGCGCACGCCGACCCTCGTCCGGCCGCCCTCCCGGAACACGCCGTAGGCGAGCGTCACAGGATCCCGAGCTCCCGGAGACCCTCCACCGGCTCGCGCCAGCTGCAGCTCCCGTAGCCGTCGAACAGCTCGGCGCGCGCGGCCCCCACCTGCGCGGCGCTCGCCTCGTGGCCGCAGACTGCGATCCGGTCGGGGCCGATCTCGAACGCGCCCGGGTCGGTCTCCGCCAGCACCGGCTCGAGCGCGGGGGCGCCCACGCCGTGAGCGTGTGCGAACACGGCCGCCGCCAGCAGGTTGAGGAAGCCGTGCTCCTCGGCCCTGACCGGGTGGTGCAGGCCGGCCGTGGCCTTGAACCGCACGCGCGCCTGCGCGCACGACGCGACCACGAGCGCGAGCTGGTCCACCGGCGGGACCGCCGCGCCGCCGCAGCGGACCTTTACGCGCGCGCCGACGGCGGCGAGCGCGCCGATCGTGGCCGGCAGGGCGTCGCGCCAGCCGTCCTCCGGGCGAAGCTCGAAGTAGGCGACCGCGCACGCGACCGCCCTGCGTCCGGCGATGATCGTCGGCGGCGCCGGCCGGGCGCTCGGCAGGTACGCCTCGGCGGCGACCGCATCGGCTCCGCGCGCGATCGCGTCGGCCACCGCGGCCCAGTCGTCGATCAGCGCCTGTGCCCAGTCGTCCTCCGTCGCCCCGGACGCACCGTCGAGCACGACGCTGAGCGGCGGCGCGTCCGCCAGGGGCACCTCCTCGGCCAGCTCGCCGAGCCTCGACGCCGGGCACACGAACCGGCCGATCATCCACGCCTGCGGGCTCTGGCGGGCGGCGCGGTCCTCGGCCAGCGCCGACGGCATGTCCATGCTCGCCGGCGGGAACAGCGCGGCGTGGTCGATCAGGCGCTCGAGGAGCGCCGTTCGGGCGTCGATGCGGGTGCCGGCCCCGGCCATCGGGTAGCACCGTATCCGGAAGTCGCTCATCCTTACCCCATGGACTCGGTGCTGATCGCGGGCGCCGGACCGGTGGGGCTGACGCTGGCGCGGGAGCTGCGCCGCCACGGGGTCGACTGCCGGGTGGCGGACGCGGCCGCGGACCGCGCAGTCGTCTCGCGCGCCACCGACCTGCACGCGCGATCGCTCGAGCTGTGGGACCACACCGGCGTGGCCGACGCGATCATGGCCGCCGCGCTGCCGATCGCCTGCGTGCCGCTCTTCTCGGGCGGCCGCGAGGTCGCGCGCGTGGAGTTCGGCGGGATCGACAGCCCGTTTCCGGCCGCGGTGAGCCTGCGCCAGCGCGACCTCGAGGAGATCCTCGCGGCGGACCTGGGCGTGCCGGTGGAGCGCGGCGCCGCGGTGCAGATCGTCACGCAGGATGACGACGCCGTCGTCGCGCGTGTGGGCGAGGCCGAGCTGCGGGCGCGGTGGCTCGTCGCCTGCGACGGCGTGCACAGCGGCCTGCGCGGCGCGCTCGGGATCGCCTTCGCCGGCGCCGAGTACCCCGGCCGCTGGGCGGTGATGGACGCCGCGGTGGAGGGATGGCCCTACGGAGAGGCCGACATCCCGGTGTTCCTCGACCACGACGGCTTCTGGGCGATGCCGCTCCCTGACGGCCGGCTGCGGCTCTTCTTCCGCGACGACGACGCCGGCGAGCGCCCCACGATCGCCGACGCCCAGGCCGTGATCGACCGCCACGTGCCCGGCGGGCCGCGGATCGCCGCGGCCGAGAACGAGGCGTGCTTCCAGCTCCACCACCGCGTGGCGCGCCGCTTCCGGTGCGGGCGTGTTCTGCTCGCGGGCGACGCGGCCCACGCCATGACGCCCGTCAACGGCCAGGGCATGAACACCGGCGTGCAGGACGCCTACAACCTGGCCTGGAAGCTCCGCTGCGCCGTCGAGGGCGCTTCGCCGGAGCTGCTCGACTCGTACGAGGCCGAGCGGCGTCCGGTCGCGATGGCGGCGATGCGGGAGTCGGGCCAGGTGCACGAGGCCAACGTGATGACCGGCGCGGACGCCGCGGCACGAGACATGACGCTGGCGGCCACGCTCGCCACGCCCGCGCAGGTGCTCGCCGCGGTCGAGCGCGGCCACGAGCTCGGCGTGGCCTACCGCCACAGCCCGATCGTCGGCGCCGAGCCCGCGGCCGGCGGCCTCGGCCTGCGCCCCGGCGACCGCGTGCCGGACGCGGGTCCGCTCGTCCGCGCCGACGGCTCCGAGACCTCGCTGCGCGAGCTGCTGCGCGCGCCCGAGATGCAGCTGTGGGTGTGCGCCGGCACCGGCGCGGCGGAGCCGGCACTGCGGCTCGCTCGGCGCTTCGCGCCGCGGCTGCGCACCCGCGTCCTGGCGGTGTCGGGCCGCCCGGAGGCCGGCGACGTGGAGGTCCTGGCCGACCCGTCCCTGCGCGTGCACGGCCGCCTCGGTGCGGTCGCGGACGGGGTGTTCGTCGTGCGGCCGGACGGCTACCTCGGCTTCCGCTGCGAGCCGCCGGCCGCGGCGCCGATCGAGGCGCACCTGGCGGCGTTCGGGCTCTAACGGGTGACGGCGCTCCCCGGCACGATGTCGTCGCGACCGTCGGGCCAGCGCACCCAGGCCTTGTGGCCGCCGTCGTAGTCGGGCGCCCACAGGACCAGCGTCGCCTCCTCCTCCCCCACCTTGCAGGCCTCGTCGCCCTCGGCGTCGAGGCCGCGCCACACGCGCACGAACGCGTTGTTCTCCCACTCGTCGCCGACGGTGGTCGGGTCGGTGTGGCCGGGGTGCAGGCGCGTGTCCGGCGGCAGCTTCAGCAGCACGTCCATGATCGAGTGGCGGATGTCCTCGAAGCTCGTGGAGCCGGGAGCGCGCACGCCGCCGACCGAGCCCTTGAAGAGCGTGTCGCCGGTGAACACGTCGTCGCCGTTCACGACGAACGACAGCATCCCGGCCGTGTGGCCCGGCGTGTGGAGCCCCTCGATCTCGAGCCCCCCGGCCGTGATCCTCTCCCCCGGCTCGATCGTCCGGTCCACGTCCATCAGATGCTCGGCCTCGAGCGGGTGGGCGAGAATCTCCACGCCGTGGCGCTCCTTCCAGACGTGGTTCTCGGCCACGTGGTCGCCGTGGTGGTGCGTCAGCAGCAGGTACGGCACCTCGAGCCCGTGGCTCTCCACCGCCTCGAGCAGCGGCGCCGACGGCCCGCCCGAGTCGATCACAACCGCCGTGCCGCCGTCCTCGTCACCGACGAGGTACGCGTTCGAGAGCCACCCGTCGTGCATGGAGCGTTCGAGGATCATGGGTCGTCAGCCTAGTATCCCGCGCCGTGCACGAGCTTCGCGCCGAGTTCCCCGTGTTCGAACGGCTCACGTACCTGAACGCGGGGACGAACGGGCCGGTGCCCCGCCGCGCGCTCGAGGCGGCCGAGGAGTCGCTGCGGCGCCAGGCGGAGCAGGGGCGCGGCGACCGGCGCGTGTTCGAGGTGGCGCTGGAGGGGCTCGCGAACCTGCGCGCCCGCGCCGCCAAGCTGCTCGGCTGCGACCTCGAGGAGCTCGCGTTCACCGGCTCGACCACCGACGGCGTCAACGCGGTGCTCACCGCGCTCGAGCTCGGGCCGGGCGACGAGGTCCTGACGAGCGACGAGGAGCACCCGGGCGTGCTCGCCCCGCTGGCGGTCGCCCGTGAGCGGCGCGGCGTGTCCGTGAGCGTGGCGCCGTTCGAGGAGCTCGCGGAGGCGGTGGGACCGAGGACGCGGCTCGTGGCCTGCTCGCACGTGTCGTGGATGACGGGACGGGTGGTCGACGCCGCCGCCCTCGCCGCCGCCGGCGCGCCGGTGCTGCTCGACGGCGCGCAGGGACTCGGCGCCGTGCCGGTCGACGTCAGGGCGCTCGCGTGCGACTTCTACGCCGCCTCCGGCCAGAAGTGGCTCTGCGGGCCGAACGGCATCGGCTACCTCTACGTCCGGCGGGACCGCGCCGCCGAGCTGCTGCCGCCGTGGGCGGGCTACCCGGTCCTCGAGGACACCGCCAACGTGCTCGACCTGAAGCTCCACGGCGACGCCCGCCGCTTCGACCTCGGCTTCCCCGCCCACCACCACGTGGCCTGGGCGACCGCCGCGCTCGACGTGCTGGAGCAGCCCGGCCTCGACCGCGTGCAGGCCAGGGCGGCCGAGCTGGCCGGCATGCTGGCCGCCGCCATCGACGAGCGGGGCGCGCGCGTGGCGCCGCGCGGCGACACGACGCTCGTCTCGTGGGAGGACCCCGACCCCGAGGCGAACGTCGAGCGGCTGCGCGACCAGGGCTTCGTCGTTCGCTACCTCCCCGGAACGCCGTACGTGCGCGCCTCGGTGGGGGCGTGGAACGACGAGTCGGACCTCGAGCGGCTGGTCGCGGCGGCGCTGTAGCTACTTGTTGACCATCACGATGACGCCGAACACGATCGCGCCGATCACGACCGCGAGCCCGACCGCGCCGACTATCCCGAGCAGCAGCGCCTCGGCGGTCCGCCCCGAGCGGCCCAGATCGAGCGCGCGGATGCCGCCCGCGATGGCGATCCCGTAGGCGGCCGTCACGCCGAAGCCCGCCAGCGCCGCCGTCCAGAGCATCTCCAGCAGCGCGTCGGTGTCGACTATCTCGGCCAGCAGCAGGCTCATGACGCCTCCGCCGCCGAGACGGGCGGGCCCTGCTGCGCCCGGCGCGTGAACAGGAACAGCGAGGCGACCAGGATCGCCGCCGAGACCACGATCGGCCCCGCGGCCCCGGTCCCGAAGATGCGGGTCACGCCGTAGGTGACCGCCCCCATCAGACCGGCGGCCGGCAGCGTCACGACCCACGCGATGACGATGTTGCCGGCCACGCCCCACCTGACCGCCGACAGCCGCTTGGCCGCCCCCGAGCCGATGACGGCCCCGGAGATCGTGTGCGTGGTCGAGAGCGGGAACCCCACGTGCGACGACGCCAGGATCACGGCCGCGCCGGCGCCCTGCGCGGCGAAGCCCTGCGCCGAGTCCATCTTGTGGATGCGGCTGCCCATCGTCTTGATGATCCGCCAGCCGCCGATGTAGGTCCCGAGGGCGATCGCCGTCGCCGCGGACGCGACCACCCAGTCGGGCGGCGTGGGGTCGCTCGCCGGCAGGTTGCCGTGGGCGACCAGCGCCAGGGCGATCACGCCCATCGTCTTCTGGGCGTCGTTGGTGCCGTGGGCGAGCGCGAGCAGGCCGCCGGAGAGCACCTGCCCGGTCTTGAAGCCCTGCGTCACGGGGCGCGGCCGCAGGCGCCCGGTGATCCGGTAGAGCAGCAGGATCGAGCCGCCCGCCACGAGGAACGCGAGCGTCGGGGCGACAAGCGCCGGGATCAACACCCTCCCGACCACGCCGGTGCCCCAGAAGATCGCGTCGGGGCCCTCCGCCACCAGCACCGCCCCGACGATGCCGCCGATCAGGGCGTGCGACGAGCTCGAGGGCAGGCCGAAGTACCAGGTGATCAGGTTCCAGCCGATCGCCCCCACGAGCCCGGCGAACACGGCGAGCAGGTCGATCGAGTTCGGATCGACCACGTCGCTGGCCACGGTCGCGGCCACCTCGAGGGAGACGAACGCGCCGACGAAGTTCAGTATCGCCGCGTAGCCGACGGCGATGCGCGGGGCCATCGCGCGCGTGGAGATCGACGTGGCGACCACGTTCGCCGTGTCGTGGAAGCCGTTCGTGAAGTCGAATGCGAGCGCGACGGCGACGACGATGATGACCGTGAGCAGCTCGCCTTCCACGCGCTGCTCCTCCTAGGAGGACTTGATCACGATGCCCTCGAGGATGTTCGCCACGTGCTCGGTCGCGTCGATGGCCTCCTCGAGGCGCTCGAAGATGTCCTTCCAGCGGATCACGACCATGGGGTCGATCCCGTTGTCGAAGAGGGACGCGATCGCCTCGCGCGTGATGCGGTCACCGTCGTTCTCGAGCCGGTTGATCTCGACCGTGTAGTGAGAGATCCCCTTGAACCCTCGCAGCCGCGGCATCGCCTCCGAGACCTGGCGGGCGGCGTCGTGGAGGATGCGGGCGAGCACCTGGGCCTGCTCCATCGGCGCCTCGATCTTGTAGAGCCCGAGGTAGTCGGCCACCTCCTCGGTGTAGTCGACGATGTCGTCGAGCCCGGAGGCCAGCTCGTGGATGTCCTCACGGTCGATCGGCGTGACGAACGTCTGGTTCAGCCGATGGATGATGTCGTGGGTGATCCGGTCGCCCTCCTGCTCGCAGATCAGGATCTCCCGGGCGAGCTCGTTCCGTTCGGGGAAGTCCCGCAGCATCTCCTCGAGCAGCCCTGCCGCCCGCAGGATGTTGCCGCCGGCCTCCTCGAAAAGGTCGAAGAACTCGCGGTCTCTCGGGGCAAGGGAGAGGCGCACGGCGCGGGGCACGCTAGCAAAGGGTCCGGCGTCCGCCGTTACTGGACGTCGAACCTCGCCTGCTCGATGCGCCGGGCCGGAATCTCGCCCGCCTCGCCCAGCACCTCGCGGATCGCGTCAGCGCTCGCCTGGTGGTCGTAGGCGACCCGCCGGAGCTCGACCTCCCCGTCCTCGCGGACCAGCCCGTAGGAGGGCCGGTGGTCGCCGTCGAGCGGGATCCCGACGCTGCCCGGGTTCACCAGCTCGATGCCCGCCGGGCCGGTTCGCTTGAAGGCGAGGTGGGTGTGGCCGAACACGACGCGCCTCGTTCCCACGCCCATCAGCCGCTCGGCGTCCTTGTCCTCCCTCGCCTCGGGCATGAAGCTGTCCATGTCGGACATCGGCGAGGCGTGGCAATAGAGGACGTCCTCCGCGGTGAGCGTCTCCGGCAGCGCGCCGAGCTCTGTCGCGAGGTCGTCGCCGAGCAGCTCCCGGCAGCGGGCGATCGCCGGCCGCATCGGGTCGAGCAGGTCGTGGTCGTCGCCGGCGGTCCAGCGGTCGACGTTGCCGCGGATCCAGTCCGCGTCGAGCTCGCGCAGCCGCGCGATCGTCTCGCTCGGCCAGGCGCCGAACGCGGCGTAGTCGCCGCCCAGCAGATAGCGGCCGGCGCCGGCGGCCTGCGCGTCCGCGAGCACCGCCTCGAGCGCGGGGAGATTCCCGTGCACGTCGTAGAGCAGCGCGAGCATGCGGCCCCGGACACTAAGGGGTTTAGTCGCGCGGGGGACCGGAACCCTGAAGGAGACGGGACTCGACCCCCAGAGGAGTGATGCACCCTGACCTCGAAGCCGACCCGCTCCGACCAGGAGCGGCCGGAATCACACGCCCCGGAGAGCGCCGAGCGCCCGCGGCCGCAGCCGTGGCGAAACACCCGCCCACCGGGCAACCCGGAGCCGGACAAGCGCGACCTCGAGCGGAGCGTTGAGCGGCTCGAGATGCTGCTGGGACGGTGAGCGCCACCACACCGCGGAGCGCCCGCTCCGCGGGCGCTCCGGCCCGAAAGCCGCTGCTATTCTCGCCCCGAATCTCCCGGGGCCGTTAGCTCAGCTGGGAGAGCGCCGGCTCGACAAGCCGGAGGTCGCTGGTTCGAGCCCAGCACGGCCCATTTGCGCGACCGATAGGCGTCGCTCCTCGGCCGCGAGTCCCTGGTGGTGGGTTCGGGCGTGGGCTCCTCTCCCTCAGTTCCCGAGCGCCGGGTAGCAGGCCAGGTTGGCGTAGAAGCCCTGCCTGTTCTTCAGTGCGATGAAGCCCTTCGGCGCGCTCGGGGAGCCGGGCGGGTTCCACACGCCGCTCAGGCCGGCGCGCTTGAAGGCGCCGCTGCGGAACACGATCTTGCGGCCCTGGAGGCGGTAGCGGCCCGGCACGGGGTCGTTCAGCCGCTTGCCGTTGCGGCTCGAGCCGAACTGGTAGCGGCCGCCCGACTTCACGACGATCGACGAGCCCGGCACGAGCGCGTCGCGGTCGCCCGCCGCGTAGCCCGTGCAGTCGTAGAGGCCCATGTAGGGGCGGGCGTGCGCCTCGGCGGCCGGGGCTGCTGCCACGAGCGCGGCCGCGCAGGCGACGAGCAGGCCCGGCTTAGTTGGACTGACCACTCGATTCCCTTCTCGGTCTTGGACGGTCGACCCGACAGAACGCCGCCCGGCGGGGGCGACTTCCGCCGCCCCCGGACCAAATCCGGACCGCCCCTCGGCTCACCTCTCCGCCGTTACCGCGCGCTCGGCGGCCACCCGTCGGCGCAGCATCGTCGCCTTCGTCGGCGCTCCGCGCCGTGCTGCGGCGGACCACGTGCCCTTCACGCAGACGACGTAGAAGTTGCCCGAGTAGGTGCTCGTCGTCGATGGGTTGAACATCGACGCGATGTATCCCGTCGGCACCGGTCCCTCGAACACCGGCTCGAGTGCGCCATAGCCGGCACCGTGCCCCGTCGGGGCGTAACCGGGCGGGCAGTTGACGGTCCATTCCGCGAAATCGAGCGGCAGCGCCGCCCTCTCGCCGCCGTCCACGGTCACGGTCTTGGCGCCCGCGTTGGCGACGCCGAGCGCGCCGTTGGCGGTACCGACCGCCGCGTCGGCGCGGTTGAGGGCGACGCCGGCGTCGTGATGCGCCTGCCCGGCCGTCGACTTCGCCGTCCGCGCCGTCGAGAGCGCCTTCTTCGCCGTCTTCGCGATCGACCTGATGCTCGGTCCGCCGAGCGCCGGCGACACGATCGAGAACGTGAATGCGATCGCCGCGATGCATGCGGCTGCCGTCGCGGCCCTGTGG
>DASXAA010000258.1:0-1878 GCA_036407035.1 Thermoleophilaceae bacterium | reverse complement strand
CGCGCAGGGCGCCCACGCCGTGTACACGGACGTGTGGGTGAGCATGGGCGACGAGGCGGAGGCGGAGCGCAAGCGGGCGGCGCTCGGCCCGTATCGCGTGGACGAGGAGCTGCTCGCGCGGGCGCGCGGCGACGCGATCGTGCTCCACTGCCTCCCCGCCCATCCGGGCGAGGAGATCACGGCGAGCGTGCTCTACGGCGAGCGCTCGGCGGTGTGGGACCAGGCGGAGAACCGCCTGCACGCGCAGAAGGCGCTGCTCGAGTTGCTCGCCGGGTGATCTACGATGCAAGGCGTGCGTTGGGTGGCCCTGATCCTCGCGTGCGTGGCGCTCTTCGCCGCGGGCTGCGGCGGTGACGACGACGACAGCGGCGGCGGGGGCGGCGGCGCGACCACCAACCAGCCGACCGGTGGTGGTGGCGGCGGCGGCTCGGGCGGCGGCGGCGGCTCCGCGAAGGTCGACATGAAGGGCATCGCCTTCAACCCCGAGAGCCTCAGCGTCAGCAAGGGCGACACGGTGACCTGGACCAACGACGACTCGGTCGGGCACGACGTGACGGCGGACCAGTTCAAGTCCGGCGACCCCGGCGGCATCGAGCCGGGCCAGTCCTTCAAGCACACCTTCGACCAGGCGGGCACCTTCAAGTACGTCTGCACCGTGCACGCCGGCATGAAGGGCACGGTCGTAGTCAAGTAGCTCAGGCGGGGCGGCGCCTGAGCCCGAAGCCGCGCAGGAGCAGCATGGCCGTCTCGCCGAGCCCGCCGCGCGCCGGGAGCAGGCCGAGCTGCTGGGCGGCGTCGTACAGGTCGAAGAACCCGCGCGCGCGCCGGATGAGGCCGTCCGAGATCTCCACGTAATGGAGGCCGTGGAGCGTCACGAAGCGGTCGGTGGCCGGCAGCATCGCCGACACCTCTCCGCGGTGGGTGCCGAGCGCCCGCCAGGGAAAGCACGCGTGCGGCGCGCGGCCGAGCGGAGGCGAGGTCGGCTCGAGCCGGAGGTCCGGGAAGGCGCTGCGCACCGAGGCGGCATGGCGCTCCACGGCGTCCACGCCCGACAGCGGCCCGACCGCGACCGGGTCCTCGTAGCTCACGTCCGGCGTGCAGCAGCGGCCGAAGCCGCCGCCGGCCCAGGCATCGCGCCAGTGCTCCGCGAGCGCGTCGAGCTCGCGGCGCTCGAGCTCGGCGCTCACGCGACGTCCGGCTCCGCCTCCGCGAGCTCGGCGATGCCCTCGTCCGGCGAGGAGGCCTGCGCGTAGAGCCGGCGCGGGATGCGACCGGCCTCGCGCGCCAGCCGGCCGGCCTCGACCGCGAGCCGCATCGCGCGCGCCATCCCCACCGGGTCCTCCGCGCGCGAGATCGCGCTGGCGAGCAGCACGGCGTCACAGCCCATCTCCATCGCGATCACGGCGTCCGAGGCGGTGCCGATCCCGGCGTCGAGGATCACGGGCACGCGCGCCTGCTCCAAGATCAGCCGCAGGTTGTAGAGGTTGTTGATGCCCATCCCGCTCCCGATCGGGGAGCCGAGCGGCATCACGGCGGCGCAGCCGGCGTCCTCGAGCCGGCGCGCCAGGATCGGGTCGTCGTTGGTGTAGGGCAGCACGACGAAGCCGTCGGCCACGAGCGTCTCGGCCGCCTCCAGCAGCTCGGCGGGGTCTGGCAGCAGCGTGCGGTCGTCGCCGATCACCTCGAGCTTGACCCACTGGGTCCCGAGCGCCTCGCGCGCCAGCCGGGCGGTCGTGACCGCCTCGCGGGCGGTGTAGCAGCCGGCCGTGTTGGGCAGCACCTCCAGGCCCGCCTGTTCGAGCACCTCGAGGATCGAGCCGCGCGCGTTGGGGTCCACGCGGCGCATCGCGACGGTCGCCAGCTCCGCCCCGGACTCGC
>DASXAA010000257.1:0-5306 GCA_036407035.1 Thermoleophilaceae bacterium | reverse complement strand
CTCTTCCCGGGCCTCGTCTTCGGCACGCTCTACGCGTGGCCGTCGATCGAGCGCCGGTTCTCGGGCGACCGCGCCCGCCACAACCTGCTCGACCGCCCTCGCGACGTGCGCTGGCGCACCGCGACGGCGGCCGGGTTCCTGAGCTGGGTGTTCCTCATCTTCCTGGCCGGCTCGGCCGACCGGGCATACGTGCTCTTCGGCTGGAGTTACGAGACCCAGCTTCAGGTCTACCGGGTTCTGGTGTTCGTCCTGCCGCCGGTCGTGTTCTGGCTCGCGCTCAAGGTGTGCGACGAGCTGCGGCGCAACGAGGAGGTGAGCCGGCGGCGCCGCGAGGCGGAGGCCGAAGCCCGTGCAGCAGCGAATCGCGCGTGAGCTGGCGGTGGTGGCGGGCTGCGCGGGCGCGGTCACGGCGCTCGGCGGGCTCGCATTCCTGAACGTCGCGCTCCCCGGCGCGGCGTACGTCGCCGGAGCGGAGCGGCTGCGCCGCTCGGGCACCGAATGGCCGGCCCGCCGCACGGCAGCGTTCCTGGCGGCCGTTGTCGTGCTGGCCGCGGCGACGAGCGGGGCGGCCGACGACCGAGCGCGGTCGGAGCTCGCGTGGCACATGGCGCAGCAGATGACGCTCCTCTTCGTCGTTCCGCTCGGCCTGATCGCGGGCCGGCCGGACGCGCTGCTGCGCCGCCGGACGAGCTGGACGCCCTCGGCTGCCGCGCTCGCAGCGGCGTGGCTTGCGGCGGCCGGCATCCAGTGGGTCGTGCACATCCCGGCGGTGCTCGATGCGCTCAACCGCCGGCCGGTCGCCCTCGGCGCCGTCCACTGGGCGCTCCTCGCAGCGGGCGCCGCATTCTTCGGCTGCGCGCTCGCCGCCCTTCGGTCGGGCCGGTTCCACCCGCTGGCGGTTGCCCTCTACGTGGTCAGCATCATGGCCGGCACCGACGCGATCGGCCTGTGGCTCATCTTCGACCCGCGGGCCGTCTACGACGGCTTCACGGTCGCCGACCAGCACCGGGCCGGCGCCGTCATGTTCGCGGCCGGGATCGTGCCGCTGCTCGTCGGCGCGGGCATCGCGCACCGGTGGATCTCCGCCGGGACGGTGGGTACGCTTCGGCACCCACTGGACTTAGGCTGACCTAAGTGCCTGCGACGACTCGGGGTGAGAACCGGATGTACGTCTTCCCGGCCGAGTGGTTCACGCACGACGTGTCGCAGGGCTACCTCGCCCCGGTGACCTGGATCGTCCCGCCGTTCAACCTGTCCGACCATCCGGGAGGGCCCTCTCTCTGCCGGGGCGAGAACTGGACCGTCGACATCGTGAACGCGATCATGCGCTTACGACTTCACGTCGGTCGTCCGCTTCATCGACGAGGACTTCGGGCTTCCCGAGCTGAACGAGCGCCAGCAGCTCTTCTCCTCGATGAGCGCCGCGTTCCAGTTTGAAGATCCGCTCCCCCGCTGTACGCCCGCCACAACGTCTGCCCGCAGACGGCGCCTGTCCACGTCGCCGAGAGCACTGACCTCGACTAGCGCCGGGCACCGGCCGCATCGCCGCCCTGCTCCAGTTCGCCGGGGCAGGGCGGCGACGACGGCAAGAGCTCCGTGTCAGGCGGTCGTGCTGCTCATGCGGACGGCGATCTGGTACTTGCGCACGGAGGCGCGACTGCCCGGCGTTTCCTCGGCGGGCATCGCGTTCAGCGCCTCGTCGCCGGCGCGGTAATCGTCCTCGTTGTCGAAGATCAGGATCGCCATCGCCGAACCCGCATCCGGGTCGTGGAGCAGGAGCATCTCGCTGGCGGGAAGGTTCTCCGGCTGCGGCTCGTTGGCGATCCGCCGGCGGAGCTCCTCCACCCGGTCGTTGGTGACCCCGTCGAACGACACGACTCGTGCCAATGCCATCGGTGCAACCTCCTGTGTAGGGGATCAGGGTGCGGCTCAGTCTGCGCTCGCCGGCGAACGTTACGCCCGGCCGTTTCCGGGCGGGCGGGCGCCGGGTATTCAGTGGCCTGAGTGTCCTACTCGATCGACGGCCCCTCGACCGATCGGCGTTGATGCCATTGCCGCGGTACCGATCAACCACCACCGGCCGCTACGTTTCGGAGCGGTACGCCCGCGAACATCCCGCCACCACCTACCGTGTCGGCGAACGCCGTCTGCAGACAGCATCGCTGGCGGCGGGCGCCATCGTCGTCGCCGGCGCCACAACAGCCGCTGCGCTGTGGAGGTGGTCGCGATCGAGGTGGAAGCCGGGAGCGGGACTCGAACCCGCGACCGTCCGATTACAAATCGGAGGCTCTACCAGCTGAGCTATCCCGGCGCTCCTTTCGAGCCTACTCCCGGGCGCGGCTCGCGGCCACCGTGCCTGTTGCCCCAGGGCAGAACGCTCGTACCTTAGAGGTGGCCGGCCGACGCGGAGGGGGAGGCATGCGCCGGCCGGCCACGGTGTGGCGGCGCTCAGGATTGGGGGTACGCCGCCGTGAGTCGGATACACCCGGGATGCTATAGCACGCGGCGGCCGGGATCGAGTCCCGCGGCTGCTATGCGAGCTGGCGGCGGGTGTGGAGGTGCGCGAGCACCTTGCGCTTGACCCGCTGGAGGGCGTTGTCGACCGTCTTCGGATCGCACCCGATCAGATCCCCGATCGCCTCGTAGCTGCGTCCCTCCAGGTAGAAGGTGAGCACCTGGGACTCCAGCGGCGAGAGGGTCGAGCCGAGGCACTCGAGCAGGCTCTGGAGCTCGTCGGAGGAGATGACGCACGTCGCCGGGTCGTCAACGGCCGGGCCGGGGAGCGCGTCGCCGAGCGTGCAGTCGGCGTCGAGGTCCTGTCCCGCCGGGGTATGGCTGAACGACACGTAGGTGTTGAGCGGGGCGTGCTTGAAGCGGGTGGCGGTCTTGATCGCCGTGATGATCTGCCGGGTGATGCACAGCTCGGCGAACGAGCGGAACGAGGTCTCCTTGTCGGAGCGGAAGTCGCGCACCGCCTTGAACAGCCCGACCAGGCCCTCCTGGATCAGGTCGCTCGAGTCGCCGCCGGCCAGGAAGTACGAGCTCGCCTTCAGCCGGACGAATCCGTGGTAGCGGCGGATGAGCTCGTCCATCGCCCGCTCGTCTCCGTTGCGGGCGGCCGCGATCAGGGCCAGCTCGTGCGGCTCGCGCCAGGTGCGGACGCCGGTTCGGGCCGCAGCCGCTGCTCTCGATGTCGCCACCGTTCGTACCTCCGGGTAAGCCAACCCTCGAGTGTCGTGAACCTGACCCTCGACTTCAGGTTTAGGGACGGTCGGGAACTCTAGCGCACGCAGGCGATATGTCAAGTTCTCGGACCGAATCCGCCACGCGGACCGTTCGGGGACTGTCCCCTACTCGCCGCGGCGGAGGCGCTCGAGCGCCTCGCGGACGTCCGGGGCGAGAGCATCGCCGAGCGTCGTTCGCCCGCGTGACTCCGGTGGTGCGGGACGCTGGGCCGGGGCAGCCCGGAGGCGGTCGAGGAACTCGCGGGCGCTCATCGCATGGACGCCGCCGCGCTGGGCGACGTGGCGAAGCACGGCGTCGTTGGAGACGACCGTGACGCTGCCGGGCGCCTGGTCGGCGCGACGGTGGGCAAGCCGCTCGATCACGGTGTCGGCCGTCTCGCGCCCCGAGTAGACGACCTGCATCCGGCCCAGCCGGCGGCCGCCGCCCTGGCCGTCGAAGACCAAGACGACGTCGATCCCGGCCTCCGACGCGAATCCGGCGACGTCGCCCACCAGTTGCTCGCGGGCCCGGGCGTAGTCCGAGCCGGCGCCGCGCACGTGGGCGACGTTGTCGCCGTCCAGGATGAAGAGGTCGTCAGCCACCGCTCCGCTGCCTGCGTGCCTCGAACAGCAGCACCGCCGCTGCCGTGCTCACGTTCAGCGACTCGATCCGCCCCCCGAGCGGGATCGCCACCTCCTGGTCGCACGACGAGCGCACGCGCGGCCTGAGACCGCGCCCCTCCGCTCCCAGGACGAAGACTGCGCCGTCGCGGTAGTCGGCCGCGTCGTAGGCCGTCGCCGCCCCGGCCGACGCGGCGTAGCTCCAGAGCCCCGGCCGCTTCGCGGCGAGCAGGAACTCCGCCAGGTTCTCGACGCGCGCGATCCGCAGGTGCTCCACCGCGCCGGCCGACGCGCGGCAGACCGCGGCCGTCACGGCGGCCGACCGCCGCCGCGTCACGACGAGCCCGCCCGCCCCCGCGCACTCCGCCACCCGCGCCACCGCGCCCAGGTTGTGCGGGTCGGTCACCTCGTCGAGCGCGACCACCAGCGGCCGCTCGCCGCCCAGCACCTCCGCCGCACCGGCGTACGGGTAGGGCGCCACCTCGGCGACGACGCCCTGGTGCTCCTCGCTCCCGGCCCGGGCGTCGAGCCGCTCCGACGGCTCGACGGAAACCCGCTCCGGCAGCCAGTCGAGCGACTCGCGCGAGCGCGCCGTGCACCACACCCGCCCGACCTCGCGGCGGCCGCGAAGCGCCTCGAAGACGGGGCGGCGGCCGTAGACGACGTCAGTCACGGCGCACGAGCTCGTGGCCGCCGGCGGTGTCGCGCACCTCCCAGCCGAGCGCGGCGATCTCGTCACGCAGCCGGTCCGACTCCGCGAAGTCGCGCCGCTCCCGCGCCGCCCGGCGGGCCTCGGCCAGGAGCTCCACCTCACCCGGCGCCTCCTCCAGCTCGGCCAGACCGCCCAGCCCCAGCACGTCGAGCAGCTCGGCGACGGTGTCGCGGGCCTCCGGCGCGGCGCCGAAGAGCACCGCGAGCGCGCGCGGCGTGTGGAAGTCGTCGTCCAGCGCCTCGCACACCGCGTCGCGCACGCCCGCATCCTGCCCCGCCCCCGAGCGCAGCCGGTTTCGCAGCGTCTCGCACGCGCGGCGCGCCTGCTCGAGCGTCTTCTTCGAGTACTCCATCGGGCTCGCGTAGTGGGCCTGGAGGAACAGCATGATGAGCGTCTCCGGCCCCCACTCGTCCAGCGCCTCGGCAAGCCCCTGGATGTTCCCCTCGCTCTTGGACATCTTCTCGCCGCGCAGCTCGAGCATCCCGTTGTGCGCCCACACGCGCGCGAACCCGCGCCCGATGGAGCACGACTGGGCGATCTCGTTCTCGTGGTGGGGGAAGATCAGGTCGCGCCCGCCGCCGTGCACCGCGAACTCGCGCCCGAGCAGCTTCTCGGCCATCGCCGAGCACTCGATGTGCCAGGCCGGCCGGCCGGCGCCCCACGGCGACGGCCACGACGTGTCCTCGTCGTCCTTCGTCGCCTTCCACAGCGCGAAGTCGACCGGGTCGCGCTTGTGCTCGCCGGGCTCG
>DASXAA010000256.1:0-12029 GCA_036407035.1 Thermoleophilaceae bacterium | reverse complement strand
GCCCGGCTCGGCCTGGTTCTCCGTCGACCGCCGCTTCAACCCCGAGGAGGACCTCGACGAGGAGCTGGCGCGACTGACGGGCCTGGTCGAGCAAGCGGCCGAGGCGGCCGGTGCCGAGGTGGAGGTCGAGGTGCTGCAGGCTCAGCCGTCCGGCCGCACCGACCGAGATCACCCGGCGGGCGAGACCCTGGCGCGGTGCGTCGAGGCCGTGGAGGGCGCTCGGCCGGCGTTCGAGCTGTGTCCGGGCGTGCTCGACACGCGCTGGTACTCCCAACTCGGCATCCCCGCGTTTGCGTACGGCGGCGGCGGGCTGGACGTCGCGCACGGGCCCGACGAGTACATCGACGAGGCGGCGATGCGCCGGTGCGCCGCCGTCTACGCGCTCTTCGCCGCCGGCTGACAGGCCCTGCCGAGGCCGCCTCGCTCACGCGGTCGTGCACGTGCACGCCCACGGTCTGCAACGAATCTTGCAGTTTGCAGGACTTTCGCGTGATAGAACGACGGCCTCATTGACGCCGAGTCGCCGCGGCCCAGGTCCGGCGAGCGGGGGAACCACTGCGGTCGCCGTACCGCGGGGGCGAATCACCCGGGCGGAGTCCCGGGGTAGCGCATTGCGCGAGCCCGTCAGCTCACCTCGTAGGCGTCCGATCGAAGTCGGACTGGATGGAAGACCTTCAAAGTCAGCGAGACCTTGCCCGCGAGGACCTGTGGGCGCAGTCGCTCGCGCGCTCGCGGGCCCGCCGAGAGGCGGCGGCCGCCGCGAGGGGCGGCTTCGAGCTGCCCGCGCGCGGGCTGTCGGTCGCGGCGCTGGTGGCGCTGACGGGCGGCGTGGCGGCGACCAAGGCGCTGAGCGGGGGCGACGCCCCCGCGCACGCGAGCTCCGGCGCCGGCGAGCGCCCGGCGGCGGTGGCGAAGCACGTGAAGGCCGCGCCGCGCGCGGCGGCCGCTGAGCGGCGGCCGGCGGCGCCGAAGCCGACCGCGACGATCGCCGCGGCAGCGGGCAGCTCGACGGCGCGCCCGGTGCAGCAGGCGAGTGCCGCGAACGCGCCCGCCGCGGAGGCGAGCGGCGCCGGCGCTCAGAGCGGCGGCGCGCAGGCGCAGAGCGCCGCCGCGGGCGGCCAGACCGCGAGCGCGACGACACAGACCGCGAGCGCGACGACACAGACCGCGAGCGCGCAGAGCGCGACCCCGGTCGCCGCGTCGGCGAGCGCCGGCGGACAGAGCGCCTCGGCAGGCGCCGCGAGCGGCACGCGGACGGCGACCGCGTCCCACAGGCGCGGCGGCGGCGTCCCCGAGCTCCAGCAGAAGCTCGGGGTCCCCGTGGACGGCGACTTCGGCCCCACGACCGAGCGCGCCCTCAAGCGCTGGCAGCGGGCCCACGGGCTCACGGCCGACGGCGTCTGCGGCCCCCAGACGCGGGCGGCGCTGGGCCTCGGGCCCGGGCCCGTGCTCAAGCCGAAGTCCCGCTTCAGCCGCCACCATCATCACCGGCGCGGTCACCGCAGCACGCGCACGTCGCACACCGGCGCCCGCGGCGGCGGCGTGGCCGCGCTCCAGCGCGCGGTCGGCGTCCCCGCCGACGGCGTGTTCGGCGCGCAGACCGAGGCGGCGCTCAAGCGCTGGCAGCGCGCGCACGGCCTGACCGCGGACGGCGTGGCGGGTCCGCAGACGCGCGCCGCGCTCGGGCTCGGCCCGGGACCGGTGCTGAAGCGCAAGCGCTCGCACGGGGGCGGTGGCGGTGGCAACGGCGGCGGCAACGACTCGTCCGTCGTCCAGCGCGTGATCGCCGCCGCCAACGCGATCGCCACCAGGCCGTACAAGTACGGCGGCGGCCACGGCACGTTCACCGACAGCGGCTACGACTGCTCCGGCTCGGTCTCGTACGCGCTTCACGGCGGCGGCCTGCTGTCGTCGCCGCTCGACTCGAGCGGCCTGATGAGCTACGGCGCACCGGGTCCCGGTCGCCACATCACGATCTACGCCAATCCCGGTCACGCCTTCATGACGATCGACGGGCGCCGCTTCGACACGAGCGCCCGCTACCAGACCGGCTCGCGCTGGACCAGCACGCCGCGATCCTCGTCCGGCTACACGGTGCGGCACCCGCGCGGGCTCTAGCCGCGCGCGGGCGAGCGGGCCATCATGGCGAACCGCCGCGGTACGCCCGCTGGCCGTTGTAGTTGCAGTGGACGTCCGGCTCGTGCCCGCCGTAGGTCAGCGTACCCGGGCCGTCGTAGACGTCGAGGTCGAACCGCAGCTCACTGGGCAGCGTAGGCGAGGAGATGTCCTCGTTGACGGGGTCGGTGAACATGGCGTTGTAGATCGACGCGGGGATGGGGCCGGTTGCGCCGTTCCGAATCTCCTGTTCATTGGAGAGGAACGCCACGTCCGTTGCTCATCGCGGTGGCGATTACTCACCGATCCAGGCGATCGCCTCGATCTCCACCAGCATCTCGGGCTCCGCGAGCAGCGCCTGGACCGTGGTCCGTGCCGGCGGCTCGGTGGGGAAGAACTCGGAGAACACGCCGTTCATCGCCTGGAAGTAGCGGATGTCGGCGAGGTACACGGTGCACTTCAGCACGTCCCCCAGCGTTGCACCCGCCTCACGCAGGACGGACTGCACATTTGCCAGCACTTGCCGAGTCTGCGCCGCGGGATCGCCACGGCCAACGAGCTCCCCGTTGTCGTCCCACGCCACCTGTCCCGCGGTGTACACCAAACCGCCGCCGGTGCTGCCGGGCGAGTACGGATATTCAGGGCTGGGAAGAAAGGTGAGATTCGGCGGTCGAAGCACGCGCTTGGCCATCAGCTCTTCCTCCTGGTAGCTCGCCGCCGCAGGCTCGTGGTGCTCGTCTGGATCGCGAGCACGGGGTCCTCGCCGGGCGATCGGCCTCAATGTCGTCGACGAAGGCATCCATCTCGGTTCGGCTGAACTTCGGGGTCCAAGCCGGGCCCAGCTCAGTGTCGCACTGCGTGAGCTCCATCATCGCTGACGCCTGCTTCGCTACCCATCCACCCAATTCCTACCGGGTTTGTCGGGCATTTGCTACGGTCCGGGTCTCGCAAAACCTATTGACAAGGTGGAGAATGACGAACGTGCGCGCCCGAGTGACGGGCACCTTCCTGATCCTGGCCGCGCTGGCCCTGGCCGCCGTGGCGGCCGGCTGCGGTGGAACGTCCGATTCCGAGGCCGGCGGTGACGGCAGCGGTGGCAGCCTGACCCTCGTCGCCTACTCGACGCCCGAGGAGGCCTACAGGGAGCTGATCCCGGCCTTCAACAAGACGCCGGAGGGCAAGGGCGTCAGCTTCAAGCAGTCCTACGCGGCCTCGGGCGAGCAGTCGCGCGCCGTCGAGGGCGGCCTGCCCGCCGACGTCGTCGAGTTCTCGCTCGAGCCGGACATGACCCGGCTCGTCGACGCGAGCCTCGTCGACAAGAACTGGAACCAGAACGAGCACGACGGCTTCGTGACCGACTCGGTCGTGGTGCTCGCGGTGCGCAAGGGCAACCCGAAGAACATCAAGACCTGGGACGACCTGACGGGGCCCGGCGTCGAGGTGATCGAGCCGAACCCGTTCACCTCGGGCGGCGCCAAGTGGAACATCATGGCCGCCTACGGGGCGCAGCTCGAGGCCGGCAAGTCGCCCGACCAGGCGAACGACTACCTCGCGAAGCTGTTCGAGAACGTGCCGGTGCTCGACAAGAGCGCCCGCGAGGCCCTCCAGACGTTCTCCAGCGGCAAGGGCGACGTGCTCCTCGCCTACGAGAACGAGGCGATCCTGGCCCAGCAGGAAGGCGAGGCGATCGACTACGTCATCCCCGACCAGACGATCCTGATCCAGAACCCGGTCGCTCCCGTGAGCGAGTCGAAGAACCCCGAGACGGCGAAGGCGTTCGTCGACTTCCTATACACGGACGAGGCCCAGAAGATCTTCGCCTCGAAGGGCTACCGGCCGGTGGTGAAGGGCCTGCTCGACGAGAGCCGGTTCCCGACCCCGCCGCAGCTGTTCGACATCACCAAGTTCGGCGGCTGGGGCAAGGTGAACGACGAGTTCTTCGACCCGGAGAAGGGGACGATCGCCAAGATCTTCCAGTCCCAGGGGAAGAGCACTGCCTCCGACTAGCGAAGCAACGGCCGCGCCCCCTCCCGCGGCTTCGCCGGCCCGCGTCCCATGGCTGCCGTCCCTCTCCGGGGCGGTCCTGGGACGCGGGATCGCGATGGTGTACCTGAGCATCGTCGCGCTGATCCCGATCGCGGCGGTGGTCGAGGCCTCGATGGACAACGGGTTCGACTCGTTCTGGACCGCCGTGACCAACGAGCAGGCGCTGTCGGCGCTGAAGCTGACCGTGATCGCGTCGCTGATCGTGGTCGTGATCAACGCCGTCACGGGGACGCTGATCGCCTGGGTGCTCGTGCGCGACGACTTCCCGGGCAAGAGCTTCGTCAACTCGACGATCGACCTGCCGTTCGCGCTGCCGACGATCGTCGCCGGCCTGACGCTGCTGGCGCTCTACGGGCCCGACAGCCCGGTCGGGCTCGACCTCGCGTTCACGAGGGCGTCGGTGGTGCTCGCGCTCCTGTTCGTGACGCTGCCGTTCGTGGTTCGGGCCGTGCAGCCAGTGCTGCTCGAGCTCGACGTGGAGATGGAGGAGGCCGCCGAGTCGCTCGGGGCCACCAGGGTCACGGTCTTCCGGCGCATCATCCTGCCGACGCTGCTGCCCGCGATCATCGCCGGCGGCGGGCTCGCGTTCGCGCGCGCGATCGGCGAGTTCGGCTCGCTCGTGCTGATCACCGGGAACCTGCCGTTCAAGACGCAGGTGGCGTCGGTGTTCATCTTCGGCCAGGTGGAGAGCGACAACACGACCGGCGCCGCCGCTGTGTCCGTGGTGCTGCTCGTGATCGCCCTGGTCGTGCTGCTGTTCTTCGGATGGCTGTCGAAGAGGGCGCTGCGCCATGAAGGGTAGGCTCGCGCTCCGCGTCGTCGCGCTCGGGTACCTGACGCTGCTGCTCGGCATCCCGGTCGCACTGGTGTTCGTCCACGCGTTCGACGACGGCATCGCGGCGGCGTGGGAGGCGGTCACCACGCCCGAGGCGCAGCACGCCTTCTGGCTGACGATGATCATGGTCGTCGTCGCCGTGCCGCTCAACACGATCTTCGGCGTGATCTGCGCGCTCGCGATCGTGCGCCAGCGGTTCCGCGGCCGCGCCCTGCTGAACGCGGCGGTGGACCTGCCGTTCGCGGTCTCGCCGGTGGTCGTCGGCCTCGCGCTGCTGCTCGTGTACGGCCGCCGCGACGGCTGGGTCGGCGAGTGGCTCGCCGAGCGCGGGATCCAGGTGATCTTCTCGACGCCGGGGATGATCCTCGCGACGATGTTCGTCTCGCTGCCGTTCGTGGTGCGCGAGGTCGTGCCGGTGCTGCGGGAGATCGGCACCGAGCAGGAGCAGGCGGCCGCCACGCTCGGCGCCGGGCCGATGCAGACCTTCTGGCGCGTCACCCTGCCGGCGATCCGCTGGGGGGTCGCCTACGGCGTGGTGCTGACGACCGCCCGGGCGCTCGGCGAGTTCGGCGCGGTGAGCGTCGTTTCGGGCAAGATCTCGGGCCAGACCCAGACGGCCACGCTCTTCGTCGAGGACCGCTTCCAGCGCTTCGACCTCACGGGCGCGTATGCCGCCTCGGTGGTGCTCGCGCTGCTGGCGCTGCTCACGCTCGTGTCGATGAATCTGCTGCGGCGGGAGGAGGGGCGCTGATGGGCATCTCGGTGCAAGGGGTCTCCAAGCGGTTCGGCGACTTCGCCGCGCTCGACGACGTCTCGCTGGAGGTGCGCGACGGCGCCCTGACCGCGCTGCTCGGCCCGAGCGGCGGCGGCAAGTCCACGCTGCTGCGCGTGATCGCCGGGCTCGAGCGGCCGGACACGGGGCGCGTGGCCATCGACGGCTCCGACGCGACCGGCGTGCCCGCGCGCAAGCGGAACGTCGGCTTCGTCTTCCAGCACTACGCGCCGTTCAAGCACATGACTGTGCACGACAACGTGGCGTTCGGGCTGAAGATCCGCAGGCGGCCGAAGGAGGAGATCGGGCGCCGGGTGGAGGAGCTACTCTCGCTCGTGCACCTCGACGGCCTGGCGGGGCGCTACCCCTCGCAGCTCTCGGGCGGCCAGCGGCAGCGCATGGCGCTGGCGCGCGCCCTGGCGGTGGAGCCGCGAGTGCTGCTGCTCGACGAGCCGTTCGGCGCGCTCGACGCGACCGTCCGCAAGGAGCTGCGCGCGTGGCTGCGGCGCCTGCACGACGAGGTGCACGTGACGACCGTGTTCGTCACGCACGACCAGGAGGAGGCCATGGAGGTCGCCGAGCAGATCGTGGTGCTGAACAAGGGCAAGGTCGAGCAGGTCGGATCGCCGCGCGACCTCTACGAGCGGCCCGCGAACGAGTTCGTGATGCGGTTCGTGGGCCCGGTCAGCAGCATCGGCGACCGCTGGATGCGCCCGCACGACGTGGACATCCTGCTCGCGCCCGAGAGCGGCGCGCTCGAGGCAATGATCGACCGCGTGACGCACCTTGGCTTCGAGGTGCGCGTGGAGCTCACGCTCGGCGACGGCCAGACGACCTGGGTGCAGACCACCCGCAGCACCGCCGAGGAGCTCGAGCTCTGCGACGGCCAGATCGTCTGGCTGCGGCCGGCGGGCGAGCCGGTCGCCGCCTAGCGGTCGCACGCCTCTCGCCTCGCGCCTCTCGCCTCTCGCCTCTCGCCTCTCGCCTCTCGCCTCTCGCCTGTCGCCTCTCGCCTCTCGCCTCTCGCCTCTCGGTGGGGGCGTCGGCTCACCGGCCCGCCTTGGCTGTGGCCGGCCGGGGTCGCCTTCCTTGGCGCTTGCCTTGGTCCAGGCGCCTACGGCAGCAACGAGGGGTGCCCACTGCGCGGCGACAACCGGGGGTAGCCGCTCGGCGACGGCAACCAGGGCGCCCGCCCCCTCGGGGGCTGTGTTACGCGCGAGCCCGCTTGTGTGACGCGCGGCCGACGTGTTTGGCACGCGCGTGTTACGGGAGCACTCGGCGGGCGCGCGTTCGGGCCCGCAGCGGGCCGGCGCGCCGGCGCGGCCGGGTCCTTTCCCCAGCCCATCGGGCGGGTCCTTCCCCAGCCCATCGCCGCGGGCGCCCGAAGCTCGCCCAACGAGAACCGAGAGGCGAGAGAACGCTAGCGCCGCGACCAGGCGTCGGGCGCCTCGGTCAGGCGCCGCAGCTTCGCGGGCATCTTCCCGGTGACGACGTCGGCCAGCGTCAGCTCGTCCACGACGGTGCGGAGGCTGGCCCGCACCGCGATCCACACGGTCTGGAGGTGCTCCGCCGCGCCGGGGTAGGTGACCTCCTCGGGCGGCTCCCCGCGCACGCTCGCGAGGGGTCCCTCCACGGCGCGGATCACCTCACCGAGCGTGATCTGCGCCGGCGGCCGGGCGAGCCAGTAGCCGCCCTCGGCGCCGCGTTGGGCGCGGACGATGCCGGCGTGGCGCAGGTCGATGAGGATGTTCTCGAGGAACTTGACCGGGATCGCCTGCGCCCGCGCGATGCGCTCGCCCTTGACCGGGCCGTCGTCCGCGACCGCCAGCTCGAGGACCGCCCGCACCGCGTAGTCAGCCTTGGCAGAAACGCGCACCGGTGTGCATTCTCCTGCACGCGCCGGAAAGGAGGGGCCCGGCCGCCGCGGTTGAACAGTCAACGGATGTCGTATGAATCGGCTTCATCGTCTGAGGCTTTCTGCTGCTTCGTGGCGAAATCCTGCGCCTTGCTTGCCAGCGGTTTGCAAAACTTCTCCGGTGGGGGACAACTCCCGCACGGGTCACAGGGGCGGCGTGGCAGCGCAACCCTGAATCCCGGCAGCGCGGCAAAGCCATGGACTCCGTGGACATCTTCCTGACGATCGTCGTAGGTTGGTTCGTCCTCGCCCTGCTCGGTTACCTGGTCCTGATGCCCCTCCTCACCTCCGATACCCGGATGGAGGCGCTCGAGGTGCCGCCCGCGCCGCCGAAGCCCACCCGCTTCCGTCCCCCCGGGGAACACCCCACCGGCGCCCGACCGAGGGCGCCCGTGCTCCGCTCCCCGGCGGAGGCCGGCTACGCCGGCATCGTGCTCGAGCGGCTGCTGCACCACGCCTGCGTCGTGCTCGGGATGAGGCAGGGCGTGCTGGCGGCGCTCGTGGGGGAGGGCCGGCTCGTGGTGGTGTCGGGCTACGGCATCGACCTCGACCTGGTCGGCGGGACGGTCCCGGCGGGCGCGCGTCTGGTCGACGCCGTCTACCAGGAGGGCGGGCCGGTCGCCCGCGGCCGCGGCACGCAGATGCTCGCGCGGGCGAGCCTGCCGGCGTTCGGTTGCGCGCCCGTGACGATCGGCGGCGAGGCGCGGGGCCTGCTCGCGGTCGGCCGCCCCACCGGTGAGCCGGGACTGTCCACGCGGGAGCTAGAGCTGCTCGGCGAGATCGCGGACCTGGCGGGCATGGCGCTCCACCACCGCGACAGCCGCGAGCTGCCGTACTCCGACCCGCGCCAGGAGATCGCCGGCCTCGTCGGGGCGCTGCAGGCGGCCGACGACCAGACCGAGAGTCACTCGCACGTCGTGGCGGCGCTCGCGTATCGCGCGGGCGAGGAGCTCGGCCTGACCCCCGCGGACCTGTTCGAGCTCGAGCTCGCGGCGCGCCTGCACGACGTGGGCAAGATCCGGGTGCCGTCCGCGATCCTCGGCAAGCCCGGATCGCTGAACGAGCACGAGGTGGAGATCATGCGCCTCCACCCCGTGTGGGGGGCCGAGATCGTCGCCGGCATCCCGGGCCTGCAGGCGGTGGCGCTGCTCGTCCGCCTCCACCACGAGCGGCTCGACGGGCGCGGCTACCCGGTCGGCCTCCCGGGCGACCGCATCCCGCTGGCGAGCAGGATCGTGTCGGCCTGCGACGCCTACGGCGCCATGATCGACGACCGCCCGTACCGCGCGGGGCTGCCGTCACACGAGGGGATCGCCGAGCTGCGCCGTTGCGCGGGGAGCCAGTTCGACCCCGCTGTGGTCGACGCGCTCGACCGCGCGCTCGACCGCGCACCGGAGCTCGCGGGCGCGCTGGCCTAGCACCCTGGCCTAGCATCCCCGAGCGTGGACGCCCAGAAGATCAAGGAGCGCCAGCGCGAGGTCTGGAGCGGCGGCGACTACTCCGACATCTCGGCGCTGCTGCGCCCGGCCGCGGTGGTGCTCGCCGAGGCGTGCGCGGTCTCGGCGGGGCAGGAGGTGCTGGACGTCGCGGCCGGCGACGGCAACTTCGCGATCGCCTGCGCGTACGAGGGCGCGAGCGTGGTCGCATCGGACTTCTCCGCCGTGATGGTCGAGCGCGGCCGCGCCCGCAGCGAGGCCGAGGGCTACGAGATCGAGTGGGTCGAGGCGGACGCGGAGGACCTGCCGTTCCAGGACGGGCGCTTCGACTGCGCCGGCTCGGCGTTCGGGGCGATGATCGCGCCGCGCCCGCGCGTGGTCGCGGAGCAGCTCTTCCGCGTGGTGCGCCCCGGCGGCACGGTGGGCCTCACGGCGTGGGTGCCGGGCGGGTTCCCGTCGCGCCTGTTCGAGATCACGCGTAAATACGCGCCGCCGGCTCCGGACGCGCCGATCTCGGACGAGTGGGCGGTGGAGGAGAACGTGCGCGAGCGCCTCGACGGGCTGGCGGCCTCGATCGAGAGCACGAGGCGTGTGCTCGTGTGGGCGGGGGAGTCCCCGGAGGCGCTCGTGGAGCGCATGGCGGGCGACGGGCCGCCGACGGTGGCGGCGAGGAAGTCGCTCTCGCCCGAGCAGATCGACGCGATGTCGGCCGAGATGACCGAGGCCGTCCGCTCGGCCGCCGGCGACGGGCCGGCCCGGCTCGAGTGCGAGTACCTCCTCACGATCGCCCGCAAGCGCGGGTGAGCGCCAGGCTGCTGCTCGAGTACGACGGCTCGGAGTTCGCGGGCTGGGCGCGGCAGCCCGGGCAGCGGACGGTGCAGGGCGAGCTGGAGGTCGCGCTCGCGACGGTGCTCCGGCGGGACGTGACGCTCACCGTCGCCGGCCGCACCGACGCGGGCGTCCACGCGCGCGGCCAGGTGGCGAGCCACGAGGGAGAGCCGGCGCCCGCACGCTCGCTGAACGCGCTGCTGCCGCCCGCCGTGGCGGTGCTCGCGAGCGAGCGCGCCCCCGACGGGTTCGACGCCCGCCGCGACGCCCTCGGCCGGACCTACCGCTACCGCGTGCTGACGCGCCGGGCGCGCAGCGCGTTCGAACGCGGCCGCGCCCTCCACTGGCCGCGCCCGCTCGACGTGGCCGCGCTCGAGCGCTGCGCCGCCGCGCTCCTCGGCACGCACGACTTCACTGCCTTCACACCGACCCAGACCGACCACGTGCGCTTCGAGCGCGACGTGTTCCTGGCCGAATGGCGCGCCGAGCCGGAGGGGGTGATCGCGTTCTGGATCGAGGCCGACACGTTCATGCGCCACATGGTCCGCATCCTCGTGGGGACGATGCTGGAGGTCGCCGCGGGCGCGCGGGCGCCCGACGGGTTCGCGGAGCTGCTGACGGGGCGGCCCCGGAGCGAGGCCGGAGCGACGGCGCCGGCGGCGGGGCTGTACCTGGAAGCGGTTCGGTACTGAGCCGCCGCCGGCCCGGCCGGAGCCCGGCGAAGCCGCCGATATCCTCAAACGACCGCCCATGAAGGTCCTCCTGACCAACGACGACGGCATCACCGCCACCGGGCTCAACGTCATGCGCGAGGCCCTTCTCGACGTGCCCGGCGTCGAGCTGGCCGTGATCGCGCCGGACTCCAACCGCAGCGCCACCGCCCGCAGCATCACGACCCGCCACCCGCTCTGGGTCCAGGAGGTGGAGTTCGGCGACGGCACCACCGGGTTCGCCACCGACGGCACGCCGGTCGACTGCGTGCGGTTCGCGGCGCTCGGGCTGGTGGAGTTCGAGCCCGAGCTGATCGTGTCGGGCATCAACCACGGCTCGAACCTGGGCGACGACATCACGTACTCCGGCACGGTCGCCGCCGCGCTCGAGGGGATCGTGCTCGGGATCCCGGCGATCGCGGTCTCCCAGCAGGCGGACCACGGGTCGATGGACTTCCGCGCCGGCAGCGCGTGGACGCGGCCGTACTTCGCGCAGGCGGCGGCGTTCGTTGCGCGCATGGTCGAGGAGCTCGAGCGCGTGCCGATCCCACCGGGCACGCTGCTGAACGTCAACTGCCCGAAGGGCGACGCCGTCGGCGCCTGCGCCTGCCGGCTCGGCAAGCGCGTCTATCGTGACCGGCTCGAGCTGACAGAGGAGGAGGACGGCGGCCGGCGCCGCTACCGGATCTACGGCGAGGAGCCGGACTACCAGCACGAGGACGGCACCGACTTCGCCGCGCTGGCGGCGGGGCAGATCTCCGTCACGCCGCTCCACTTCAACCTGACCGATCAGGCCCGCGTCGAGGAGCTGACGGGGTTCGACCTCGACGGCCTGCTGCGACCGGCAGCCCGCGAGGTTTGAGCCCGCGGACGGCCACGTCCCCCGCGGCCCGCGCCGCCGAGCTCCGCAAGGAGCTCGTGCACCACAACCACCGCTACTACGTCCTCGACGATCCGGAGATCTCGGACTCCGACTACGACGCGCTGCTGAACGAGCTGCGCGACATCGAGGCCGAGCACCCGGAGCTGCTGACCGCGGACTCGCCGACCCAGCGGGTCGGCGCCGAGCCGCTCGACAGGTTCGAGCAGGTGCCGCACCTGCAGCCGATGCTGTCGCTCGCGAACGCGCGCAACCAGGAGGAGCTCGAGGCCTGGGTGCTGCGCAGCGAGCGCTTCCTCGCCCGCCAGGGGGTCGAGGTCGGCGACGTGCGCTTCGTGAGCGAGCCCAAGATCGACGGGCTCGCGATCTCGCTCGTGTACGAGAACGGCGTCTTCGTCCGCGGAGCAACCCGCGGAAACGGCGTCGTCGGCGAGGACGTCACGCCCAACCTCCGCACCGTGCGATCGATCCCGCTCCGGCTCGCCGGTGAGC
>DASXAA010000255.1:0-43816 GCA_036407035.1 Thermoleophilaceae bacterium | reverse complement strand
GCCGTCCTTGGGCTCGATCGTGGTGGCGGGGGTGGCCAGCGCGACGCGCCGGGTGGCGGCGACCGCAGCGCGCTCCTCGGCATCGCCGTCGGAGTCCAGATCGACCGTCTGCGACACGCTCACGGAGACCGGCACACGACGCGCGGCCCCGGACGCCACCGCCCTCCCCGTCGAGCGCGGAAAGCGCAGGAAATAACCGCCCGCCACACGCCGCCGATCGAGATCCAGCTGCCGCGTCGCGACCCGCGAAACACCCCCCACGCGCGCCACCACACGCCCCCTGTGGACCGTCTCCGGCCGCTCCCCCAACACACCCCGCAACGTCCCCGCCGCATGATCCACCCGCACCCACACCACCAGCCGCCCGGCATCGCGCCCCCGCCGCGGCACCATCGCACGCACCGTCCCCACCCGCGGCTTGCCACTCAACACGTTCTCCGCCGCCGCAGCATCACCCGCCCCCGCAAACACCCACACACCCAACACCGCCACCACCGCGGCAAGGGCCGGCGCGACGCTCTTGGTCAACGACCGCTCTTCTCTGCTGTATGCCGACATGCGCCGAGCAGATCAGTAGGCGCTGACATTTCACGGACGTCTCGCTGACGTGCACCGCCCCGCCCGCCGCCGTGCTCCCCTTAGGCTCGTAACCGTGATCGTCTTCGATGAAGGGCTCCGGTCCCGGCTCGCCGCGAACCTGAGCGCGCACGAGCGACGCCGGCAGGAACCCGACGGCCGCCGCCGGGCGGCGGTCGCGATCGTGGTCCTGGACAGCGACGCCGAGCGCGACGATCACGAGCCGGTCGCGACCGGCGAGATCCACATGGCGGGGGTGCCCGGGGACGCGCGCGACGAGAGCGGCCGGCCACTCGACGGGCGGATGGTGGCGGTCGCCGGCGGCGCCGCCTTCCTGCTCTGCCGCCGTCCCTCGAAGATGAGGCGGCACGCCGGCCAGTGGGCCCTACCCGGCGGCAAGATCGACGGCGGTGAGACACCGCTCGAGACCGCGCTGCGCGAGCTGAACGAGGAGCTCGGGCTGGAGCTGGGCCCCGACAGCGTCGTCGGCTGGCTCGACGACTACGTCACTCGCTCGGGGTTCGTGATCAGTCCGGTCGTGCTCTGGTGCGCCGAGAACCGCGACCTCCATCCCGATCCCGACGAGGTGCTCGCCGCCTACCGCATCGGGCTTCAGGCCCTGGAGCGCGCCGAGGAGCGCCTCGTCCCGATCCCCGAGAGCGAGCGCCCCGTGCTCCAGCTGCCGCTCGGCAACGACCTCATCCACGCCCCCACGGGCGCGATCCTGTACCAGTTCCGGCAGGTGGCGCTGCGCGGGCGCGCCGGCGAGCGAGTCGACCGCTTCGAGGAGCCGGTGTTCGCCTGGCGGTGATCCCCGGGTCAGCCGCCGTGGAGGCGATAGCGAAGGTGCGTCGCGTTCGGCGTCGACACGTGATCGGCGGGCTCGAGCCGGATGTGGGCCGGCAGGGCCTCTGTGAGCTGGGTTCCGGCGCCGAACAGGACCGGCGCGACGTGGATGGACAGCTCGTCGACCAGGCCGGCGCGCAGGAACTGGTTGCCGACGGCGGGCCCGCCCATGATCGTCACGTTCCTGCCGCCTGCGGCGTCCTTGGCCTGCGCGAGCGCGTCCTCGATGCCGGTCGTCACAAAGAGGTAGACGCCTCCCGCGGGCGCGTCCGAGGGGGCGCCGTGGGTGAGCACGAACACGGGCAGTCGCGCCGATCCGGTCGGCCCGTCGGCTCCCCACCAGGGGAGCGAGTCGTCGTAGGTGACACGCCCGCAGATCACGGCGCCCGTGCCGGCCACGCCGCGCTCGAGCACGGCGCGGCCCTCCGCATCGTCCGCGTCCATGGCCCACGCGTGCAGCGCCTCGCCGCCCTCGCCCAGGGGTTCCTCCGGCCGCGGGTTCGCGGCCCTGACGTACCCGTCGAGCGACATGCTCATGTCGAAGATCACGGAGCTCATCTGCGTTCTCCTCTGTCGAGTGCGTGCGTGGTGTCTAGCGCACTCGGGTGCCCGTTCGCGTGGACCAGTGCAGAGGGCAGGCGAACCGCGGCAGCGGGGCGTCGGCGCGTGAGACCCGCCGGCCGTGTCGCCAGCTCGGCGGACAGATCGCCGTGAAGCTCGCGTAGCCGCCGGTGCCGCCCCTGAAGCGCGGGAACCCGGGCGACACCAGACAGCCCCTGGGCGGGACGCGGTCGAGGTGCGCGACGCCCTCGGCCTGGGTGTAGCCGTGGTGCATCAGCCATGCCTCGCCGACCAGCGTCGGCGTCGTGTCGGTGTCGAGCGGCTCGTGGCCGTGGAGCAGGATGCGCCGCTCGAGGTGCAGGAACCGCAGCGCCGCGACGCTGACGCCGGGGAACTTCTCGCGCTCGGCCAGCTCCGGGCCCGGCCACTCCCTGGACCAGTCGGAGCGGACCATCACGACCGAGCCGGCGGGGATGCGCCCGTGCTTGGCCTCCCACGCGCGGATGTCGGCGACCTGGAGGTGGTAGTCGGCCCGCCGGCGCGCCTGCGGGACGATCGAGATCACCACGAGCGGCCGGGGGGCGCCGAAGGTCGCCGGCAGCTCGTCGATCGCCGGCCGGTGCGGGTCCCAGTGGGCGGGCGGGTCGAGCTGGGTGCCGAGCTGATCCGTCGCGAGGTCGTAGTGCGTCGCCTCGACGCCGTCCTTCGCGTACGTGTATGGCCGCCCGGTGGCGGGGTCGACCGCCCGCGAGAACGTGGACGGCCCGAAGCCCTTCCAGACAGGGATGCGCGGCGCGATCGTGTGACTGAGGCTGATGTAGCGCGCCCGCGAGAGCACGTGCGCGTACGTCGCCCACAGGTCGCCGGCCGCGGTGGCCGCCGGCGTGGCGCGCGCGGTGTCGCTCGCGACGCGCGTCACCCCAAGGACGTAGGCGCCGATCGCGATCAGCGCCACGAGCGCCGCGGCGCCGAGCCGGCGAGCTTGCGGGCGCAGAGGATCGATCATGCCGGCGACCGGCCGGGCTGCAGCGGCTTCTCGTGGATCTCGAGGTCGCAGGGCGTGGCCAGCAGCGGCGCCAGCCGCGGGTAAGCACGCTCGAAGCGCTCGGTGCGGGTGATCCGGTAGCCGCGCCGGCGGTACCAGTCCCTGAGGAACTCCTTGCTGGGGTGCGACCAGCCGCGCGGGACGAGCAGCTCGAGCTGCATCGCCCGCAGTCCGCGGTTGCGGCCGCGGGCCTCGACGAAGTCGAGCAGCGCCCGGCCGATCCCGGCGCCGCGCTGGTCCTCGGCGGCGACGAGCAGCCCGAACTCGCTCGCGTCGGCGCCGACGTCGTGGACCCGCACGCTGCCCACGATGCGCCCCGAGCGGGTCGCGACGGTGAGCTCTCCGGCCTGGATCAGCGCGGTCACCTCGGCCGCGGTCGTGCGCGTGGCACCGTTCCGCCAGAGGCCGCTCTCCGCGCCTTCGTAGACGTCGTTGATGAGGGTGGTCAGCTCCTCGACGCGCCCGCCGTCCCGCTCGGGACGCAATTCGAGCAGCTGCACGCTGGATTCGTGATCGGCGGTCATCCCGATCGAGGATGCCGGGCGGCATTGACCGGCGCAATACATTGTTCTCACCGCAGCGATCTTCATTTACGATCGATTCCGTGGAGCTGCGACAATTGCGAAGCGTCGAGGCGGTGGCACGGCACCGGCACTTCACGCGCGCCGCCGAGGAGCTCCACATCGCCCAGTCGGCGCTCTCGCATCAGATCCGGCGGCTCGAGGAGGAGCTCGGCACGCCGCTGTTCGAGCGCACCAGCCGGCGTGTCACCCCCACCGAGGCCGGCGAGGCGATCGCCGCGCGCGCCCGCCGCGTGCTCGCCGAGGTCGACGCCGGACGCGCCGAGGTCGACGAGCTGCGCGGCGTGCTGCGCGGACGCGTCTGGATCGGCGCGCTGCTGCCGGCGGGCGACCTCGACGTCCCGGGTCTGCTCGCCCGCTTCAGCCGCGCCCACCCGGGCATCGAGGTGGGCCTGCGCGAGGGCACCGCCGCCGACATGCTCGACTACCTCGCCACCGACGAGCTCGACGCCGCCTTCTGCCTGCTCGCCGGGGAGCCGCCCGGGGACCTCGCGGCCGAGCGGCTCAGCCACGACGAGGTCGTCGCAGTCTTCGCCCCCGACCGAGCGCCCTCGACATCGCGGGTCACGGTCGAAGATCTCGCGCAGCGGGCGATCGTCGCGACGCGCCACGGCTCGGCCATCACCTCCGTCCTCGAACGGCGCTTCGCCGACACCGGCCGCCCGTTGCGGCTCGCGCTCGAGAGCGGCGACCCGTTCCTGCTGCGCGCGCTCGCCGCCCGCGGCTTCGCCACGGCGATCCTGCCCCGCTCGCTGACGGCCCTCGAAGGACCCGACGTGGAGGTGCGAAGCCTGGACCCGGCCATGCACCTGCCGGTGGCGCTCCTCTGGCGCCGCGAACGCAACGCGCCGCCGGCGGCGCGCGCCTTCATCGACTTCGTGCGCCGCGAGACCGCCGCGTAGCGCCGGGCGCGGCGCCCGGCCGGCTCAGGCCGCGTTCAGCTCCACGGCCGCCTTGACGAGCGCCATGAACCCCTTCTCGTCGATCTCGTCGTCCTCGTGGAAGTCGATGGCGCGCCTGGTGTCACGCGTCCCGGAGCAGGCGCGACGCGGCGCCCCGACCGGGACGCTCGGGCTCGAGCAGGAAGACCTCGGTGCTGATCTCGCCGTCGGGCTGCACGCCGCTCGTGAAGCCGACGACCTTGCGTGCGACCAGCCGCTCGATGGTCTCGATGAGCGGCTCGCGCAGCGCGTCCTCGAGCGCCGCTCTCTGCTGGATCACGGCGCCGGCCTTGCCGTGACCCAGCAGCGTCCGCTCCGCCGTGGAGAACCCGCCCTCCAGCACGCAGACGACGACGTCCTCGCCGATGTACGTTCGCGCCTTCGGCGGTCCCAGCCCGACGTGCTCCTTGTGCAGCCGGACCACCGACCGGGAGATCTCCTCGAGGAGCTCGGCCGGATGTGGACGCGGCGGGGCCACTGCGCGAGTCACGGACATTGCACCCTCCTCACGGACTGCACTGTAGCGCAATACCCATTGCAGCAATAGCCATTGCGGCAATAGCCATTGCTTCGGTGTACCCTGTCCCATGTCGAGCCATGGCTGAAGACGAGTTCCTGAAGACCTTGACGGCGCTCGAGGACGTCCTCGAGGACCACCGCAGCCGCGCCGCGCTGATCAAGAAGCGCATCGCCCAGATCCGCCGCCGCCGCTCGCGCGGAGCGTCGTACACGGAGCTCGTCTCGAACAGCGACGATCGCCTCATCGTCCAGCTGCTGACCGAGAGCTCGGTCGCGCTCGACACCTGTGGAGCGGAGGTGCGCCGGGCGGAGGCCCGCGCCCTCTACGAGGAGGGGCTCACGATGGAGCAGATCGCCGAGAGCTTCGGCGTCACGCGGCAACGGGTCTCGGCGCTTCTGCGACAGGCCAACGGCGACCGCTGAGTCGCTAGACCTCGAGCAGCCGCGGGTTGAGCCCCCACACCGCGCCGACCACGAAAGCGGTGGCCACCCGGGACGCCCGTGCCGCCGTCAGCCTGCTGTCCGCGTGCAGCCGGTAGGCGCCGTCCACGCACGCGCCGACGATCATCGCCCCGACGAGGCCGGCGGTCACGCGGTCCGTCTGGTCGAGCCGGCGCATCGCGTCCACGATCAGCTGGGTGACGCGGTCGGTGACCGTGCCGCGCATCTCGGCGATCACCTCCGCCGCCGGGCTCGCCTCGGTGACGGCGAAGAGGAGCCGGAACGCCTCCGGGCGGCGGTCGGCGTAGTCGAACCACGCGTGCACCGCGCGCTCCACGAGCACGGCCACCGGCTCGGACTCCGCCTCCACGTAGGCGGCGAACAGCTCGCCCAGGAAGATGTCGCGCTCGCGGCGCACGGCGGCGCGGTAGAGGTCCGCCTTGGCGCCGTAGCGGGCGTACAGCGTCGGCTTCGTGGCGCCCGAGGCCTCGGCGATGGCGTCGACCGTGGCGGCGCCGTACCCGGCGCCCGCGAAGACGCTCGTCGCCGCGCTCAAGAGCTTGTCGTCGCTGTGCTGGGGCCGACGGTGCCTCACCGGATCACTGGCGTTAGTTTTACGCATCAGTTAAATTAGTGCCGAACCTGGAAGCAGAGACTACGAGGAGACGCAGTGAGAATCATCGGAATCACGGTGCTGCTGGCGCTGGTGCTGGCAGGCGCGGCGAGCGCGCGCACCCCCACGCCGTTCTATGCCATCGACCACCACCGGATCGACACGCCGAAGGGCGTCCAGCCCTGGTTGCCGACCTACAGCGAGGACGGGCGCACGATCGTCTTCCAGAGCCAGCTCGACGGCAACACATGGATCGTGCCGGCGCGCGGCGGCAAGCCGCGCTGCGTCACCTGCGGCTTCGCCGACCGGCCGGAGATCCACGGCGGCTTCACGTACCTCTTCCCTGACGGCAAGCGCCTGTTCGTCTCGCACGAGCTCGGCGGCACGCAGGGCGTGGACTCCGGGCCCGACGCCGACGCCTGGGTGCTCGAGTGCGCGCCGAGCGTGCGCTCCTGCCGCACGCACCGGTACCTGCCGATCGACATGTCCGAGGACAAGGGGTCGAAGTTCATCGTTCAGCGCCGCACGTGGCACCTGGCCCCGGACGGCGTGCACCTCGGCTGGTCGGAGATCCGCCTCGACGGTTCGCTGATGGTCGTCGCCCGGCTGCGCCGCGAGGCCGACCGCTACGTCGCGGTCGACCAGCGCGTGGTCAACCCGCCAGGGCCGACCGGGCCGGGCGACACCAGTGCCCAGGGCTGGGAGAACGGCTCGCAGCTCTACGAGCTCAAGAGCTTCGCGGACAACGGGCGCTCCATCCTCGCGCTCGCCGAGCGGGCCCTGAACGTCGACGTCCTCAAGATCGACCTGGCGACCGGTCGCGTGCGGCGGCAGACCGCGAACCCGGACTGGGACGAGGACGGCGCGATCTCCCGCGACGAGCGCCTCGAGGTGCTCTACTCGTGGCGCACGCGCCACCGGCTCGACGCGCTCGGGACGATCCCGTACATCCGCGGCTTCAACTCGTACGGTCTGACGGCGGCCGTGGCGCCGTACTACGTCTCGACGTGGCCCGGCTTCCAGTGCGATCTCGCGCCCTGGCTGCTGCCCGGGAGCGGCGATGGCGGCGGCCGGCTGATCGGCCAGCCGCTCAACACCTACGGCCACGGCCTCACGCCCGGCAACAACCTCTCCGGGCAGCAGTTCTGGAGCCCGGACAGCACGAGCGTGCTGCTGCAGGAGCGCACGACGCAGCGCCCGCCCGCCGGCGTCAACGAGCACGTCGCTCAGAAGGGCCTCGTGCCGAACCGCGTGCTGATCGCGCACATCCGCCGGCACCCCACGAAGCCGCGGCGGATCCGCCAGACGAGGGTCGGGTCGTGGGCGTCCACGCCCAAGGCGTACGCGGGCACCACCGACTCGAACCAGACCGTCACGCTCCAGGGCACGGGCGGCGGCAGCGTCACGCTCAGCTATCGCGGCACGCTCGCGGACGGCACCTGGTCGCAGACGTACAGCCACTACAGCGAGGACGGGCGCACGTTCGTCGACGGCGCGGTCGGCGCGGCGCGCAACTCGCAGGGCGTGTGGCACGTGGACGCCGGCGTGCGCGTCAGCGGCGCCCACACCGGGCGGCTCACGGGCAACCTCGTGATCGGCCCCGCCGACGCGAGCGGGCTGCCGACCAAGACCGGCTCGATGGTGGCCACCCTCGACGGTCACACGACGCCCGACCTGCCGAAGCTCGGCGCGTGCCACGGCGCCCTGCCGCGCCGCACCCCCGTGCGCGTGCGGGCGAGCCGCCGTGGCGCACGGGTGACCGTGGCCGTGAGCGCGGCGATCGCGGGCGACAGGCGCCCGGTCGCCGGAGCGGTGGTCCGCGCCGGCGGAAGGCGGCTCCGCACCGACGAACGTGGGCGCGCGCGGCTGCGCGTGCCAGCCGGAGTGGACCGCGTGCGAGTCGACGCGGGCGACACGTTCCGGCGGGGCGCGGCGCGGGTGCGCGGCGGGTGACGGTCGCGCGGGCGCGGCGCTAACGCGCCGCGCCCGCGTCGTCGCCGCGGCCCATCCGCAGGCCGTGCGACGGCGAGGGCTCCGGGAAGTTCGACGGGTGGAGGCGCAGGTCGCGCAGCAGGAAGCGAGCCGCGACCGCGCAGGCCGCGAGCAGTCCCGAGAGCGCGGCCACGTCCGCGAGCGCGTGGTTGCGCACGAGGGCGACCAGCAGGACGAGGCACGCCAGCGTGACCATCACGAGCGAGATCACGCGGTGGAAGCGGCCGGCCTCGGAGTGCGGCCAGGGGTCGAGCGGGCGGACGATCTCGCGCCCGCGGTCGGACGTGGTGCAGCGCTCCTTGACCGGGCAGCCGTTGCATATGTGTGCGCGCGCCAGGTAGCGGACCAGGCGGCGCTCGTGGTCGAACTCGTGCGGCCACAGGTGCTCGCCCTCGGGACAGGTCCACACGTCGTGGACCTCGTGATAGGTGAAGCCGGCGGTGCGGTACCGGAGCGAGCGGCGATGGGTGTGCGCGGAGAGCCACTCGAGCGTGAGCGCCCCGACCACCAGCAGGCACGCGTACGCGCAGGCGAGTGCCGCCTCGACGGTCACGTCACCCTCGCCGCCGCCGCCTCGTCGGCGCTCATCGCCTCCGCGCCGGCGGGCTGCTCGACGTCGGTGAAGAGGATGTCCTCGGGCTCCTCGAGCGTGACCCGCTTGACCGTGTGCCGGATGCCGATCCAGGTGATGTAGAGCACGGGCAGCGCGCCGCCCACGATGAACAGCACGTCACCCGGCAGCCGCAGCCACTCGATCAGGTTGTTGGTGTCCTCCGTGAGGAAGTGCAGGTCGCGCGCCTCCCAGTAGCCGTCGCCGACGGACTTGTAGAGCTGCGCGATGCCGAGCGGGAGCAGCGTGGCGAAGCACATCCAGGCGAGGCCGATGTTGGTCGACCAGAAGGCCACGCGTGCCCACTTCTCGGGCCATCGCTCCGCGGGGATCAGGTAGCGCAGGCAGAACAGCGCCAGGCCGATGGCCAGCATCCCGTACACGCCCATCATCGCCGCGTGCCCGTGGTTGGCGGTGAGCGCGGTGCCGATCTCGTAGTACGAGACGACCGGCAGGTTGATCAGGAAGCCGAACACCCCCGCGCCGAGGAAGTTCCAGAAGCCGACCGCCACGAGGAACATCACCGCCCAGCGGTGCGGGAAGGGCGTTCGCGAGCCCGACTCCTGCGCCGCGCCCAGCTGCAGGAACGACCACGCCTCGACCGTGAGGAACGTGAGCGGGATCACCTCGGCGGCGGAGAAGAACGCGCCCAGCGCCATGTGCTCGGCGGGCTCCCCGGAGAAGTAGACGTGGTGCATCGTCCCGATGACCCCGCCGGCCGAGTACAGGATGATGTCGAGGAAGATCACGGTCAGCGCGACGCGCTCGCGGACCACGCCGAGCAGCACGAACATGTAGGCGACCATCACGGTCGTGAACAGCTCGAGGAAGTCCTCGACCCAGAGGTGCACGACCCAGAAGCGCCAGAACTCGTTGACAGTGAAGTGCTGGCCGGTCTGTGCGATCAGCCCCACCCCGTAGAAGGCCGGGATCGCCAGCGCGGCCAGGAAGAACAGCCACGGCATGTTCCCCACGTGCTCGCCGCGGAGGCGTCCACGCAGCACGCGCCAGAGCATGAACACCCACACGAACAGGCCGATCGTGAGCAGCACCTGCCAGAACCGCGCCAGGTCCAGGTACTCGAAGCCCTGCAGCCCGAACCAGTTCGATGCCGCGTTCTTCAGGACGTTGTGGACGCCGAGGTAGGAGCCGATCAGCGTGCCGAAGACGACGACCGCGAGCGCCCCGAGCAGCGCGAACGCGAGCTTCCCCTGGTGCTTGGGCTCGCGGCGGGCGATCATCGGCGCGAGGAAGATCCCGGCGGCGACGAACGACGTCGCGACCCAGAAGATCGCCAGTTGCACGTGCCACGTGCGCATCAGGTTGAACGGGAAGGCCTGCGCCAGGTTGATCCCGAAGAAGTCGGCCAGCTCGGCGCGGTAGTGCTGCGACGCCGCGCCCACGAGCGTCTGGAGCACGAACAGCGCCGCCATCACGAAGAAGAACCAGGCGGTGGCGCGCTGGGCGGGCGTCAGCGCCACGTCGCCGGGCGGCCGGAACGAGAGCCGCGCCTGCTCACGTCCGTGCCAGCCGAGGAAGCCCCAGCGGCCGAACGCCCCGAACAGGATCCCGATTCCGCCCAGCAGGGCGATCAGCGACAGCACCGACCACACGACCACGTTCGCCGTCGGCTCGTTCGCCACGCGCGGCTCGGGAGGCCAGTTGTTCGTGTAGCTGTAGTCCTTCCCCGGGCGCTGCGCCGCCGCGGCCCACGCGGTCCAGCCGAAGAACGCGGTCATCTGGCGCGCGTCCTCCGGGTCGTCGATGACGTCCTCGCGCAGTCCGTTCTTCGTGCTCGGCTCGGAGAAGAAGCGCGTGTAGTGGCGGACGAGGGTGCGGTGCGCCTCGGCCTGGTCCTCGGTGAGCCGGAGCGTCCCCGTGCCCTCGTCGTAGCGGTTGGTCCGGAAGACGTCGACCGTCTCGCTCGTCGCGCGGTCCGACGACGGTCCGCCGAGGCGGTCGCGCACGTAGTCCGACGCCCGGCGCAGGTAGTCGGCCGTGTAGTCCGGCCCGAGGTACGCGCCGTGGCCGAACACCGAGCCGTACTCCATCAACCCGTTGTTGAGGAAGACCTTCTGGCCGCGCTCGACGTCGCCCTCGGTGTACACGACCTTGCCGGACGGGTCGACCGCGCGCTCCGGGATCGGGGGCTTCGCCTGGTACGTGCGGTAGGCCAGCAGGCCGAGCACGAAGAATCCGAACAGCACGACCAGGATGACCGCCTGTACCCACCCCTTCGAAATCAGCAGCGGCCGTCGATCCGTGTGATCCATCAGGTCTCCTCCCGGTCCCGATCCGGATCGTGATCTTGTTGGCCGCGCCGGACGGACGCGTTATGCCGCGTAGGCCCGCAGCTCTCGGTGGAACACGTCGACGAGCGGCTGCGGGTCGGGCACGAGTCCGATGTCGCTCATGAAGCCGGCGGTGACCTCGCCGGCGTAGCTGAAGATGCTGACGGTCAGCCCCAGGCTGCCCGAGCACGGCGCCCATACGAGCACTCCCCGCACCGGCGCCCCGGCCAGGTGGACGGTCTCGCGCGGTCCGGGCACGTTGGTGACGACGGCGCTCGCCTTGTCGGTGAAGAACCCGATCAGGCGCGCCTCCACCTGCGCCGGGGTCATCCCGATCGCGCTCAGGAGGCCGAACGAGATCGGGCCCTCGTGTGAGTGCTTGACCGCGTCCATGCGCATCTTCACCTCGCGCAGGCGCTCTTCGCGGTCCTCGATCCCGACCGGCAGGCCGAGCAGCAGCAGGGCGAACTCGTTGCCGAGCTCGCGCGAGACCGGCTCCTGCAGCGGCCGCAGGTTGAACGGCACCACGACGTGGACGTCCTCGGGCAGGCTGTCGTGCCGCTGGAGGTAGCTGCGAAGCGCCCCGGTCACCCCGGCTACGAGGACGTCGTTGATCGTAGCCTCCCTGCGCCTACCCGCGGCCTTGACGCGTTCGAGCGGGAACGGCCGCGACCAGACGACGCGGCGAGTGCCATGCAGGGGGCGCTTCAGCACCGTTCGCGCGTCGGCCGGCCTCGTGACCAGCTTTGCGAGCGTGCCGGCGTCCTGGACCGCGGTCTCGGCCAGCCTCGCGAGGTGCTCTGGGTGGGCGAGCGACTCCATCCCCTCCTGCACGACGGCGCCCGGGATCCGCCGTGCCGCCGTCAGCGCACCCGCGGCCGGTCGTACCAGCGAGCCGAGCGCGGCGCCACCGCCGCCGTTGGACGGCGGCTCCGGCTCCTGCTCCTGCTCCTGCTCGGTCAGGGACATCATCACCTGGGCGAGGGCGATCCCGTCGGCGACGCAGTGGTGGACCCGCGTGAGGATCGCGCACCCCTCGCCGTAGCCCTCGATCAGATGGACCTGCCACAGCGGATGGGCGCAGTCGAGCGGCGGCGTGATCAGGTCGCTGATCAGCTCCTGGAGCACCTGTCGGTCCCCGGGCGCCGGGAGCGCGACGCGATGGAAGTGCCGCTCGAGGTCGAAGTCGGGGTCGTCCACGAACGCGGGACGCCTGAGGCGGTCGGCGACCCGCTGCCTGAAGCGCGGGTAGCGGTCGACGATCCGCCGCTCGTAGGCGTCCTTGACCCGCTGCCAGTCGAGCGGCTCGTCGAACCAGATGACGGCGTTCACGACCATCGGGTTGGCGGGCGACTCCATGCGAAGCCACGCCGCATCCGCCGCGGGCATCGTGTGGCTGCTCATGGCCCGACCCTAGGACGCGGGCCGTCCGCGGACATCGGCTCCTGTCCGCGCTTCGGCTGCGGGGAATTACGGACGGGCGGCGCCGCCCCCACCGCAGGCCAGGGCAGCTGCCGCCGCGGCGGCTCGACCCGCACGCGGGCGTCGACGGCGACCGCGCCCCGCTCCCCGACGATCACCGGATTCAGGTCGAGCTCGATGACCTCCGGGTGGGCGTCGGCCAGCGCCCCGAGCCGGAGCAGCAGCTCCTCGAACGCGGCAACGTCCGCCTTCGGGCCGCCGCGATAGCCGTCGAGCAGCGGAAACGTCGTGAGCGAGCGCACCATGCGGGACGCCTCGAGGTCCGTGAGCGGGGCGAGCCGGACGGCCACGTCGCCGATCAGCTCCACCGCGGTCCCGCCCGCGCCACAGGCGACCAGCGGCCCCAGCTGCGGGTCCGACGTGATCCCCGCCAGCATCTCGACCCCGGGCTCCGCCTGACGCTGCACGAGGTACTCGCGCGGGCGCAGCCCGGCGCGCCGAAGCCGGCGGGACATCCGCTCGGCCGCCCGGCGCACGGCCGCATCGCCCTCGAGGCCGAGCTCCACGGCGCCCGCCTCCGTCTTGTGGACGAGCCCGTCCGCGGCGGCCTTCAGCACCACGGGGCCACCCAGCTCCGCCGCGGCCCGCCCGGCCGCCGCGGGGCCCCGCGCCCGCCGCTGGTCGACCAGCGGCAGGCCCCAGCTCCCGAGCAGCGTCGCCACCTCGCCGTCGGTGAGCCACCGGCCGCCGTCCGCCACCGCCGCCGCGAGCATCGAGGCGGCCGCGCCGGGCCGCACGTCGTCCAGAGCGGGCAGCTCGCCCGCCGGCGTACGCCGCCACTCGGCCAGCTCTGCCGCCCGCGCCAGCGCGCGGGCGGCGTTCTCGGGATAGGCGAAGAGCGGCACCGCCCCCTCGCCGCGCTCGGGCGGCGTCTCGCCGAAGACGACGGCCACGACGGGCACGGCCGGCGAGCCGGCGGGACGGGTCCCGCCCGGGCGGGGCCCGCGCGGGCTCGCCGCCTCGCGCGCCGCGGCGTCCACCGCGGCGACCGCCTTTGCCGCCCCCTCCCCCGCGGCGTCGATCGCGTCCACCACCTCGGCGGCGGTGGCCGCCAGGGCCGGCGTGAAGAGGGCCACCACGGCGTCGACCTCGCCGGACCGCATCAGCGCGGTCAGGGCCGCGCCGAACTCGGCGGGCCCCGCCGCCGCGAGCATGTCGACCGGGTTGCCCGTGGCCGCGTGCGCCGGCAGCGCCGCGGCGAGCTCCGCGCCCAGCCGCGGAGAGAGCACCGGCACCTCGAGCCCGGCGCCGTGGCAGGCGTCCGCGCAGAGGACCGCGGGACCGCCCGCGTTCGTGACGATGCCGACCCGGCGGCCGGCGGGCAGCGGCTGCGAGGCGAGCAGCGCGCCCACGTCGAACAGCTCGCCGAGCGACTCGGCGTGGACGATGCCGGCCTGGCGGAACAGCTCCTCCACGCCCACGTCGGAGGACGCCACCGCCGCGCCGGTGTGCGAGGCGGCGGCGCGGGCGCCCGCGCCCGATCGCCCCGCCCGCACGGCCGCGAGGCGCTTCGTGCGCGCCAGCCCGCGGGCGATCCGCGCGAAGTTGCGCGGGTCGCCGACCGACTCGAGGTAGAGCAGCACGACGTCCGTGGAGTCGTCGTCCAGCCAGTACTCGAGCACGTCATTGGGAGAGATGTCGGGCCGGTTGCCGACCGAGACGAACGACGAGAGCCCGACCCGCAGGGCGGCCGCCTGCTCGATCAGCGCCAGGCCCACGCCGCCGCTCTGGGACAGCAGCGCCACCCTCCCGGGCGGCGGCCGGTGCGGCACGAAGGTCACGTCGATGGGAGGCTCGGCGCCGGCCACACCGAGGCAGTTGGGGCCGATCAGCCGCATGCCGGCCGCCCGGCACACCGCCACGAGCTCCTCCTGGCGCCGCGCGCCCGCGGGTCCCGCCTCCGCGAATCCCGCCGACAGCACCAGTAGAGCCCTCACGCCCTTCAGGGCGCACTCGCGCGCCACCTCGGCGGCGGCCTCCGCCGGCACGGCGACCACCGCGAGCTCCACCGCCTCGGGCAGGTCCGCGACGGATCCGTGCGCCGGCAGCGACTGCACCGTGCGCGCCCGCGGGTTCACCGGGTAGACGGGCCCCTCGAAGCCCGAGCGGAGCAGGTTGGCGAGCACCTGCGACCCGACCGTGCCGGGCCGTCGGGAGGCCCCCACGACCGCGACCGACGCGGGTCTCAGGAAATGGGCGACCGCGGCGGCGGCGGCCGTCCGCTCGCGCTCCTCGTAGCGCTCGAGCGCCTCCCGCGTGAGCGCCGTGGGGAACTCCACGACGAGGCCCTCGTCGCCGGCCCGCAACGTGGCGGGGAAGCCGCTCTCCCTGAAGACGTCCAGCATCCTGCGGTTCTCGGGCAGCACGTCCGCGACGAAGGTCGCGATGCCCGCCTCGCCCGCGGCCTGAGCGAGGTGCGCCATCAGGATCGTGGCGAGCCCGCGGCCGCGCAGCGCGTCGGCCACCTCGAAAGCGATCTCGGCGCGCTCGGCGTCGATCCGCTCGTAGCCGGCGTGGCCCACGATCCGCCATGGCTCGCCGGTGGTGGCCACCAGCCCCAGGCCGTGCCTGTCCTCGGCCCGCGCGGCCCAGCGGGCGGCGCCGGACAGGTCCGCCCCGGCCGTGAAGAAGCGCAGGCGCCGCGACTCGGGCGACAGCCCGCCGAGGAACGACTCGAGCGCGCCGATGTCGCCGGGCTGGACGGGTCTGACGCTGACCGTGGACCCGTCGCGCAGGACGACGTCGACGGGCACTCTGCTGTCCAGGCCCGGGCCGCTGATTCCCACCGTGCGCCCCATGATCGGCGCGTATCACCGGGCCGCCATCGGTGCCCGGCCACACCGCCGCTCGGTGTTTTTCCGCACCCCAGCGCGCGACGCTCGGATACCCTGTGCGCGCCAAATGGAAGCTGGCGCATCCCCCATTCGGGGTCCCCTCCGCGAGCCGGAGCTACGCAGGCTGCTGGACGTCGGCCGTGCGGTGGTCGCCGAGCTGGACCTCGAGACGGTCCTGCGACAGGTGCTCGAGACCGCTCGCGAGGTGACCGGCGCGCGCTATGCGGCGCTGGGGATCCTCAACGAGCGGAAGGACGAGCTGGAGCGCTTCCTCCACCTCGGCATCGACGAGGAGACCCGCCGCGGCATCGGCCCGCTGCCGCGCGGCCGCGGGGTGCTCGGCGAGCTGATCCGCGACCCGCAGCCGCTGCGGCTGTCAAACGTCGCGGTGCATCCGCGCTCGTACGGCTTCCCTCCCGGCCATCCGCAGATGACCTCCTTCCTCGGCGTCCCGATCGTCATCCGCGGCGAGGGCTTCGGAAACCTGTACCTGACCGACAAGCACGGCGACGCCGAGTTCGACGAGGCCGACGAGGAGTCGGCGCTGGTGCTGGCCGAGTGGGCCGCGGTGGCGATCGACAACGCGCGGCTCTACGAGGGCGTCGAGCACCGGCGCGGGGAGCTCGAGCGCGCGGTCAGGGGCCTCGAGGCGACGGCCACCGTCGTCCGCTCGGTGGGGTTCGAGACCGACCTCGATCGGGTCCTCGAGCTGATCGTGAAGCGTGGCCGCGCGCTCGTGGACGCACGGTCGCTGCTCGTGCTGCTGGAGCAGAACGACGAGCTGCGCGTCGCGGCCGCCGCCGGCGACGTCGGCTCGGACGTGCTCGACGCCGTGCTTCCGGTCGAGGGCTGTCTTGCGGGCAGCGTCCTCGCGTCGGGCGCGACCGCGCGGGTCGCGAGCCTGGAGACCCGCGTCGGACACGGCCTCGACCGCATCGCGGGCGGCGCGCGGTCGGCGCTCCTGGCCCCGATCGGCTTCCGCGATCGCGGTCGCGGCGTCCTCGTCGCGCTCGACCGGTTGGAGGGCGGGCCCGAGTTCGACGCGGACTACGAGCATCTGATCACGTCGTTCGCGGCGAGCGCGGCGATCGCGATCGCGACCGCGCAGTCGGTGGAGGCCGACCGCTTGAGGCACTCGCTGCGGGCCTCGGAGGAGGAACGCAAGCGCTGGGCGCGCGAGCTCCACGACGAGACGCTCCAGGAGCTCGGCGCGCTGAAGATGCTGCTCGAGACGGCGCGCCAGACCGAGCGCCCTGACGTGCTGGGGCGGGCGCTGGGGCAGGCCGTGGACCAGATCGACCTGTCGATCAAGGGCCTTCAGAGCCTCATCACCGAGCTGCGGCCGGCTGCGCTCGACGAGCTGGGCGTGCAGCCAGCGCTCGAGGCGCTGATCGAGCGCACGCGCTCGGTCACCGGGCTCGAGGTCGACGCGCGGATCGAGCTTCCCGAGCAGCTCGATCTGGAGCTGTCGACGGCGATCTACCGCCTGGTCCAGGAGTCGCTCACGAATGCGGCCAAGCACGCCGACGCCGAACGCGCGTGGGTGGAGGTCGTCCACGCCGACGGAACCATCTCGGTCGGCGTCCGCGACGACGGCCGCGGGTTCGACCCTGAGCGTCCCGACGCCGGCTTCGGCCTCATCGGCATGCGCGAGCGGATCGCACTCGCCGGCGGCCGGCTCAGCGTCGAGTCGGCCCCGGGGCAGGGCACCGTGGTGCGGGCGGAGCTGCCGGCGCTAACACTTCACCAGGTCGTTCTCGAACGCGAACCGAACGAGCTCCGCGCGCGTTGAGAGCCCGAGCTTGCGCTGGATGTTCGCCCTGTGGGTCTCGACGGTGCGGACGCTCAGATTGAGCTGGTCCGCCATCTCGCTGTTCGTGTGCCCGAGCGCGATCAGGCGAAGGACGTCCCCCTCGCGGTCGGTCAGGTCGCCGGGAGGCCACTCGGGATCGGGCGGCGCGGCCGCCATCCGGGCGCCCAGCTCGGGGTTGAGCCAGGTTCCGCCCTCGGCCGCGGCGCGGATCGCCTGGACGAGCTCCGCGCTCGCCGCCTGCTTGAGCACATAGGCCCTCGCGCCGGCCCTCAGGGCCGCGCGCGCGAAGGCCGGATCCTCCTGCATCGTGAGGACCACCACCGACGTGCCCGGCGACATCCCCGCCACCTCCGGGATGGCCTCGAGGCTGGAGCCGCCGGGCATGTTGAGGTCGAGCACCAGCACGGTCGGCCTGTGGCTGAGCACGTAACGGCGGGTGCCGTCCAGGTCGCCCGCCTCGGCGACGACCTCGAGGTCGTCCTCCGCCTCGAGCAGCATGCGCAGCCCGCTTCGCACGACCGCGTGGTCGTCGGCCAGCACGATGCTGACGGTCTCGCTGGACGCCGGGAGCTCATCGACCGGCGGCGGCGGGTGGTTCTCCGGCGGGGCGTTCATCCCGGGCGACCCCATGCGAGCACCGCCGCCAGCCCGGAGGCGCCGATCACCCCCACCGGCTTGTCGGTGCCGGGCTGCACGGCGATGAGGTGCGTCGTGCCGTGCTCGGCCATCAGCTCGGCCGCCCGCTTCAGCGGTGCGTCCGACTCGATCGTGACGAGGTCGGTCGTCGCGACCTCTCCGGCGGTGCGGGTGTGCGCATCCGCGCCGGCGGCCGCGACGTCGACCGCGTCCACCACCCCCCACGGGCGGTTGTGGCCGCCGGCGTCGACGTCCGCGACGACCACGCAGTGGATCCCGTAGCCGGACATCATCCGGGCGACGTCGGCGAGCGTCGTCTCCGGCCGGCACGTGATCACGCCCAGGCGCATGGCGTCGCGGACGTGAGCCTGCTCGAAGCCCGGGCCGACGTAGCTGCGCTGGAAGGGCTGCGTGCGTGTCATGAGCGCACCGTAGGCCCGCCGCAGGCCGCTTTCATCCGCAGCATCCTCGGTTCGCGGAGCGGAGAACTACGTACTCGCCGCCACCGGCCGGCGCCCGCCCGCGAGCTTGCTGAGCTCGCCGAGCGACGCGGCGATCCCGTCGGCGAGCACGTCGAGGTCCGCGGCGGCGCGATCATCGCCGGCCAGGCCGAAGACGAGCTTGCCGTCGTAGCTCAGCACCGCGATCCCGACGGCGTGGTCCGCCGCCAGCGGCACGAGCGGCATGATCTCCTCGAGACGCGCGCCGAAGGCGTACAGCGGGCGCGGAGGGCCGGGCACGTTCGTGATCGTGAGGTTGAAGAGGCGCGAGGCGAACAGCGCCCTGGCGATCAGCGAGTGCAGGACCGGCGGCGCGAGGCTCGTGAGCGTCAACAGCCCCGCGCCGCCGGCCCCCTGGTCGCCCGCCTTCAGCGTCTCCGCCGCGCCGACCGTGCGGTCGTAGCGGCGCCGCGGGTCGGCCTCGTCCACCGGCAGGTGCACGAACAGGGACGTCACCTTGTTGCCGAGGCGCAGTCGCTCGGCGGCGGTGCGCACGTTGACCGGGACCATCGCCCGCAGCCCGTGGGCCGGCAGCGGCTCGCCCCGTCCCCGAAGCACGCGCCGCAGCCCGCCTGTCGAGGCGGCCAGCACGACGTCGTTCACCGTCCCGCCGAGCGCGGCCTTGATCGCCTTCAGCTCGGCGAGGTCCGTGCGCACGATCCGGTAGCGGCGGCGCGTCCCGATCGGCACGTTCAGGCTGGTGCTCGGCGCGGCCACGAGCTCGTCGCGCACGAGCAGCTCCACGGTCGCCTTCGACTGGAGCAGGCCGTCGCGCAGCAGGCGCGGGTCGCGGGTGGCGGCCAGCCCGTGCCGGATCCCGGAGGAGATCCCCGCCCGCAGGCCGCCGGGCCGCGGAGGGTCGGGCTCGGCCTCCTCTTGGGCGCCTGCGCGGCGGCGTGGCCGCCGGGCGGAGTCGAGCAGGAGGTGGCCCACGTCGACCGAGCCGACACCGTCGACGAGCGCGTGATGCGTCTTCGTCGCGATCGCCCAGCGGCCGTCCGCGAGCCCCTCCAGCAGCACGGCGTCCCACAGCGGCCGGCTGCGATCGAGGCGCTGGGACCAGTAGTCCCCGGCCCACTCGAGCAGCTCGAGGTCCCCGCCCGGGGCGGGCAGCGCGGCGTGGCGGACGTGGTCCGCGATCCGGAACTCCGGGTCGGCCTCCCACGCCGGCCAGCGAAGACCGCCCGTGTGCGGCTCCGAGAGCCGGCAGCGGTAGCGCGGAAGCGTCTGGAGCCGGGATTCGATGTGCCGTTGGAGGCGCCGAAGGGACGGCGGGGTCCCCGGGCGCGCCTCGAAGACCATGATCCCGCCGATGTGCATGTGCGCCGTCTCGTCGGCCTCCTCGAGCTCGAGGAAGGTCGCGTCGAGCGGCGACAGACGGTCGGTTGTCATGGCCTGACGTTATGCGCGCGCGCGTCGCGCGCGAATCGGTAGATCACCGCCGAATGCCGACCCGAAAACCCCGGTGGTCTCTGCGGCGCTCCACCGATGCGCGCCGCGCCCCCGTGAAGGAAGCTGTGGGCGAAGGAGGTGACCGCCATGATCCGCGCGGTTCGGCACTTCCTCTGGTACCTCGACCACCATTCGAAGGGGGGCCGCCACACGCAGCGGCCGTCAGGCGCCCCGCTTCGTCAAGCGGCCGGCCGCAAGCCGATCCAGGTCGACGTCGTCGAGCGAGTGCACGACCAGATCCGCCCTCGCGGCCGCCAGTAGCTCGGCGTCCTCGGCGCGGGCGACGCCGATCGCCGCCATGCCGCCCGCCTTGGCGGCCTCCACCCCCACCGCCGCGTCCTCCACGACGAAGCAGTCCTCCGGCGGAAGGCCGAGCTCCCGGCCGGCGGTCAGGAAGATCTCCGGGTGCGGCTTGCCGTGCGCGAAGTCGCGGCCCGAGATGTCGGCGTCGAAGAGGTCCAGCAGCCGCATCCCGGGCGTGACGAAGTCGTAGTCGAGCCCCTCCTCCCCGGCGAACTCGTCGAGCCGGATGCGCCCGAGCATCAGCCCGGCGTTCTTGGACGACGACGCCGCGGCGACACTCAGCCCGAGATCGCGCACGGCGAGCGCGAAGCGGAGCGCGTCCGGGAAGGCGGTGAACTCCCCCGCCTCGATCAGCTCGATCACCATCTCCTGCTTGCGCCCCGCGTAGGCCTCGACACGCTCGCCGGCGTCCGGCACCTCGAAGTAGTCGAGCGCCGAGCGGGCGCCGCTCATCCGCGGCTTGCCCGCCACGACGCTCTGGTAGACGCCCGCCGTGAACCGCTCGGGCGAGTAGGTGGTGAGGGGCTGGATGTCGCCCCAGCGCGTCTCCATCAGCTCCCGCAGGGTGTCGCGCCAGGCGCGCTCGTGGGGTGAGTCGACGAGCAGGCCGTCCACGTCGAAGATCGCCCCCTCGAAGCCCATCAGCGCGCGACGCCCGCCCGGGCGGCGATCGTGAACGTGCAGCCCTCGCCCGCCCCCAGCTCGCGGACCTCGTCGCCCACGCACACCCTCACCGGCGTGCTGAACCCGTCGGCCAGGGCCACGACCTTCAGCTCGCTGCCCTCGATCGTCACGCTGATCGGGCTGCCGCGGAACTGCATCGGCAGCGAGAGGCCGTCGAGCCTGTCGGGCAGGCGCGGATCGAAGCAGACGACGCCGTCGCGGATCTCCGCGCCGAGGTAGATCCGCTGGACGAGGTCGAGCGTCCCCGACATGACCCCCATGTGGATGCCCTCGGGCGTGGTGCCGCCCTGGATGTCGCCGATGTCGCTCTCCAGCGCGACCAGGAAGCGCTCCCAGGAGCTGTCGGGATCGATTCCCGCCATGACGCCCGCGTGGACGATGAAGCTGAGCGTCGACCCGTGGGAGGTGCGCTCGTCGTAGTACTCGATCGTCCTGCGCGCGGTGTCGGGCCCCAGCTCGTAGCCGAGCTGCTCGAACAGCCGCCTCAGCTCGGCGTCGTGGAAGAGGAAGAACAACATGACCGTGTCGGCCTGCTTGGCCAGCTTGTAGCGGTTCGGGTCGTCGCCCTCCGCGCGCAGGATCCGGTCGAGCCGCTGGATGTTCCCGTACTTCTCGCGGTACGCCGCCCAGTCGAGCTCCTCGAGCTCCTCGTAGCCCTCGAACTGGCTGATGACGCCGTCGGCGTGAAACGGGACGAACATCTTGCGGCTGATCTCGCGCCAGGTGTCGACCTCGTCGTCGCTCAGCCCGATCCGGGCGCGCAGGGCGTCCCGGCGGCTCGCCGGCAGCACGTCGAGCGCCTTCTGCGCGGTGTCGCAGATCCAGGCCGCCATGACGTTCGTGTACGCGTTGTTGCGCAGGCCTCCCTCGGCGGCGCCCGGGTACTTCTCGTGGAACTCGTCGGGCCCCATGACGCCGTGGATCTCCCAGCGGTCGCGCGCCGGGTTGTGGTGCGCGATCGAGGCCCAGAAGCGCGCGATCTCGAGCATCATCTCGGCGCCGCAGTCGCGCAGGAAGTCGAGGTCGTGCGTCGCCTGGTGGTAGTGCCAGACGCTGTAGAAGATCGCCGCGCTGACGTGGCGCTGGTTGCGGCTGAGGTCGGCGTCCCACTGCCCCGACAGCGGGTTGAGGTGGACGGTCTGGGTCTCCTCCTGCCCGTCGCTGCCGCTCTGCCACGGGTACATCGCGCCGCGATAGCCGTACTCGCGCGCCGCCGCGCGGGCCTCGCCGATGCGGCGGTAGCGATAGGCGAGCAGCCCGCGGGTGATGAGCGGCAGCCGGAAGTTGAGGAACGGGTAGACGAACAGCTCGTCCCAGAAGACGTGGCCGCGGTACGCCTCGCCGTTCAGCCCGCGCGCGGGGACGCCAGCGTCGTGGTGCGCGGTGAGCCGCGAGCAGACCTGCAGCAGATGCGAGGTGTGGAAGCGGAGCAGGTACTGCACGCGCTCCTCGCGCAGCAGCTGGGGGTCGCAGACCTCCCAGAGCTCGTCCCATGCCTCCCCGTGCTCGGCGAGTGACGCGTCGAACGTCAGGTAGCGGGAGGCGCCCTTGACCGCCGCCTCGAGCGGCTCGCTGATCGCGCGGTCGCGGGAGCTGTAGAGCGCCACGGCCTTCTCGATCCGCACCGGCGCGCCCTGCTCGGCGTCGAACGCCAGCACCTGCTGGATGTAGTCCTCGCTCTGAAACGTGGTGCGCGCCACCTCGACGTGCTCGCCGTTCCTGTACACGCGCGTGCGCGCGGCCTCGGCGATCTCGATCCTCGATTGGCGGGTGCGCGCCTTGAGCGCGATCACGTCGCTCTCCTGCACGCGCGGGCCCTGTGGGTCGAGGTGACGGCCCTCGAGCTCGCGGTAGCGGGCCACGCCCTGGTTCACGACGCGCGCGTCGAGCGCCGTCAGCACCTCGATCCGCCCCGACCAGTTCTCCGGCGTCAGGTCCCAGGCGATCGCCGCCTGGTGCATGCGGTGCATGCTCACGAAGCGCCGGCTGCGCAGGCTCGTCTCCCGCCCGGCCCGGTCGCGGAAGCGAACCGTGCGCGTGAGCAGCGCGGCGCGGAAGTCGTACTCGTGCCGGTAGGAGAGGAGCTCGACGTCCGCGAGGCGGAAGGGCGCGTCCCCGGCCACGCGGAGCTTGAGCACGAGCCAGTTCGGCAGGTTCACCAGGTCCTCGTTCGGCACCGGGTGCCCGCCCATCACGGTCGTCGTGCGGTTGTAGATGCCGTGCGCGTAGGTGCCCGGATAGTGCGTGCCGTCCGCGTCCTCCCACTCGGCGGCGCCGCGCGTGCAGAAGCAGCCGTTGCCGGTCGAGGTCAGGGCCTCCCGCAGTCCCTCCTGGCCGGGATCGAAGCCCTCGTAGGCCAGCAGGAAGTCGTTCACCCGGACTCCCTTGCGAGCCCGTGCAGGAACCGCTCGACCTCGTCGGTCGAGGCCAGCACGTAGTCGGCCGCGGTCGTGCGGCCGGCGAGCTCGGGGTCGCTCGCGTCGCCCACGAGCACGCCGATGCCGCGCGAGTCGAGCGCCTCGAACGCGTCCTCGTCAGTGATGTCGTCGCCGACGTAGAAGGGCACGACGTCGTCCCCGTCCAGGCCGAGCGCCTCGAGCAGGTAGAGCACCGCCTTGCCCTTGTCCCAGTCGAGCTTCGGCTGGATCTCGTAGACCTTCTTGCCCGGCGTGACCTTGAGCTCGTCGGGGTGGTCCGCGAGCACGGCCTCCACGACCGCCGCGATCCGGCTCCAGTCGCTCTCGGCGACCAGCCGGTAGTGGAGCGCGACCGACGACCGCTTCGGCTCGACCAGGGCGCCGTCGACCGAGCCGACCTCGTCGTGGAGCCTCACCGTCACGCGCCCGAGCAGCTCCTCGAACTCCACGCCCTCGGCGCGCTCGACGGCGCCCGCGACGGGGCTCCAGATGTCGAAGCCGTGGCTGCCGGCCACGACCAGGTCGTCCACGCCCATCAGCTCCTGGACCGTCGGGCGGTCGCGGCCGCTGACCACGCACACGCTGCAGCGGGCCGCCAGCGCGCGCACGGTCTCGCGCATCCCGAGCGAGATCACCGCGTCCTCGGGCCGGTCTACGATCGGGGTTAGGGTCCCGTCGTAGTCGAGGAACACGGCCGGGCGCCGCCCGCCCATCCGCCGCGCCAGGCCGTCGCCGTCGGCGAGCGCGCTGGGCAGCCCGCCGATGTCCGAAGCGTTCCCGCGCATGGCGGAGCAAGCTACGGCCGCGGTGCCCCGCAGGGCATCGGCGATCGGCCGCAGAGGCGCTGCGGCCGGGCCACCCGCCCGGGTCCGTAGTACCCCGCACCGAACCGCGGGGCCTTTCGGATGAGAAGGGCGCCCGGCGGACCTAGGGTCCCTCCACGCAAGGTACGTAGCCTGCGGAGGAGGAGAGCCGGATGCCTGCCGGACTGGACGGAGAGACGCTCGATTTCACGCTCGAGTCGATCAGCGAGTTCGCGCGTCGCGAGTTGCCGGAGTCGCTGCTGATCGAGCTCGACGAGCGCGACGAGTTCCCGGAGGAGCTGGTCCGCAAGATGTGCGGCGAGGAGCTCGGCGTCCAGCTGCTCTTCATCCCCGAGGAGTTCGGCGGCATGGGCGGCGGCGCCGTGGACGTCTACCGCGTCTGCGAGCGGATGGCGACCATCGACCTCGGCGTGGCCACGTCGGTGCTGGCCACCTTCCTCGGCTCCGACCCGATCACGGTCGGCGGCACGGACGAGCAGAAGCAGCGCTGGATGAGCCGCATCGCCGACGAGGGCATCCTGATGGCATACGGCGCCACCGAGCCGGACGCCGGCAGCGACCTGGCCTCGCTGAAGACGACCGCGAAGCCGATCTCCGACAACGGCGAGGTGTCCGGCTACCGCATCACGGGCGCAAAGCAGTGGATCTCGAACGGCGGCGTGGCGGAGCTCGCGACCGTGCTCGCGCTCGCCCCCGGCGGTCCCAGCTGGTTCGTCGTCGAATCGGGCACCGAGGGATTCACGCACGGCGAGCCCGAGGACAAGCACGGCATCCGCCTCAGCAACACCGCGGCGCTCTTCCTCGAGGACGTCGAGGTCGCCGCCGACGCGCTCGTCGGCGGCGCCGAAGGCCAGGGGCTGACCCAGGCGCAGCAGGTGTTCGGGTTCACGCGCCTGATGGTGGCCGCCTTCGGGCTCGGCGCCGGCTGGGCCGCCCTCGACCGGGCGATCGCCTACTCGAAGGAGCGGCTCCAGGCCGGCGGCCCGCTCGCCGAGAAGCAGGGCTACACCCACAAGCTGGTGGTGCCGCACGCGGTCCGGCTCGAGGCCTCGCGAGCAGCAATCGAGGAGACAGCGGCCCGCATCGACGCGGGCGAGGGCGCCCTCAACACCGAGGGGGCGATCGCCAAGTACCTGGCCACCGAGGCGGGCAACGCCGCGGCCGACGCGGCCATCCAGGCGCACGGCGGCTACGGCTACACGCACGAGTACATGGTCGAGAAGATCAAGCGCGACGTCCGGATCACGACGATCTACGAGGGCACCTCGGAGATCATGGAGATGACGGTCGCCCGCGACCGCTGGCAGGAGCACCTGAAGACGCGCGGCGACCACTTCCACGCGCTCGCGCGCGAGCTCGAGGCGCTCGACCGGGAGCGGCCCGCGGTGGGCGCGGGCGTGGCCGCGCTCGCCTACCACGCGCTGGCCGAGGTGCTGGAGATCTGCCGCGAGGAGCGGTTGACCCGCAACCAGCACGTGCTGCTGAGGCTCGGCGAGCTGATCGCGCACGCCGAGGGCGCGGCCGCGCTGGCGCGGCGCGCCGCCCGCGCGGCGGCCGGCGAGCTCGACGAGAAGTACGACAGGCGCTTCGGGCCGGACGCCCTGGCCGCGATGAGCCGTGTGAACGCCCGCGAGGTCGCACAGCGCGTGGCCCAGGAGGGTCACCGCTGGGCGGTCGGCGCCGGCGGCGGCGACGCGGCGGCGCTGGCGGGACGGATCGGGCTGCCCGCGATCGCCGCCGCCCAGGCCGGCCTCGTCGCGGACATGGACGAGACCGCCGACCACGTGTACCACCGCCGATGAACGCGAGGAAGCCATGACAGATCCCGCAACCGGCGTCGCGATCGTCGGCGTCGGCGCGATCCTGCCCGACGCCCGCGACGCCGGCGCCTTCTGGCAGAACGTCAAGCAGGGCCGCTACTCCATCAGCGAGGTGGACGCCGAGCGCTGGGACCCGGAGCTCTACTTCGACCCGGACCCGAAGGCGCCGGAGCGCACGTACTCGAAGATCGGCGGCTGGGTCCGCGACTGGGACTGGGACCCGCTCGGCTGGCGCCTGCCCATCCCGCCGCGGGTCGCAGACGCGATGGACGACTCCCACAAGTGGGCGCTGGCGTGCGGCCGCATGGCGCTGCTGGACGCCGGCTGGCCGGAGCGCGAGCTGGACCTGGAGCGCACCGCCGTGGTCCTCGGCAACGCGATGTCCGGCGAGCACCACTACCAGACCTCGATGCGCATCGCCTGGCCGGAGCTGGCGCGCGAGCTCGACAGGGCGGAGAGCTACGCGGCGCTGCCGGAGGACGTGCGGGCCGCGATCGCGCGCGAGGTGCACGGGAACATCGACGGCTGGCTCCCGCCGGTGACCGAGGACACGATGCCGGGCGAGCTCGGCAACTGCATGGCCGGGCGGGTGGCGAACCTCTTCAATCTCCGCGGGCCCAACTTCGTGGTCGACGCCGCGTGCGCCTCGGCGCTGGCGGCGATGGACGCGTCGATCGAGGGGCTGGTCGAGCGCGAGTACGACGCCGTCCTCACCGGCGGCATCGACCGCAACATGGGCGCGCACACGTTCGTGAAGTTCTGCGCGATCGGCGCGCTCTCGGCCACCGGCACGCGCCCCTACGCGGACGGCGCCGACGGCTTCGTGATGGGCGAGGGCGCGGCGATGTTCCTGCTCAAGCGCCTGGACGACGCCGAGCGCGACGGTGACCGCATCTACGCCGTGATCCGCGGCATCGCGGGCTCGAGCGACGGCAAGGGGAAGGGCATCACGGCGCCGAACCCGGTCGGCCAGAAGCTGGCCGTGGAGCGGGCGTGGCGCAAAGCCGGCATCGATCCGTCGGTCTGCTCGCTGGTCGAGGGCCACGGCACCTCCACGCGCGTCGGCGACGTGGTCGAGGTGACGAGCCTCGGCGAGGCGTTCGCGGGCGCCGGCCTGGCGCCCGGATCGGTCGCGCTCGGGTCGGTCAAGTCGAACATCGGCCACCTGAAGGGCGCGGCCGGCGCGGCGGGCATCCTGAAGACCGCGCTCGCGCTGCACGAGAAGGTGCTGCCGCCGTCGCTGAACTTCGAGCGCCCGAACCCGAACGTCGACTGGTCGTCCACGCCCTTCGCGGTCAACACCGAGCTGCGCGAATGGGAGCCCGCGAACGGCGGCGCCCGCGTGGCCGGGGTGAGCGCGTTCGGCTTCGGCGGAACCAATTTCCACGTCGTACTGGAGGAGCACGTGCCCGGACGGAATGGCGGCGGCAGCCACACGCAGATCGCGGTCCCGAGCGAGGTGCCGGCGGGCGCCCCCAAGGCACCGCTTCGCGGCGCGCTCGTGATCGGCGCCGATGACGACGCCGGGCTCGAGGCGGCGCTGCGCGCGGCCCAGGACGCGGGCGACGCGCCGCCCTTCGCGCCCCCCGAGGAGGCGTCCCTGCGGGCGCCCGAGCGGGTGGCGATCGACTACGGCGACGCGGCAGAGCTCGCGGAGAAGGCCGGTCAGGCGCTGAAGGCACTGGCCAGCGGCAACCCGGCGGCCTGGAAGGCGCTGCGCGGCCGTGGCATCTTCCGCGGCTCCGGCCCGGCCCCGAAGGTGGCGTTCCTGTACACGGGGCAGGGCTCGCAGTACGCGGGCATGCTCGCCGAGCTGCGCCGGACCGAGCCGATCGTGGCGGAGACGTTCGACGAGGCCGACGGCATCATGCGCCCGCTGCTCGACGGGCGCAACCTGAGCGACATCATCTTCGTCGACCTGGCCGACGAGGCGGCGGTGGCGGAGGCGAACGCCGAGCTGATGCGCACGGAGATCACGCAGCCGGCCGTGCTGACGGTCGACACCGCCCTCACGCGCCTGCTGGCCGCGTACGGGATCCGGCCCGACTTCGTCATGGGACACAGCCTGGGCGAGTACGGCGCGCTGATCGCGAGCGGATCCCTCGGGTTCGCCGAGGCGCTCGAGGCCGTCAGCGCCCGCGGGCGCGAGATGGCGGGCCTCAACCCCGCGGACCCGGGGGCGATGGCGGCCGTGATGGCTCCGCTCGCGGAGGTCGAGCAGGTGATGGCCGCGGTCGATGGCTACGCGGTCATCGCGAACGTCAACTCCACCAGCCAGGTCGTGATCGGCGGCGCCACCGAGCCGGTGAAGGAGGCGGCCGCCCGCCTCGAGCAGGCCGGCCACAAGGCCGTGCTCCTACCCGTCAGCCACGCCTTCCACACCGAGATCGTGGCCGGCGCCTCCGAGCCGCTGCGCGCGGTGCTGCGGCGGCTGCGCATCTCGCCGCCGGAGATCCCCGTCGTCGCGAACGTGAGCGGGGACTTCTACCCGAAGGGGCCCGGCGTCGAGGAGGAGATGATCGACATCCTCGGCCGCCAGGTGGCCTCGCCGGTCCAGTTCGTGCGCGGGCTGCACACGCTGTTCGAGGCGGGCGCGCGTGTGTTCGTCGAGACGGGCCCGAAGCGCGCGCTCCAGGGGTTCGCGTCCGACGTGCTCGGCGACGACGAGGCCCTCAACCTGTTCGCGAACCACCCGAAGAACGGCGACCTGCCGTCGTTCAACCAGGCGCTCTGCGGGCTGTACGCGTCGGGCCTCGGCGCCGGGCGCGCGAGCGAGCGGCCGGAGCCCGTGCGCGCGCCGAGCGCCGCCGCGCCGGCGGCGCCGCCGCCGGCTGCCGCCGGGCCGGTCGGTGACGACACCCTCAGGGACCTGGGGCGGATGTTCGTCGACTTCCTCGAGCGCGGCCGCGAGCTGGTCTCCGGCGGCGATCGGGGCGGCCTCGCCGACACCGACCCGGTCGTGATCACCGGCGCCTCGCTGGGGCTGCCGGGCACCGACCGCACCTTCGACGACGCCAACGTCGCCCGCATCCTGCACGGCGAGCAGCTGATCGACGTGATCCCGACCGCGCTGCGGCACGAGATCCTCGAGCGCCACATCACGCGCCTCGTCAAGGGCGACGACGGCGGCGCGAGCTTCGAGACGATCGACAGCGCGGCCGACGTGATCAAGCTCGCCGCGCGGGCGGGCGCGCTCGACGTCGCCGAGGAGTTCGGCGTGGACGCGGAGCGCGTGCCGGCGCTCGGCCGCGAGACGCAGCTGGCGATCGCGGCGGGTATCGACGCGCTCCGCGACGCCGGGATCCCGCTGGTCCTCCACTACAAGGACACGACCACCGGGTCGCGCCTGCCCGACCGCTGGACCCTGCCCGACGAGATGCGGGACGACACCGGCGTCATCTTCGCCTCGGCGTTCCCGGGGCTGGACGACTTCGCGGAGGAGATGAACCACTTCTGGGCCGACCGCGTGAGAAGCGAGCGGATCGACGCGCTCGAGAGCCTGCGCGCGCGGATCGCCGAGAGCGAGGGTGACCACTCCGTGGCGCTCGCCGAGATCGACCGGCGCCTGCACGACCTGCGCCTCGAGCGGGAGCGGGAGCCGTACACGTTCGACCGCCGGTTCCTGTTCCGGGTTCTGTCGATGGGTCACTCCCAGCTCGCGGAGCTGATCGGCGCGCGCGGCCCGAACACGCAGGTCAACGCGGCCTGCGCCAGCACGACCCAGGCGGTCGCGATCGCCGAGGACTGGATCCGCACCGGCCGCTGCCGGCGCGTGGTGATCGTCGCCGCCGACGACGCCACCTCCGACGTGATGTTCCCGTGGGTGGGATCGGGCTTCCTGGCCTCCGGCGCCGCCGCCACCGACGAGGACGTCGAGCAGGCGGCCACGCCGTTCGACCGCCGCCGCCACGGGATGATCGTCGGGATGGGCGCGGCGGGGGTCGTCGTGGAGAGCGCGGCCGCGGCGCGCGAGCGCGGCGTCGGCCCGATCTGCGAGGTGCTCGGCGCGGTCACCGCCAACAGCGCCTTCCACGGTACGCGGCTCGACGTGGGCCACATCGGCCAGGTGATGGAGGAGGTCGTGAGCCAGGCCGAGGCGCGCGGCGTCTCGCGCCGGGAGATCGCGCCCGAGACCGTCTTCGTGTCGCACGAGACCTACACGCCTGCCCGCGGCGGCAGCGCCGCCGCCGAGATCCACGCCCTGCGCGAGGTCTTCGGCGACCAGGCCGATCGCGTGGTGATCGCGAACACCAAGGGGTTCACGGGCCATCCGATGGGCGTCGGCATCGAGGACGTGGTGGCGATCAAGTCGCTCGAGACGGGCCTCGTGCCGCCGGTGCCGAACTTCCATGAGGTCGACCCCGACCTCGGCGCACTCAACCTCTCGAAGGGCGGCGCGTACCCGGTCCGCTACGCCCTGCGCCTGGCCGCCGGCTTCGGCTCGCAGATCAGCATGATGCTGCTGCGCTGGACCCCAGCGCGCGACGGCCGCCGCCGCAACCCCGAGGAGCTCGGCTTCGGCTACCGCGTGGCGGACCCCGAGACGTGGAAGGGCTGGCTGCGCCGGATCAGCCGCCAGGACCAGCCCGAGCTGGAGGTCGACAGGCGGCGCCTGCGCGTGGTCGACCGCGGACCGGCCGCCGCGCCGGCGGCGCGCGCGGAGCACCCGACGGCAGCGGTGCCGCTGGGCGCGCCCGACGCGCCGGCGGCGGCGGCGCCCGAGCCCGCCGCGGCGCCGGCGGCCGAGCCGGCCCCGGTGGCGGCCCCCGCGCCCGCCCCGGCGGCCCCCGCCGGCGACGACGTCTCCGGGCGCATCCTCGAGCTGGTCGCCGAGCAGACCGGCTATCCGAGCGACCTGCTCGACCTCGACCTCGACCTGGAGGCCGACCTCGGCATCGACACCGTCAAGCAGGCCGAGGTGTTCGCGGCGATCCGCGAGTCCTACGGGATCGAGCGCGACGACAGCCTCAAGCTGCGCGACTACCCCACGCTCACCCACGTCGTCGAGTTCGTGCGCGAGCGCGCCGACGTCCCCGCGCCGGCGGCGGAGCCGGTCGCCGCGGCCGTGACCGAGGCGGCGCCGTCCGGAACCGACGGCGTCGAGACGCGCATCCTCGAGCTGGTCGCCGAGCAGACCGGCTATCCGAGCGACCTGCTCGACCTCGACCTGGACCTGGAGGCCGACCTCGGCATCGACACCGTCAAGCAGGCCGAGGTGTTCGCGGCGATCCGCGAGTCCTACGGGATCGAGCGCGACGACAGCCTCAAGCTGCGCGACTACCCCACGCTCACCCACGTCGTGGGCTTCGTGCGCGAGCGGGCCGGGATCGCGGAGCCGGCCGCGGAGCCCGCCGCCGCGCCGGCCGCCCCTGCTGAGCCGCCCGCCGAGGCCGGCGGCATCGAGCAGCGCGTGCTCGCGATCGTCGGCGAGCAGACCGGCTATCCGGCCGACATGCTCGCCACGGATCTCGATCTGGAGGCCGACCTCGGCATCGACACCGTCAAGCAGGCCGAGGTGTTCGCGACGATCCGCGAGTCGTACAGCATCGAGCGCGACGACAGCCTCAAGCTGCGCGACTACCCCACGCTCGACCACGTGGTCGAGTTCGTGCGGGAGCGTGCCGCGGGCGAGGCGGCGGCGGAAGCGCCGGCGCCCGAGGCGCCGGCGGCGGACGAGCCCGCCGGCGCCGCCGCCGAGCCCGACGGCTTTCCGCGGCGCGTGCCCCAGCCCGTCGTGCGGCCGCCGCTCGACGTCTGCGTCGACACCGGCGTGACCCTCGGCGAGGGCAGCCGCGTCGTCGTGATGCCCGACCAGGGCGGCGTCGGCAAGGCGCTGGCCAAGCGGCTCGCGACGCTCGGCGCCGAGGTGCTGACGATCGCCGGCGCGCCGGAGGTCGAGGAGCTCGAGCGGCAGATCGAGGACTGGAAGGCAGCTGGCCCGATCCAGGGCGTGTACTGGCTCCCGGCCCTCGACGATGAGGGCGAGCTCGGCTCGCTGGAGCCCTCCGACTGGCGGCCGGCGCTGCACGCGCGCGTGAAGCTGCTGGCGGCGACGATGCGCGCGCTGGCCGACGACGGCGAGGGCACCTTCCTCGTCAGCGCCACCCGGCTCGGCGGGCGCCACGGGTACGACCGCGACGGCGCCACCTCGGTGCTCGGCGGGGCCGTGAGCGGCTTCACGAAGGCGCTCGCCCGAGAGCGTGAGCAGGTGCTGGTCAAGGCCGTGGACTTCGCCGCCAGCCGCAAGAAGGCGGCGCTCGCCGACGTCCTGATCGACGAGACCCTGCGCGACCCCGGGGCGGTCGAGATCGGCTACGCCGACGACCTCCGCTGGAGCGTCGCCCTGGTCGAGCGCGGCGCCGAACCGGACCCGGAGCGACGGCTCACTGCCGACACTGTCTTCGTGGTCACCGGCGGGGCCGGCAGCATCGTCTCCGCCATCACCGCCGACCTGGCCGCGGCCTCGGGCGGGACCTTCCACCTGCTGGACCTGGTCCCCGAGCCGGACACGGGCGATCCCGACCTGGAGCGCTTCGACTCCGACCCCGACGGCCTCAAGCGCGACCTCGCCGACCGCATCAAGGAGGCGGGTGAGCGCCCGACCCCGAAGCTCGTGGAGCGCGAGCTCGCGCGGATCGAGCGGGCCCGCGCGGCACGGGAGGCGCTCGAGGCGATCCGGGCGGCCGGCGGCACGGCGCACTGGCACCAGTGCGACCTCACCGACCCCGACGCGGTCGAGCAGGCCCTGGCGGACGTGCGCGCGGGCGGACGCGTGGACGTGCTGATGCACTGCGCCGGGCTCGAGATCAGCCACTTCCTCCCCGACAAGCCGCAGCGCGAGTACGACCTCGTGTTCGACGTGAAGGTGGAGGGCTGGCTGTCGCTGCTGCGCGCTCTGCGCGGTACGCGGATCGGCTCGGCCGTCGTCTTCAGCTCGATCGCGGGGCGCTTCGGCAACGCCGGGCAGACGGACTACTCGGCCGCGAACGACCTGCTCTGCAAGAGCATCTCGAACCTGCGCCGCACCTCGCCGGGCACGCACGGCGTGGCTGTCGACTGGACGGCCTGGGCGAGCATCGGCATGGCGAGCCGCGGCTCCATCCCGAAGATGATGGAGATCGCGGGGATCGACATGCTGCCGCCCGAGGTCGGCATCCCCGTGGTCCGGCGCGAGATCACGGCGGCGGGACCGGGCGGCGAGGTGCTGGTCGGCGGCGCGCTCGGCGTGCTGCTCGAGGAGCGCCACCCGACCGGCGGCATCGACCCGGACGCGGCGAGCCAGAAGGTGGCCGCCCCGCCCGGACCCATGACGGGGCGCATCGCGTCGATGTCGCTGAACGACGGGCTGACGGTGCACACCGAGCTCGACCCGGCGCGCCAGGCCTTCCTAGACGACCACCGCATCGACGGAACGCCGGTGCTGCCGGGCGTGATGGGGATGGAGGGATTCGCCGAGGCCGCGCGCGCCCTGCTGCCGGGGTGGCACGTGATCGCCCTCGAGGACGTGGACCTGCGCGCTCCGTTCAAGTTCTACCGCGACGAGCCGCGGACGCTCGAGCTGCGGGCGCTGCTCCGTGACGCCGGCGACGGCACGGTCGTGGCCGACTGCCGGCTGATCGGCCGGCGGACGCTGCCGGGCAAGGGCGAGCAGGAGACGGTGCACTTCACCGGCCGCGCGCGCCTGAGCCCGGCGCCGCCGCCCGCGCCCCCGGAGGGAGAGCGGCCGGGCACGGAGGCGCACGAGGCGGAGGTGGACCGCGAGGCCGTCTACCGCGTGTACTTCCACGGGCCGGCCTACCAGGTGCTGGACCGCGCCTGGCGCGAGGACGGCGACGTGCTCGGGCGCCTGGCGCCGGACCTGCCGCCGGCCCACGAGCCGCCCGGGCAGCCGACCGAGATCGCGCCGCGACTGGTGGAGCTGTGCTTCCAGACCGCCGGCGTGTGGGAGCTCGGCAAGTTCGGCCGCATGGGCCTGCCGACTCACGTCGACCGCGTCGTGCGCTTCGAGGGAGCGGACGAGGGCGGCCCGCTCGTGGCGGTCGTCCATCCGGGCGACGGCGACGGCGTGAACGCGGAGGTCGTGGACGAGGCGGGACGCGTGGTGGTACGCCTGGAGGGCTACCGGACGACCGCGCTGCCGGGCGGGCTCGACCCCGAGGCGCTCGACCCGATCCGCGCCGCGATGGATTAGACCCAGTGGCCGCGCAGCGCCCCTTCACACGGCTCGCGATCGTCAACCGCGGCGAGGCGGCGATGCGCCTCGTGCACGCCGCCCGCGAGCTGAACGAGGAGCGTGAGCAGCAGCTCCACCTGATCGCCCTCTACACCGAGCCGGAGGCGCAGGCGATGTTCGTCCGCCGCTCGGACGAGGGCTACTGCATCGGCCCCGCCACGTACACGTCCCCGGACGGCAGCCGCCGCGCCGGCTACCTCGACTACGCCGCGCTCGAGCGGGCCCTTGTGGAGACGCGGGCCGAGGCGGCCTGGGTCGGCTGGGGGTTCGTCGCCGAGCACCCGGACTTCGCCGAGCTGTGCGAGCGGCTCGGGATCGTCTTCGTCGGGCCGAGCTCCGACACGATGCGGCTGCTGGGCGACAAGATCCGCTCGAAGCAGCTCGCCGAGCGCGCCGGGGTGCCCGTGGCGCCCTGGAGCGGCGGGCCTGTGGACACGCTCGACGACGCCCTCCGGCACGCCGATGCGATCGGCTACCCGCTCATGATCAAGGCCACCGCCGGCGGCGGCGGCCGCGGCATCCGGCGGGTTGACGAGGCGAGCGACCTCGCGTCCGCGTTCGAGCGCGCCCGCGCCGAGGCGGAGCAGGCCTTCGGCGACCCAACGGTGCTGATGGAGCGCCTCGTGACGCCGGCCCGGCACGTGGAGGTGCAGACGATCGCCGACGGGGCCGGCGGCGCGTGGGCGGCCGGCGTGCGCGACTGCAGCCTGCAGCGTCGCCACCAGAAGGTGATCGAGGAGTCGGCCAGCACCGCGCTCACGAGGGACCAGGAGGATGACGCGAAGGAGTCGGCGCGGCGCCTGATCCTCGAGGCCGGCTACCGCGGCGCGGCCACGGTCGAGTTCCTCTACGAGCCGGCCGGGAAGCGCCTCTCGTTCATGGAGGTGAACGCCCGCCTTCAGGTGGAGCACCCGGTGACCGAGGCAACGACCGGGCTCGACCTCGTCAAGCTCCAGCTCCACGTCGCCGCGGGCGGGCGGCTCGAGGGCGACCCGCCGCCCGCCGCCGGGCACGCGATCGAGGCGCGGCTGAACGCTGAGGACCCGGCGATGGACTTCGCGCCCGCGCCGGGCCGGGTGGACCTGCTGAACCTGCCGACCGGCCCCGGGCTGCGCTTCGACCGCGGCGTGGAGAGCGGCGACACGATCCCTCCCGACTTCGACTCGATGATCGCGAAGGTGATCGCGCACGGCCGCGACCGCCGCGAGGCGCTGGCGCGGCTGCGGCGCGCCCTGCGCGAGACGACCGCGCTGATCGAGGACGGGACGACCAACCGCGGATTCCTGCTCGAGCTGCTCCAGCACCCGGACGTCGTGGCAGGGGAGTTCGACACGACCTGGCTCGACCGGCACCGGATCGGCGCGACGGCGGACCTGCCCGCCCACGCCGACGTCGCGCTGCTCCAGGCGGCGATCGAGCTGGCCGAGGCCGAGGACGCGGCGGACCGCTCGCGCTTCTACGCCTACGCCCGCCGCGGGCGCCCCGAGACCCGCGACGAGGTCGGCCGCACGCTCGACCTCGCCTACGAGGCACAGAGCTACCGCCTGCGTGTGCTCCAGGTGGCGCCGGGTCGCTACGCGGTCACGGTCGAGGACGGCTTCGTGGAGGTGGCCGTGGAGCGGCTGGGCGACCACGAGCGGCGGCTCACCACCGGCGGCCGCAGCCACCGCGTCGTGATCTCCGAGCAGGGTTCCCATCTGCTGGTGGAGGTGGACGGCGTGCCGCACCGCGTCTCGCACGACGAGGGCGGCATCGTCCGCAGCCACGCGCCGGGCGTCGTCGTCGCCATTCCCGTGAGCGAGGGCGACGAGGTCGACGCGGGCGACGTGGTGGCCGTGCTCGAGAGCATGAAGATGGAGTCGTCCCTGGTCGCGCCGCGCGCCGGCCGCGTGCGGCGGGTGCTGGTGGGCCCGAACACCCAGGTCGGCGCGCGGGCGGCGCTGGTCCAGATCGACGAGGCCGACGGCGACCGCGACGAGGACGACGCCCGGCGAATCCGGTTCGGCCTGGACGAGACCGCGCTCCCCGAGGCGCCCGAGCGCTGCGTGGACAACCTTCGCCGGCTGGAGTGGCTCGTGCTGGGCTACGACGTGGAGGACGCCGACGTGAAGCGGATCATCGCCGACCTCCACGGCGCCTGCGCCGACCTGTCGTGCAGTCCCGCGCTCGTTCCCGGGGAGCACCGGCTGCTGCGGGTCTTCGCGGACCTGCGCGCCCTCACTCGCCCGCGGCACGAGGAGGACCCCGAGGGGGAGCTGCTGCGCAGCCCGCAGGAGTACCTGCACGCGTTCCTGCGCTCGCTCGACGTGGACGCGGAGGGACTGCCGCGCAGGTTCACGGCTCTGCTCGAGCGCGCCCTCTCCCACTACGGCGTCACGACGCTCGACCGCACGCCGGCGCTGGAGGAGGCCTGCTACAGGATCGCGCTGTCGCAGCAGCGCGTTCCGACGCAGCGCGCGGCCGTCACGGCCATCCTCGACCGCCGCCTGGAGCTCGCCGACGATCTGGCGGGCAACGTGCCGGGCGAGTTCCGCGACGTGCTCGATCACCTCGAGACGACGATGGAGGGCCGCGACGCCGTGCTCGCGGACCTCGCCCGCCAGGTGCGCTACCGCTACTTCGACGAACCGGTGGTCGAGGCGCGGCGCGAGGAGACCTACGCCGAGATGGCGGACAACCTCGCGGCGCTCGCCACGGCGCCGGACGCGCCCGAGCGCGCCGAGCGCATCCGCGCGCTGGTGGACTGCCCCGAGCCGCTCGCCCCGCTGCTGACGAACCGCATGCGCCCCGCCGACCCCGCCCTCCGGCGGGCGCTGCTCGAGACGATGGCGCGCCGCTACCACCGCATCGGTGCCCTGTCCCCGTTCCGCGAGGAGAGCGCCGGCGGGATCGACTTCCTCTGCTCCGACGTCGAACGGGACGGGGAGCGCCGCCGGCTCGCGACGGCGTTCGTGGAGCTCGAGCAGGCCCCTGCGGCGGCGCGCGCGCTTGCCGAGCTCGCCGACGGGGAGTCGCCCCTGGTGGCCGACATCTACGCGGCCCATCCCGATCCGCCCGTGCCGCCCGCCGAGCTCCGCGCCCGCCTGAGCGAGGTGGTGGACGCGGCGGCGCTGCCGGAGCAGGTCGAGCGCGTGGTGTTCGCCGTCGCGGCCGCCGCTCGCGGGCGCGGCATGTCGGCCGTGGACATCGCCACCTTCCGCCGGGCCGCGGACCGGGCCTTCGCCGAGGACGAGTGGCTGCGCGGGCTCCATCCGATGATGGCCGAGCGCCTGCGGCTCTGGCGGCTGCGGGAGTTCGAGCTGACGCGTCAGCCGTCGGCGGAGGACGTGTACCTCTACCACGGCCGCGCCAGGGCCAACCCCAAGGACGAGCGCCTGTTCGCGCTTGCCGAGGTGCGCGACATGACGGCCGTCCGCGACGCCGACGGGCGCCTCCAGGGCGTGCCCGAGCTGGAGCGCATGCTGGTCGAGTCGCTCGAGGCGATGCGGGCGTTCCAGGCCGGGCGCGAGCCGCGCCGGCGGCCGCTCTGGAACCGGCTGCTGCTCTACGCCTGGCCCGCCATCGAGTTCGATCCCGACGAGATGCGGGCCCTGATCGAGCGCTACGCGCGCGCGACGGGCGGGCTCGGGATCGAGCTGGTCGAGCTGCGCGGCGCGATGCGCGCCGCGGGCGGCGAGGAGCGCGAGCTGCGCTTCTTCAGCCCCACCGGCCGCGGCGTGGTGGTGGAGGTGCTCGACCCGCCCGACCGCCCGCTCCAGCCGCTCGACGAGGGCGCCAGGCGGATAGTGCAGTCGCGGCGACGCGGCACGGTCCACCCCGCCGAGCTGGTCAAGCTGCTCGCCCCGGCCCACGGCGACGGCAACCACGGCCACCAGCCGTCGGGCGAGTTCGTCGAGCACGACCTCGACGGCGAGGGGCGCCTCGTCCCCGTGGATCGCGGGCCGGCTTTGAACGAGGCCAGCGTGGTCGTGGGCCTGGTGCGCAACTACACGACGCGCTACCCGGAGGGGATGCAGAGGGTGGCGTTGCTGAGCGACCCCACCCGCGCGCTCGGGTCGCTGGCCGAGCCGGAGTGCACCCGCATCATCGCCGCGCTCGACATGGCCGAGGAGCTCGGCGTGCCGGTCGAGTGGTTCGCGCTGTCGGCCGGCGCGAAGATCGCGATGGACTCCGGCACCGAGAACATGGACTGGATCGCCGCGGTGCTGCGCCGGATCGTCGAGTTCACCCAGCGCGGCTGCGAGTTGAACGTGGTGGTGCCCGGGATCAACGTCCGCGCCCAGCCGTACTGCAACGCCGAGGCCACGATGCGCATGCACACGCGCGGGATCCTCGTGATGACCCCCGAGAGCGCGATGGTGCTGACCGGCAAGCAGGCGCTCGACTACTCGGGCGGCGTGTCCGCCGAGGACAACTTCGGCATCGGCGGCTACGAGCGCATCATGGGCCCGAACGGCCAGGCCCAGTACTGGGCGCCCGACCTGGCGGCCGCCTGCAGGGTGCTGCTCTCGCACTACGAGCACACCTACGTGGCGCCGGGCGAGCGCTTCCCGCGCCGCGCCGAGAGCGCCGATCCGGTCGAGCGCGACGTGCGCAGGTCCCCGCACTCCGCCCCCGGGTCGGACCTCGCCGAGGTGGGCGAGATCCTCTCCGAGGAGACGAACCCCGGGCGCAAGAAGCCGTTCGACATCCGCTCGGTGATGCGCGCCGTCGCCGACCGGGACCACGCGCCGCTCGAACGCTGGGCGGGATGGCGCGAGGCCGAGGCGGCCGTCGTCTGGGACGTCCACCTGGGCGGCTGGCCGGTGTGCATGATCGGCATCGAGTCGCGGCCGCTGCCGCGCCACGGCCCGCTGCCCGCCGACGGGCCCGAGCAGTGGACCTCGGGGACGCTCTTCCCGCAGTCCTCGCGCAAGATCGCGCGCGCGATCAACGCCGCGAGCGGCCGCCGGCCGGTCGTCGTGGCCGCGAACCTGGCGGGCTTCGACGGCTCGCCGGAGTCGATGGCGCACTGGCAGCTCGAGTACGGCGCCGAGATCGGCAGGGCCGTCGTGAACTTCCGGGGCCCGATCGTGTTCTGCGTGGTGTCGCGCTACCACGGCGGCGCGTTCGTGGTGTTCTCGCAGCGCCTCAACGACGACCTCGAGGCCGTGGCACTCGAGGGCGCGCGCGCCTCCGTGATCGGGGGCGCGCCGGCCGCGGCCGTGGTGTTCGCCCAGGAGGTGAGGCGGCGCACCGCACAGGACCCGCGCATCGCCGGGCTCGACGAGCGGATCGCGGCCGCCGACGGCACCGAGCGCCAGCGGCTGCGCGCGGAGCGGGCCGCGGCGTGGTCGGAGGTGCACGCTGAGCGGCTCGGCGAGCTGGCCGCGGAGTTCGACTCGATCCACTCGGTCGAGCGGGCGCTCGAGATGGGGTCGATCAGCCGCATCGTCGAGCCGTCGTCGCTGCGTCCGTTCCTCGTCGACGCGGTCGAGCGCGGCATGCGCCGCACGCTCGAGCGCTCGGGCCATGACCTCGGTCGGCTGGCTGACCCGCTGGCTCGCTGACGTCCCGGCGCACGACCGCTGGCTCGACGACGGCGAGCGCGGCGTGCTCGCCGAGCTCAAGTTCGACAAGCGCCGCGCCGACTGGCGGCTCGGCCGCTTCGCTGCCAAGACCGCCGTCGGCATCTGGCTCGGCGTGGCGGCGTCACGCGTGGCGGTCGTGGCGGCGCCCGACGGCGCTCCCGAGGCCCTGCTCGACGGCGAGCGGGCGCCGGTCGCGCTCTCGCTCAGCCACCGCGCCGGCCGGGCGCTCGTGGCCGTGGGCGAGGACGGCGCCGCGGTCGGCTGCGACCTCGAGCTGATCGAGCCGCGCAGCGGCGCCTTCGTGGACGACTGGCTCGCGCCTGCCGAGCGCGCGCTCGTGGCGCGCGCCGGCGCGCACCGCGACCTCGTCGCCAACCTGGCCTGGACGGCCAAGGAGGCCGCCGCGAAGGTGCGGCGGGAGGGGCTGCGCCTGGACGTGCGGGGCGCCGTGACGGAGCCCGACGGCCTGGACTCGGAGCTCGCGGGGTGGCGCAGGCTCGCCGTCGAATGGGCCGACGGCGGCGGGCGCACCCGGGGCTGGTGGCGGATGGAGCCGCGCTGGGTGATGGCGGTCGCGTGCGAGCCGGCGCCGGACGTCCCGGTCGCGCTGCGTCAGGGCGCGGCTACGTAGTTGCCACTCATCAGGTGGGGCGGCAACCCCGGATGCGCCACACCGCGGGCGGGCGGACAATCGCGGCGATCGGCAAAGGAGCATCCGATGAAGTACTTCGAACGCCGGCTGGGACTGCACACGGTCGTGCTCGCGGTGGTGGTGCTCGCGGTCGTCGCGGCCTTCGTCGCCGAGGGGCTCGGCCTCGCCGTGATCGTTGCGATCGGGCTGGGAGTCGTGCTCGCGGTCGGGTGGCCGCTGATGGTCATCCTCGCGGAGCAGCGGGATCAGCCGCGCGCGCGTCGGCAGCCGTAGCCGACCACGCCCGACGCTTCTCCGCGTACTCGCGGGGGAGCGTCACGTTCAGCCGCTCGGCGACGTCGAGCCACTTGAGGGCGCTGTCGTAGTCCTTCCAGCCGGCGTCGGCGTCGGCGGCCGTGAGCGCGAGCTCGAACGCGGCCGTGCGATCCGCCTCGGCCGCGTCGGCGTCGTCTCCCAAGAGCGCCTCCACGTCGTCGAGCGGCGGCAGCCGGTAGTCCCCGGCGCGGCCGGCGAGGTAGGGCGCCAGGTAGCGCGCGGCGATCTTGCCCGGCGGCCACCAGAGGACGTCCGGGCCCGCGGTCGAGGTGCCCTCGCGGTCCGACAGGGCCGCCCGCAGGAACCGCGGCGCGGAGCCCGTGAGGAGCGCCGCCCGCAGGCGGAGGTCCGCCGGGCGGGCCTCGACAGGCGCGCCCGCCAGCGCCGCGACCGCCCCCGCCACGGCGTCCGCCTGCTGCGCCGCCAGGCCGCCCTGCTTGATCGGGAACGAGGTCGCGTCGCCGGCCGCGAACACCCGTTTCAGCCCCTTCACGCGGCCCACGTCGTCCGTGGGGATGAAGCCACCCGGTCCGCGCGGCACCCCGGACAGGAACGGCACGCGCAGCTCGGGCAGCGCGACCACGCGCTCCGCCTCCACCTCGCCGCCGTCGTCCAGCAGCAGCCGGCCGTCGCGCGCCATGTGCGGCACCCGGCCGGTCACGAGCTCGATGCCCGCCTCCGCGAGCAGGTCCCCGACCGCCCGGCTCGCGCGCGATCCGAAGACCTCGAGCGGTGCCCGCTCGTGCGTGACGAGCCTCCACTCGATGCCGTCAACCCCCAGCGAGTCCAGGTGCGCGGCCGACAGCAGCGCGAGCTCGTACAGCGGCAGCGGCCACCGCGCGCTCGGGTAGAGGGCGAAGGCCACGCTGCGCACCCGGCCGCCCTCCAGCTCGCGCAGGAGGTTCCCGAAGGCCTCGACGTCGGCGGGGCCCCTGAACGTGAGCGCGCCGTGCACCGCCTCGACCGGGTGGGTGCCGATCGCCAGCACCAGCGCGTCGTAGCGCAGCGTGCGCCCGCTCTTCGTCCGCACGCGGTGGTGCCCCGCGTCCACGCTCCCGAGCGCGTCGCGCCGGTGGCGGGCGCCGTGGGCGGCGGCCAGCTCGGCGATGTCGATCCGGGCGGGCCGCGCGAGCTTGAACGGCTCCGCCACGGCCAGCGGCCGGTAGACGAACTCGCGCTCGGGGGCGAGCAGCTCGACGCGCACCCGCGGTCCTGCCAGCTCGTGCATTGCGAGCAGGGCCTCGAGCCCGGCCACGCCGCCGCCGGCGATCACGACCTCGAGCGGCCCCTCGTCGCGCGCCTTGATAAGGGTCAGGTTCACGTGTCGCCACCCTAGCCCCGCGGCCGCGTGGGTCATCCGGGATTCGCCGCAGGAGCGCCGTGGGGAACTCCCGATGTGGCGGCGGCGATCGAACCGTAGGTTCCTGGTCGAGCCCCCGATACGAGGAGAGTCATGTCCGTGAAGGTCGCCATCAACGGGTTCGGTCGCATCGGCCGCGGTTTCCTGCGCTCCGCGCACGAGCGCGAGGCCGACATCGAGATCGTCGCGTTGAACGACGTCGCGGACGCGGGCACGCTCGCGGCGCTGCTGCGCCACGATTCCGTCTACGGGCGCTTCCCCGGCAGCGTCGAGTCGGGCGACGGGACGATCGCGATCGACGGCGACGAGATCCGGGTGCTGTCCGAGTCCGAGCCCGCCTCGCTCCCGTGGCGCGAGTTCGACGTGGACGTCGTAGTCGAGTGCACGGGCCGCTTCCGCACGCGGTCGGAGGCCGCGCAGCACCTGGAGGCCGGCGCGCGCAAGGTGATCATCTCTGCGCCCGCGAAGGGCAGCGAGCCGGCGGACGCGACCCTCGTGCTGGGGGTGAACTTCGACGACGTGTACGACCCCGACTCGCACGACGTGATCACGAACGCCTCGTGCACGACCAACTGCCTCGCCCCCGTCGCCAAGGTGCTGCACGAGGCGGTCGGGATCCGGCACGGCCTGATGACGACCGTGCACGCCTACACCTCGGACCAGAACCTGCTCGACGGCCCCCACTCGGACCTGCGCCGGGCGCGCGCGGGCGCGATCAACCTCGTGCCCACGTCCACCGGGGCGGCGAAGGCGCTGGGGCTCGTGATCCCGGAGCTCGAGGGGCGCCTGCACGGCTACGCGGTGCGGGTGCCGCTCCCGACCGGGTCGCTCGTGGACCTGACCGTGGAGACGGCCCGCGAGACGACCGCCGAGGAGGTCAACGCGGCCTTCCGCGGGCGCGCGGACAGCGGCGCCCTGTCCGGGATCCTGGCCTACAGCGAGGAGCCGCTGGTGGCCACGGACATCGTCGGGTCGCCCTATTCGGCCGTCTTCGACGCGCCGCTCACGAGCGTCATCGACGGGACCCAGGTCAAGGTGGTCGCCTGGTACGACAACGAGTGGGGCTACGCCACGCGCATGGTCGAGCTGGCCGAGCGGGTGCTGGTGCCGGTCCCGTCGGCCGCGTCACCGCACGGCGGCTGAGACGCTCAGTACGGCGTCGGGATCCAGTTCAGCGAGTCCTTCGGCGGGCGCTCGTAGCCCGAGTCCGCCTGCCGCGGCGGCAGCTGGACCTTGGGGTGCACCACCTCCTCGTAGGGGACGAGCGACAGCAGGTGCGCGATGCAGTTGAGCCGCGCCCTGCGCTTCTGGTCCGCGTCGACCTCGTACCACGGCGCCTCGGGCGTCGAGGTGTGCTCGATCATCAGGTCCTTGGCCTTCGAGAAGTCCACCCACCTGCTGCGCGAGTAGAGGTCGAGCTCCGACAGCTTCCAGCGCCGGCTGCGGTCCTCGATGCGGGCCCTGAACCGCCGCTCCTGCTCCTCGTCGCTGACCGAGAACCAGTACTTGACGAGCTGGATGCCGGCGCGGGTCAGCATGCGCTCGAACTCCGGCACCGAGCGCAGGAACTCCCAGTACTCGTGGTCGGTGCAGAAGCCCATCACCCGCTCGACGCCGGCGCGGTTGTACCAGGAGCGGTCGAACAGGATCATCTCGCCGGCCGCCGGCATGTGGGCCACGTAGCGCTGGAAGTACCACTGCGTCCGCTCCCGCTCGGTCGGCGCCGGCAGGGCGGCCACGCGGCAGAAGCGCGGGTTGAGCGGATCCACGATGCGCTTGATCGTGCCGCCCTTGCCGGCCGCGTCGCGGCCCTCGAAGACGACCACGAGCCGGTGGCCGCTCTGGCGGATCCAGTCGAGCATCTTCACCAGCTCGAGCTGCAGGAGTGCGAGCTCGCGCTGGAAC
>DASXAA010000254.1:0-2028 GCA_036407035.1 Thermoleophilaceae bacterium | reverse complement strand
GTACGGCTCGAGGTCGGGGATGGTCAGGCGGCGGAAGCCCGCCGCGATCGCGCCCGCCCAGCGCGGCGGGAGGTGGCCGAGCGTGATTCCGAGCGCCTGCGCCGGGATTCCGAAGGAGTCGCGGCGCGTGATGTGGGGAGGGGTGCGGACGGCGAGGGCGACGCGCGCCGCACCTCCGTCGGCGAGGTCGACGGCGATCTCGGCACCGGAGTTCCCCGTCCCGACGACCAGCACGTCGCGGCCGCGAAAGGGCCCCGGGTTCCGGTACTCGCCCGAGTGGACGAGCTCGCCCCGGTAATCGGACCGCCCGGGCCAGTCCGGCAGGCGGGGAACGCGGCTGTAGCCCGTCGCCACGACGACGTCCGCCGCTCGTAGTGCGTCGTTTCCGGTGGACACAGCCCACTCGCCGTCGGTGCGATCGATCCGCTCGACACGCGTCCGCAGGCGCACGTCGAGCCGGTGCACGCGGGCGTACTCCTGCAGGTAGTCGACGACGCCGTCGCGCGCGACCCAGCGGCTGTGGCTGCGCGGAATCCGGTGGCCCGGCAGGCAGGAGAGAAGGCGCGGCGTGTGCAGATGGAGGCGGTCGTAGCGTGCACGCCAGGCGGCTCCGACCTCGTCACCGGCCTCGAGGACGACCGCAGAGACGCCTTCGCGCCGCAGCATCGCCGCCGCCGCGAGCCCGGCCGCGCCGCCGCCGACGATCGCGACGCGCGGCGTCACTTCACGAACCGCAGCTCGTCGAGCACGCCTGCGCGCTGCTCCTCCGAGAGGAAGCGGAGGAAGTAGACGACGAACGCGGTGAAGAAGAGCACGGCCTGCTCGCCGGCCATCGTCACGCCGGCGATCTGCTGGTCGGTCTCCGCGCTCAGGCCCCAGGTGGGCGAGGCGTCGCGGTAGGTCGAGTACACGGCCCGCGGCAGGAGCGCGAGCAGCAGCCCGAGCGGGCTTGCGAGCACGAAGGCGGCGAAGAGGTAGGCGGCCTTCGCTCCGGCCGGCATCGAGCCGTGGATCACCGGCCACCAGACGAGGCAGCCCGTCAGGAGATAGGTCAGGTGCTCGAGGTGCAGCACCGTGTGCGGATGGTGCAGCGCGAGCTCGTACGCCCACGGCAGGTGCCAGGCGAAGTAGGTCGCCAGCCAGGCGGCGAGCGCCGGCAGCGGCGGCACGTGGACGCGGCGGGCCAGCGCCGGAGGAACCGCGAGCACGAGCAGCGCCGGCGCCCACTCGGCGAGGACGACGTTCTGGAGCAGGTGCGCCCAGAGGAACGTGTGGAGGGCAAGCGGCTGGAGGCGCGTCGCGAACGCGGCGACGATCAGCGCGACGCCGGCCGTGAACGCGAGCACGCGCCAGGACGAGCCCGGCGAACGGCTGCGGGCGAGCGCGTAGCCGGCCACGAGGACGGGCGCGAGGACCGTCACCTCGAGCGGCGTCTCCACGGCCTGAACGGTAACGCGGCCGCTACCCTTGTGAGCCGCGCGGGTGTAGCTCAGTGGTAGAGCCCCAGCCTTCCAAGCTGGTTACGCGGGTTCGATCCCCGCCACCCGCTTCCCTCCACCAGACCGCCGCTGTCTCATCTGGGGCGGCCGTAGGCGGTGAGGGTGCGCAGGGCGGCGAGGGTAACGATGCCGCGCCACTCGAGCAGCGACGCCTCGCTGGGCGGTTCCCACGTCACCGGCCAGCCGCCGTCGGCTTGCTGGTCGCGCTCGAGGCGGTCGAGGTGCGCTTCGATCTGGGCGTCGTCGAACAGCTGCCGCCAGCGGCTGTCGGGCGTGGGCGCGAAGGCGAGCGGCGTGAGGCCGTAGCCCTCGGCGTCGGCGTCGGCGAGATACAACGTTGCGTGCGGAAGCTGCGCGGCGACGGGGCCGGCGAGCGCCTCGGCGCGCGGGCGATCCGGGACGTGCTCGAGGAAGCCGAACGTCACCGCGAGCCCGTGCGCGTCCTGGGGCAGCTCGCGGTCGAGCTCGCGCCAGCAGAAGTCGGTGGCCGTGTCGAGCCAGGGATGCTGGACGCCGAGCGCATGGAGCA
>DASXAA010000253.1:0-17409 GCA_036407035.1 Thermoleophilaceae bacterium | reverse complement strand
GAGCCGGGCTCAGTCCACGAGTATCTCGCCGCCGCGGTCGGGCACGACGACGAGAAGGCTGCGCCGGGCGCGCTCGCCCTCGGGGCGCGACGGGCGGATCCTCAGCTCCGCCGCCACGCGCAGCACCTCACGCAGCTCCATCTCGGCGAACGGCGCGCCCGCGCAGCGGCGAACGCCGCCGCCGAACGGGATCCACGACATGGTGTCGGGCTGGCGGCCCTCGAGCCAGCGCTCCGGCCGGAACGCCGAGGCCTGTTGCCAGAGGTCCTCGCGGCGCATCGCGAGCCAGAGACAGGCCGCCACCTGAACGCCGGCGGGAATCCGCCGTCCGGCGATCTCCGCGGGCTCCAGCAGGAGGCGCGGGGCGATCGTCAGCGCCGGGCGGATCCGGAGCACCTCCTTGACGACCGCGTCGAGGTAGGCGGGGTCGCCCTCGCGCAGGCGCGCGTGGACGGCGGGGTGGCGGCACAGCCGCTCGAAGGCCCAGGCGAGAGTGGCCGCGGAGGTGTCGTGGCCGCCCATCAGGAGCGCCACCAGCTGGTCGCGCACGTGGCGGTCGCTCGGCGGCTCGCCGTCGTCGTCGCGCTGCTCGAGCAGCAGGTCGAGCACCGAGTCGCCGCTCGGCCGGGCACGGCGGCTGCGGATCGTCTGCAGCAGCAGCGCGTCGAAGCGCTCGACCGCCAGCCGGAAGCGGCCCCACGGGCTGCGCGGCCCGAGGTCCCGCTGCACGAGCGCCATCGTGAGCATGCGCGGCAGCGAGCGCACGTCGGCGAGCGTCGTCTCGACCGCGTCCCGCAGGCGCGCCACCTCGGCCTCGTCGCGGGCGCCGACGACCACGCGCAGGATGATCTCGAGCGTCAGGTGTCGCGCGCGGTCGAGGGTCGTCACGCGACCCGTCCAGGTGCCCATCTCCCCGCGCGCCAGCTCGGCGATCATCGGCGCGAAGGCGCGCATCCGCTCGCCGTGGAAGGGCCCCTGCAGGAGCCGCCGCTCGCGCAGGTGCGGCTCGCCGTCGAGCAGCAGGATCGAGTCGGGTCCGGCGAACGGCCGCACGAACTCCCAGCTCTGCCCGGCGGGCGCGATCGCGGGGTCGAGCCGGAAGATCTCGCGGACCGCGGCGGGCCCGGAGAACAGCACCATCGGCTCCTCGGTCCAGTAGGTGCGGATCGTCGCCGGATCCCCGAAGCGCGCGTGCACGCGCTGCAGGAACGCGGTCGGCCGCGCCGTCCACGCGAGCGTCTGCCAGGCGGCGGGAGCGCGCGGGCCGGCGGGCAGGTCCACCGGCTCAGTCAGGGTCAGCCGCGTCGAGGAACGGAGCGATCATCGCGAGCAGCCATTCGCTGCGGTCGAGCATGCCGCTCTGGCGAAGCCGGCGGACGCGACCACGAGCCTGCGCACGAGCTCCGGATGGCGGATCGCGAGCTGCAGGGCGGTGGCGCCGCCCATGCTGTACCCGAGGACGTCCGCGTGCTCGAGCCCGAGGTGGCGGATGAGACCGGCGGTGTCGTCGGCCATCTGCTCGTAGGTGATCGGGCGATCCACGTCCGCGGTGCGCCCGTGCCCCTGCTGCTCGGGCGCGATCACCTGCCGCGTCCCGGCCAGGCGCGGCAGGATCGGCCCCATCAGGTCGATCGTCATGTAGGCGCCGTGCAGCAGCACGAGCGGCCTGCCGCTGCCGTGGATCTCGTAGTACATCTCGAGCTCGCCCGCCGGGGCATAGCCGCTCTGTACCTCGGTGGTGGCCAAGCCGTCTCCTTCGCTCGGGGCCTCGAAAGCTATCGGCCGGTCGCACGCCCGGAAGTTGAGGACAGATCCAGACCTAAACGGGTCCTATGGTCTCCCGCGGAATACCGCGACGAAGGGAGAACGCATGCTGGAGCGAGACGGATACATCCCCGGGGTCCCGTGCTGGGCCGACACGACCCAGCCCGATCCGGAGGCCGCGCTCGACTTCTACGGCGGGCTGTTCGGCTGGGAGTTCGAGGACGTGATGCCGGAGGACGCCCCGCTCCGCTACCACGTCGCCCGCATCCGCGCCGGGGACGTCGCCGCCGTCGGAGCGCAGCGGGAGTCGGTGCCGCCGGCGGCCGTATGGAACACGTACATCTGGGTCGACAGCGCCGACGAGACCTCGGCCAAGGTGCGCGACGCCGGCGGCAGCGTGCTCGCCGACCCCTACGACGTGATCGACGCCGGCCGCATGGCCGTGCTGGCGGATCCCGAGGGCGCCGCCTTCTGCGTCTGGGAGGCGAGGAGGCACAAGGGCGCGAAGATCGTGAACGAGGCGGGCAGCGTCAACTTCAACGACCTCCACACGCGTGACATGGAGGGCGCGAGGCGCTTCTACGGCGAGGTCTTCGGATGGGGGACGCTCGACCTGGGTGGCCCCGGGGCCGCGTGGACCCTGCCCGGCTACGGCGACCACCTCGAGGAGAGCCGGCCCGGCCTCCGCGAGGGCATGGCGCAGATGGGCGCGCCGGCCGGCTTCGAGGACGTGGTCGCCACCCTCAACCCGCTGAGCGGCGACCAGCCGCACTGGGCCATCACGTTCGCCACCGAGGACGCGGACGCGACCGCCGAGAAGGCCGCCGAGCTGGGCGGCAAGGTGATCTCGCCGCCGCAGGACGGTCCGTGGGTGCGGGCGACCGTCATCGCCGACCCGCAGGGCGCGACGTTCACGGCAAACCAGTTCGTGCCGGAGAACAAGGACCTGTCGTCGCAGGCCGGAGCGGCCGCCGGCGGCTCCTAGATGCAGCTGCGCATCGCCCGGCACACGGAACGCCTCGACGAGGTGGTCGCCTTCTACCGCGACGGCATCGGGCTGACCGAGGCCGGCCGCTTCAGCGACCACGACGGCTACGAGGGCGTGTTCCTCGAGTTGCCGGGCACCGCGGCCCACCTCGAGCTGACGGCGGGCGGCGAGCACGGCGCCCCGGCGTCGCACCCCGAATCGCTGCTCGTCCTGTACCTCGGCGACCAGGATGCGGTGAGCGCCGTCGCGGCGCGCCTCGGCCTGGACCCGGTCCCTCCCGCGAATCCGTACTGGGCTGAGCACGGCCTGACCTTCGAGGACCCGGACGGCTTCCGCGTGGTTCTGGTGCCGGAGCGCTGGGCCGGCTAGCGGGACCCCCGCTCAGAGCAGCGCCCGCGCCTCGGCCAGCTCGCGGATCGACCGCTCGGTGATCGGGCTCGCCACGAGGATCAGCTCGTCCGCGCCGGCCTCGGCGATCTCGCGCAGGCCCGCCGCGATCCGCTCCGGCGGGCCCTCGAGCGCGCGCGTGCCCGGGCCCGGCACGCGCTCGCCCGCCGCGCGGTCGAGCACCACCAGGACGCACGCGCTTCGCTCGATCTCAGCGGGGTCCCGCCCGGCGGCCTCGGCCGCGCCCGTCACGCGCTCGTTGAGGCGGGCGAAGCGGTCCGCGTCGTTTCCGTAGTCCTCGTACCACGTGTTCCAGACCTGCACGTGCGGCAGCGTCATCGCGAGCATGCGCGGTCCGTTGCTGCCGACCATCAGGCGAACGCGCCGCCGCGGCGGCGGGAGCAGCACGGCGTTCTGCGCCTCCCACCAGCGCCCCCCGAGCGTCACGCGCTCGCCCGCCAGCAGGCCGCGCACGATCGCGAACGCCTCCTCGAACCGCGACACGCGGTGATCGAACGGCAGGCCGAACGCGCGGAACTCCTGCTCGTGCCAGCCGGCTCCGAGGCCGAGCACGAAGCGGCCGCCGCTGATCTCGTCGACCGTGGCGGCCATCTTGGCGATCAGCCCCGGCGGGTGGAAGCCGGCGCACGCGACGAGCGGCCCGAGGTCCACGCGCTCGGTCGCAGCGGCGAGCGCCGCCAGCAGCGTCCACGCCTCCCACGGCCCGCGCTCGGGCTCGCGGTAGAGCAGGTGGTCGCCCACCCAGATCGAGTCGAAGCCGCCCGCCTCGGCCGCCCGGGCCATCGCGACGTACTCGTGCCAGCCGACCCGGCGCTCGACCTCGGGCAGCTGGATCCCGACGCGCGGCGACTCCCGGCGCTCCTCGCTCAGACGCCCTCGACCGCCACCATGCTCATTCTTGCGGCGCCCTCCCGCAGCCGCCTCGCCTCGCGGTACCCGGGCGAGTCGTACCAGCGCCGTGCGGCCTCGAGGTCGTCGAACTCCAGCACCACCAGCCGATCGGGCCGCCACTCCCCTTCGAGCACCACGAGCGCACCTCCGCGGGCGAGGTAGCGTCCGCCGGCGGCGGCGACGCTGGCGGACGCCTCGACCCTGTAGCGCTCATAGGCCTCGGGATCCTGCACATCGGTCTCGACGATCAAGTACGCGGGCATGGCGCGAGCATACGGTCAGGCGTGGGCCGTGCGCGGTATGTGCGGCGCGAGCCGCCAGCACACCTCGGCGATCGCCAGGCCGATCAGGATCCCGGCCGCGCTCCACGCGATCCGCTGGAGCGCGACCGCGTCCCCCTCGTAGTCGACCGCGCTGATCGTGAGCAGGGCCGTCGGCGTGAGCATCACCACCAGCCAGAAGTAGCCGCGCGAGAACAGCGCGAAGAGCCCGAAGGCGGACAGCCCCTGGCACGCCACCATCAGCCACTGGGCCCCGGTGGCGATCGTCAGCAGCGCGATCACCAGCGTCCCGGCAAGCGTTCCGAGCGCGCGCTGGACCGCGCGCACGTCGCTCGCGTGCTCCTCCGGCTGCAGCACCGCCAGCACCGTGACCGGGACCCAGTAGCCGTGGTCGAGGTCGAGCAGCCCGGCGAGGAGCGTCGTCACGGCGACGATCGACGCGATCCGCAGCACGTGCGCCCGCAGCAGCCCGTCGTCCGCGATCGCGTCCGCGAACTGACGGACGCCCGCCGCGAGCAACACCGGGAGCGGCTCCGCGTCCGGGTTCCGCGGCGGGGCGCCGCGAGCGTAGGCCGGGACCATCAGGACGAGGCCGGCGAGCCATCCGAGCCCGAACCAGAGCACGCGCTCGCCGGTGTCGAGCGTGCCCGCCGGGATGCCGTTCGTGATCAGGAACAGCACGCCGATGACGAAGCCGGTGAGGCCGCCCGCGCGGCCGAACGTGCGCATGAACGCCGGCAGCCCGACCAGCACGAACGCGCCGGCGGTCGACGCCGCCACGCTCCCCTGGGCGGCCGTGGCGGCCGCGACCGACACGCAGGACCCGAGCCCGGCGCCGACACCCCACCCCACCCGCGCGCGCAGGTCGCCGCGGGGGACCGCCAGGGCCGCGTTCAGGCCTCCGAAGCAGGCGCTCACGCCGATGTCCGGCTCGCCGAACGCGATGCCCAGCGCCAGCGGCGCACAGCTCGCGACGGCGCCCGCGAGCCCGGCGCGGACGTCGATCCCGCGACGCTCGACACGGAACGCCTCCGACCACAGCCCGAGCGCGGCCTCGGCTCCTGGGCGACGCACGCCCCAACTATCCCCGCTGCCCCGCGGGTTGCCAAGGCGAGGAGTACCCTCGGGAGCCGTGATGAGCCGATGCCTGGCGCTCGCGCTGGCCGCCGTGCTCTCGACCGCGGGAGTCGCGTCGGCCGCGAAACCGCGCGGCCCGGCGGCAGCCGATCTCGGCCCGAGCGTCGTGGTCTTCGACCCCGGCATGCCGACCAGCGAGATCCAGGCCACCGTCGACGCGATCGCCCAGCGGCAGCTCTCCAGCGAGTTCGGCACCGAGCGGTTCGCGCTGCTCTTCAAGCCGGGCACGTACGGGTCGGAGAGCGAGCCGCTCCGGTTCCAGGTCGGCTACTACACGGAGGTCGCGGGCCTCGGCGCCTCGCCGCGAGACGTGACGATCAACGGCGCGGTCGAGGTCTACAACCAGTGCGGGCCGAACGGCTGCTTCGCGCTCACGAACTTCTGGCGCTCGATGTCGAACCTGACGATCAACTCGATGGGCGCGACCGACGGATGCCGCGCGAGCGCCATGTTCTGGGCGGTCTCGCAGGCGGCGCCCCTGCGCCGGGTCGCCATTACCGGCACCAATACGTCCCTGATGGACTACTGCACGGCGGGGCCGCAGTTCGCGAGCGGCGGCTTCATCTCCGACTCGGCGCTCGGGTTCGTCGTCAACGGGTCGCAGCAGCAGTTCCTCGTGCGCGACAGCAGCCTGGGCGGCTGGTCGAACGGCGTCTGGAACCAGGTCTTCGCGGGCACGGAGGGCGCGCCCGCCCAGTCGTTCCCGAACCCGCCGTACACCACGCTCGACACCACGCCCGTGAGCCGCGAGAAGCCGTACCTCCACCTCGGCGAGGGGGGCGACCTGCGCGTATTCGTCCCGGACGCGCGCTCGGACTCCCGCGGGACGACGTGGGAGAACGGCTCCGCCCCAGGGCGCTCGCTCCCGATCCGCGACTTCTTCGTCGCCCGGCCGTCGGACTCCGTACGCCGGATCGACACGGAGCTCGCGCGCGGCAGGAATCTGCTCCTCACGCCCGGCGTCTACGACGTGGACCGCACGATCGCGGTCAAGCGCCCCGGCACCGTGTTGCTCGGCCTCGGCATGGCGACGCTGACGGCGCAGCACGGCGTCGTGCCGATGCGCATCGCCGACGTACCCGGCGTGATCGTCGCCGGGCTGATGTTCGACGCCGGGCAGCGGGAGTCGCCGGAGCTGCTCGAGGTCGGCCCGCGCCACGCCCACAAGAGCCGTGCCGGCGACCCGACCACGATCCAGGACGTGTTCTTCCGCATCGGCGGCCCGCACGCCGGCCGCGCGGAGGTCAGCCTCGAGGTGAACAGCGACCACGTACTGCTGGACGACATCTGGGCGTGGCGCGCGGACCACGGGAACGGCGTCGGCTGGACGGTCAACACGGCGCGCACCGGGGTGGTGGTGAACGGCGACGACGTGACCGCCACGGGGCTCTTCGTCGAGCACTACCAGGGCTACAACGTGATCTGGAACGGCGAGCGCGGCAGGACCGTGATGTTCCAGAACGAGCTGCCGTACGATCCGCCGGACCAGGCCTCCTGGCAACACGACGGCGTGCTCGGCTTCGCGGCCTACAAGGTGGCCGACCGCGTCCGCACGCACGAGGGCTGGGGCCTCGGCAGCTACATCTTCACGAACGTGAATCCGTCGCTGCACGCCAGCCGCGCCTTCGAGTCCCCGGTGACCCCCGGCGTGCGCTTCCACGACCTGCTGACGGTGGACCTCGCGGCCGGGACGATCGACCACGTGATCAACGACACCGGCGCGCCGGTCACCCCGGACGCGGTGGGCGTGCCGAGCAACGTCGTCAGCTACCCGTAGCGAGCGCCCGGCCGAACAGGTCGAACAGCGCGGCGAAGTGCCGCTCGGTGGCCGGCTCGTCGTAGGCCGGCGTGTCGGCCATCGTGTAGCCGTGGCGCGCGCCCGCGTAGACCTCTGAGCGGTGCGCGACCCCGGCCTCGTCGAGCGCCTCGCCGAGGGCCGCGATCTGCTCGGCGCTGTTGCTCGGGTCCTGGTCGGCGTGGCCGAAGTACACCTCGGCGCGCAGGTCCGCGGCCGAGCGGTGCGGGCTCTGCGGGTCGTCCGTGACGAGCCCGCCGGCGTGGAAGCCGGCCAGCGCCGCCACGCGATCGGGATGCGCGACCGCGATCCGCCAGCCGAGCCGCGCCCCCATGCAGTACCCGGTGACAGCGACGGGCTCGTCGCCCACCTTCGCGAGCTCGTCGAGGTAGGCGGCGCCGTCGGCGGCCAACCGCTCCGGGGTCAGCTCGCCCATCAGCGGCCTGGCGTTCTTGAAGAACTCCGCGCGCGCGTCCTCGTCCGTCAGGTCCGGTAACGGCAGGACCGGCGCCCGCCCCGCCCGGTAGAAGACGTTCGGCGCCAGCACCGCGTAGCCGTGCTCGGCGATCCGGTCGGCCATCTCCTCGATGCGCGGGCGCAGACCGTACGCATCCATCACGAACAGCACCCCAGGACTGCGGCCGTCGTCGCCGGGCGTGGAGAGGTACGCGTCGGCGACGCCGTCCGGCGTCTCGATGTCGACCGCCCGGCCGGGCACGGGCACAGGTTGACACGACCCGCCCGCTCGTGCGCGGGCGGCGCGCTTTCGCACGCCGGGCGCCGTACCTATGCTGGCCAGATGCAGGCCCAGGGCATCCTGGTCGGGCGCGCCGCCGAGCTGGACCGGCTCGAGGCGAGGGTGGACCGCGCGCGCCGGGGCGAGGGCGGCGTCGTGCTCGTGAGCGGCGAGGCCGGGATCGGGAAGAGCCGCCTGGTCTCCGAGCTGGCGGCGCGTTCGCCAGACGCGCTCGTAATCGCGGGCGCCGGGACCCACGCCGGCAGCGCGCCGTACGGACCGGTCGTCGCCGCGCTGCGCACGCCGCTGCGCTCGGATCCGGGTGCGCTCAAGGGCTGCGGTCCGCTCGGCCCCCACCTGGCGCTGCTCCTGCCCGAGCTCGGGCCCGCGGCGAGCGCGACCGACCGGCCGACGCTGTTCGAGGCGATCCGCTGCGCGCTCGCCCACCTCGCCGCCGACCGCCTCGTGCTGGCCGTGCTCGACGACCTCCACCGCTCCGACGAGGCGACGCTCGAGCTGCTGTCGGCGCTGGCGGAGCCGCTCGGCGAGCTCTCGGTGCTCGTGCTCGCCGCCTACCGGTCGGACGGCCTGCCGCGCGAGCACGGCGTGCGGCGGCTGCGGCACGAGCTGCGCCGCGCCGGGCGGCTCGACGAGGTCGCGCTCGGCCCGCTGGGCGAGGACGAGGTGGCCGAGCTGCTCGCCGCGGCGCTCGAAGGGGCCCCGGCGCCGTCGCTCGTGCGGGCCGTGCACGACGCGACACAGGGGACGCCGTTCTTCGTGGAGGAGCTCGCGGCCGCCCTGTCGGTCAGCGGCGGGCTCCAGTCAGGCCCGCGCGGACTCGAGCTGGCTCGCCACGGGGAGGTCCCGTTGCCGGACACGGTGCGCGACGCGGTGCTCATCAGCGCCTCGGAGCTGTCGCAGCCGGGGCGGGAGGCGGCGGAGGTCGCCGCGGTCGCCGGGGACGCGCTGGACCTCGATCTCGTGGTGTCGCTGTCGAGCGCGGACGGCGTCGGCGAGCTGCTCGAGAGCGGGCTGCTGCGCGAGCAGGCGGAGGGCGGCGCCGCCTTCCGGCACAGCCTCGCGCGCGACGCGCTCTACGCCGACGTCCCGTGGACGCGGCGGCGGTCGCTTCACCGGACGATCGCGGAGGCGCTCGACGCGGCCGGCGCGCCCAGCCGCGAGGTGGCCGGCCACTGGCTGGGCGCCCGCGACGCCGCCCGCGCGCGCGACGGCCTCCTGCGCGCCGCCGCCGAGGCCGAGGCGGTCCACGCGTTCCGCGACGCCGCCGAGGCCGGCCGCAAGGCGCTCGACCTGTGGCCCGACGAGGACGACCCGGGGCAGCGGGCGCGGGCGCTGGCGCACTACGCGCGCTGCGCCGAGCTGGCCGGCGACCTCGCCGAGGCCGCCCGGGCCTGGCGCGACGTGGCCGAGCTGCGCGACGGCATCGGCCGCGCGAACGCGCAGCGGCGGCTCGCCGGCGTGCTCGAGCTGCGCGGCGAGCGGGACTCGGCATTCGCCGCCCGGCGCCTCGCCGCGGAGGGCTTCGCCGCCGCCGGCGCCGCCAGCGACGCCGCGGTCGAGCTGCTCGCGATGGCGAACCAGCGCAGGCTTGCGGCCCGTCACGGCGAGGCGGTGGAGCTGGCGCAACGCGCCCGCGAGGAGGCCGACCGCGCGGAGCGGCTCGACCTGAGGCTGCGCGCGCTCGGCCTCGAGGGCATGGCGGAAGCGAAGAGCGGCGACTACGGCGCCGGCGTGGCCAGGGTGCGCGACGCGCTGGCGGTCGCCCTCGACGAGGACATGAGCGTGGTGGCCGCCGACCTCTACCAGCGTCTCAGCCTGGCGCTCTACGAGGCCGCGGACCTGCGCAATGCGGAGCAGGCGCTCGAGACCGCCCTGGCGCTGTGCGACGCCACCGGCGACTCCGGCGTGGAGGTGGCCTGCGTCTCGTGCCTCGCGTACGTGCTCCGCGAGCGCGGCGAGTGGCGGCGCGCCGCAGAGATGTGCAGCGAGCTGATCGCGAGCGGCACCGCGGTGTTCGTCGCCGAGGGGCTGCTGGGCGCGATCCACGCGGGTCAGGGACGCACCGGCTCGGCGCGGCGCCTGCTCACCTCGTGCCGCACGGCTGCGGTGCACGCCCGCCACTACAACATGACGGTGGACTCCACCACGGCGCTCGCCCGTGTGGCGGCCGCCGAGGGCGCCGACCAGGAGGCGCGCGAGCACTGCCGCTCCGTGCTCGAGCTGTGGCAGCGGTCGGATGACCGCCACTACGCCATCGCCGGGCTGCGCTGGGGCGCGTCCTGGTCCGCGCGCTCCCACGACGCCACGTCCGCGCACGAGTGCGCTGATGCGCTCAGCCGGATCGCGGCGGAGACCGGCCACCCCGACGCGCTCGCGGCGCTGGCCTGCGCGATCGGGGAGAGCGCGCTGCTGGAAGGCGACACCTCGACCGCGGCGGAGCAGATCGGCCGCGCCGCCGAGCTGCACCGCGAGCTCGACATGCCGTTCGAGCGCGCCGAGATCGAGCTGCGGGCGGGCGTGGCCCTGGCCGCGGCCGGCGAGCGCGAGCTCGCCGTCGAGCACCTAGGCAGCGCCCACCGGCTGGCGCGCAGGCTCGGCGCCCGGCCGCTCGCGGCCGAGGCCGCGCGCGAGGTGTCCGCCCTGGGCGAGTCGGTCAGCGGCCGCCTCGGCGCCCGCGCCGCCGCCGACGCGGACGGCGCCGGTCTCTCGCGGCGCGAGCTCGAGGTGGTGCGGCTGGTCGCCGTCGGCCGGACCAACCGCGAGATCGCGCACGAGCTGTTCCTGAGCCCGCGCACCGTCGACATGCACGTGCGCAACATCCTGCGCAAGCTCGACTGCCGCTCGCGGGTGGAGGCGGCGCACCGGGCCGGCGAGCTCGGGCTGCTGGCCTCGTGACGGCCGGCGACTCGCCCGGCGACTTCGTCGCCGGGCGGGTCGCCAGCGCTCGGGTCAGCGCGGCATGTCGCGCGGGCCGGTGCTGTCGAACACCGACGCGACCTCCACGACGAGGTTCGCGGGGAAGTTGCCGGCGCGGGCGTGCTCCCGGATCACGTCCTCGCTGTCGGCCTGGTGCACGCAGTACACCTTGTCGCCGGCCACGTAGCTGTGCAGCCACTTGTACGGCTTGTCGAGCGAAGCGACGGCGTCGTTGGACGTGCTGGAGATGCCGCGCAGCTCGTCGTGGGTGAGCCCGCTGGCTCCGGGGATCTCGCGCTCGATGAGGAACGTCTTCATGGGGCCTCCTTCGGTGGTCGTGATCGACCGGGCAACCGTATGCGGCCCCGGGAGGCCCCGCCTCAGCCGTCATACCGTAGTTTCGGGAGCGGTTGCCGTATCGGGTGGCGCCGCTCAGCGCGACCGGTCGAGCTCCTCCGCGACCGCCCGCATGTGCGCCTCGAGCTGCGTCAGCAGCTCGCGCACCCCAGGCGAGAGCCGCGCGCCGGGGCGGCTGATCACGGCGAACGTGTCGTACAGCGGCGGGCTGAAGGGGGCGGTGGCGAGACCGCGCGGGTAGTAGGGCGCGTGCGTGTAGGCGCTCGGGAGGTAGGTGTCGCCGACGCCGGCGGCCACCAGCCGCAACGCGATGTCCTTGAGCTCCACCTCGACCCTGGGCCGCAGGCGAAGGCCCTGCGCCTGCGCGCGCTCCGCGAGCTGGCGGCGGATCGGGTCGTCGTCCGCCGACTCCGCGTCGTAGAAGACGAGCGGCGTCGCGGCGACACGCTCGATCGTGGCGGGCCGCCGCGTGCGCTCGCGCGAGGCGCTCACGTAGAGCACCTCGTCGCGCAGGATCGGGCGCACGTCGAGCCGGTCGTCGTTGATCGGCAGCAGCACAACGCCCGCCTCCAGCTCGCCGCGCCGGACACGTTGGGCGATCGCCGACGAGTTGCGGCCCACGAGCCGGACCGACACATCGGGATGGGCGCTCATGAACTCCGCCACGAGCTCGTCGACGCGCCACGCCGACGGCTCGCCGAAGACGCCCAGGGCGACCGTCCCGCCCCGGAGCGCCGCGAGCTCGCCCACGCTGCCGGCAGCGTCCTCGACCGCCCGCAGGCTGCGGGCGGCGTGCTCCGCGAAGGCGCGGCCGGCCTCGGTGGGGCGCACGCCGCGGCCGGCGCGCACGAAGAGGTCGGCGCCGAGCGCCTGCTCGAGCTTGCGGACCTGCTCCGCGACCGCGGGCTGCGAGACGCGCAGCGTCTCCGCGGCGGCGGTGAACGAGCCGAGCTCGAGCGCGGCGCAGAAGCAGCGCAGCTGCTGGAGCGACAAAAGCTCTGCCTTTGGCTGAGCCAAGTGGAAAAGCCTACCTTGGCGGCGCCGCGCCCCGGATCATCGATGGTGATGACTCGCGGCGTGGTGATCGTGGGCGGCGGCATCGCCGGGCTCGCGGCGGCGTGGCGGCTGCGCCACCGCGACGTGCTGGTGCTCGAGGCGGGCGACCGCCTCGGCGGACGCATGCGCTCCGACCCCTGCGGCGACTACTGGCTGGGGTACGGCGCCCATCTCTTCCCGGGCCCGGGCTCGCTGGTCGACGGGATGTCCCGCGAGTGCGGCCTGAGCGCGGTGCCGGTCACGGGCAGCATGATGGGCCTCGTCGTCGGCTCCACGCTCCTGAACGACGACCGCGTCGAGACCTACCCCTTCCGGCTGCCGCTCCCGGTGCGCGACCGAGTGGCGTTCGCGAAGGCCGGCCTCAAGGTCAAGCGCGCCGTGGCGCGCTACCACCGCCTCGGGCAGCCGGACGGCTTCGAGGACGACCGCACGTTCGGCGAGTTCCTCGGCCCCCTCCCGCCGGCCGTGCACGCGATCTTCTCCTGCGCCGCGCATCGCGCCACGGCCGAGCTCTTCAAGCTCTCCGCCGGTTGCGGGCTGGCACTGTTCGCGCTCGTCTGGGGCGGCAAGAGCTCGCTGATCGCGCGCAACCTGCTGGGCGGCTCCGGTCGGCTGCCGGAGGCGCTCGGCGAGGAGCTGGGAGAGCGCGCCCGCACGGGCTGCCGCGTGCACGCGATCCGGCCGGACGGCGCCGACCTGGTCGTGTGGCACGACGACGGCGAGGTGCGCGCGCGCCACGTGATCGTCGCCGCGCAGGCGCCGAACGCGGCGCCCCTCGTCGCGCCGGTCGCCGAGCGGGCCGCCGGCGAGCTGTCGCAACTCACCTACGGCGCGTTCCTGAGCGTGGCGGTCGAGACCAGCGAGACCACCGCGATGCCCTACGACGACGTATACGCGATGGCCACGCCCGGCCGGGTGTTCGACATGTTCACGAACCAGGCGCACGTGCTGCGCGGCGAGGGCCCGCGCCGGCCCGGCGGGAGCCTGATGCTGTTCGCGGGTGCCAGGGGCGCCGCGACGCTGATGCGCGAGCCCGACGAGCTGATAGTCGAGCGCTTCCTCGCCGACCTCCACGGGCTCTATCCGCAGACCCGCGGGGCGATCGCCCGCGCCACCGTGCGGCGCTGGGACCTCGGAAACGTCTACGCGCGCCCGGGCCGGAGCCGCCTCCTGCCGCAGCTGGAGGGACCGCTCGGCGCGAACGAGAACCTGCACCTGGCGGGCGACTACTTCGCCGTGCTTGGGAACATCGAGGCCGCCGCCCGAAGCGGGCTGGCGGCCGCGGAACGTGTCGACACGAGAATGCGAGAGGTCGCCTATGTCTGAGTCCTTCCACGGGGTGCTGCCCGCGCTCATCACGCCGTTCACCGACGACGGCAGCGAGATCGACACCGGCGCGCTCGAGGCGATCGTCGAGCGCCTCATCGGCGCCGGCGTCGCCGGGCTCGTGCCCGGCGGGAGCACCGGAGAGTTCACGACGCTCACCCACGCCGAGCGCCGCCGGCTTATCGAGACCACGGTCGAGGCGGCCGCCGGCCGCGCGCCGGTCGTCGCCGGGACCGGCGCGCTGTCGACGAGCGAGACCGTCGAGCTGAGCGTGCACGCCGAGCGGGCCGGCGCGGCCGCGGTGATGATCGTGCCGCCGTTCTACGACGCGCTCTCGTGGCGCGAGCTGCTCGCGCACTACGACGCCGTGGCGCAGGCGATCGACATTCCGATCATGTACTACAACCTGCCCGCCGCCTCGGGCGTCAGGCTCACGGCCGCCCAGCTGCGCGAGCTACCGGTCGACTGCCTGAAGGACACCGGCGGCGACGCCGTCGCAGCCACCGAGCTGATCCAGACCGGCGGGCCGACGTTGCTGAACGGCTGGGACACGCTCACCTTTGCCGCACTCGCGGCCGGGGTCGAGGCGGTGGTCTGGGGCGCGGCGACGATCGTCCCGGAGCAGTGCGTCGAGCTGCACAGGCTGCTGATCGACGACATCGACCTCCCGGCGGCGCGCGAGCTTTGGGCCCGGCTCTGGCCGCTCTGCCGGTTCCTGGAGAGCCAGAGCTACCCGGCGGCGGTCAAGGTCGCGTGTCGGCTGGCCGGCGACTCCACCGGCCCGGTCCGGGCACCGCTTCTCCCCCTCGAGGACGCCGACGCCGCGGAGCTGGCCGTCCTGCTCGATCAGGCGACACCCGCCCGCGCCCCGCGGTAGCACGTAGGGCCGGGTACCGGACGAGGCACTTCCGCTCCTCGTCCCACAGCTTCAGCCGCAGCGCCTCGACGCTGGTGCGGATCGTGACCACGGGCGTGCGCGCGAACATCGGGTGGTTCTCGTGCGCGTCGCGCAGCCGGTAGTTCGGGATCCTCGCGCTCAGGTGGTGCACGTGGTGGTAGTTGGCGTTGCCGACCACCCAGGCGAGCGCGCGCGGCAGCTCGAGGTACGAGCTTCCCTGCAGCGCGGCCGCCTCGAAGCTCCACTCGCCAGCCGACTCGTAGTACGTGTCCTCGTACTGGTGCTGGATGTAGAGCATCCAGCCCGCGATCGCGCCGCCCGCGACGAGCGTCGTGCCCTGGATCAGCAGATACGTCTCCCAGCCCACGAGCGCGCTCCAGCCGATCGCCCAGGCCGCGAGCGCGAGGTTCGTCGCCACCACGCTGAGGAGGATCCGCCGCGACATGCCGCGCTGCGGGAAGCGGCGCTCGAACAGGAACACGAGGCTGGGTCCGACCAGGAGCATGAGCAGCGGGTTGCGGTAGGCCCGGTAGCCGAGCCGGCGCAGGCGCGACGCCCGCTCGTACTCGGCGAGCGTCATCGTGTAGATCTCGCCCGGCCCGCGCTTGTCGAGGTTGCCGGTGTGCGCGTGGTGGAGGCTGTGCTGGCGCTGCCACCAGCGGTACGGCGTGAAGAGCAGGTAGCCGAGCAGGTGGCCCCACCGGGCGTTGGCCCTCCGCGAGGCGAACATCGAGTTGTGCGTGAGGTCGTGGAAGAGCGAGTACATGCGCACCAAGAAGACCGTCGCCACGAGCCCGAGCGCGACGCTGAGCATGGCGCCCGGGTGGACGATCGCCGCGACCGCCCACACGCCGAGGTACGGCAGCAGCACGCCGGCTATCTGCCCCAGGCTGCGGCGCCGGTCGACCTGCCGGTAGCGGGCGAGGTCGCGCTTCCAGGCTCTGGCGTCGGGCTCCACGGCGAGGTCTTCGCGCGCGGCGCACGTCCGGATCACCCGGGGTCAGGGGTGCGGCAGGGTGCGGGGCAGCCCGAAGTGGCGGAACACGGCCGTGTCGTTGAACCAGGTGATGCCCGCGACCGCGTCTCCCTCGAGCGTGAGCACGATCATCCCGTATGGGCGGGCGATCGCCGCGTGCGCGTCGGGCAGGTAGCAGCCGAACGCGGGCTGGGTGTTGGCGCGCGTCGGCACGACGCGCAACGGGGCGCCGCGCAGCTCGGCGCGGTCGCGGAGGAAGGCGCCGATCGCCAGGTGTCCGGCGTACTCGACCGGCAGCGGCGGCATGGTCAGCAGCGCGTCGTCGGTGAGCAGGGCGACCAGATCGTCCACGTCGCCGGTCTCCACGGCGGCGGCGAAGCGCCCCACGAGCTCGCGCTCGCGGGCCGAGTTCGGCACCGGCGCGCGCTCGCGGTCCGGCCGCTCCCTGAGCGCCGCCCGGGCGCGCTGGAGCGCGCCCTTCACCGAGCCGTCGCCGGTGCCGAGCATGTCCGCGACCTCCGCCGTGTTGAACCCGAGCACGTCCCGGAGGACGAGCACCGCGCGCTGCCGGGGCGGCAGGTTCTGCAGGGCGACGATGAAGGCAAGCTCGATCGACTCCCTCGCCTCGTAGCGGGCCGCCGGCCCCGGGGAGCGGTCCGGCATCCCCTCGAGCAGCACGTCGGGATAGGGCTCGAACCAGATCGGCTCGGTTCGCCGGCTGGGCTCGGGCAGCTCACCCATGGTCCGCACCTCCTGCGGGCGGCGCGACTTGTCGCGCAGCGCGTTCAGGCAGCGGTTGGTCGCGATCCGGTAGAGCCAGGAGCGCACCGAGGAGCGCCCCTCGAAGCGGTCGAGCCCCCGCCACGCCGCGAGCAGCGTCTCCTGGACCAGGTCCTCGGCGTCCTGCAGCGACCCCAGTATCCGGTAGCAGTGGACCTGCAGCTCGCGCCGGTACGGGTCGGTCAGCTCGCGGAACGCCCCGTCGTCGCCGGCGCGCGCCCGCGCCAGCGCCGCTTCGCCTACCACCGGGGCCCCGCATCGGCATGGCCTGTGGCGGTCATCACCGATAAGGACACCATCTCGGAGCGAAACGGCGCGTCGCGGGCTCTGCGTGTCGGCTCTACCCCACGAACTCGCGCTTCCCGAGCCTGATCAGGGCGCGGTCGAAGTCGCCCCCGATGTCCTTCACCACGCGCTTCACGAGTCCGACGTCCTCGAGCGCCGCGACGAGGATGAGCCGGCCGTCGAGCGTGACCGAGCCGCCGAACAGCCGCTCGCGGGCCTCCGCGTCTACGAGCAGGCGGTCGCGCAGCCGCTGGACGGAGATCCCAGGGACCTCGACCTGCACAGCGTCGACCGGGTCGCGCCGGCGCTCGGGGTAGTCGAAGGTCAGCACCGACTCCTGGTGGAAGCGCCGCCGGACGCGCTCGGCGATGTCGTGCAGCTCTCGGCGCGAGACGGCGTCGACGTCGAACTCGCGCGAGCGCTCGAACGTCGTCGTCCCGAGGGCCGACGAGAAGAACACGCCGTCGAGCAGCTGCGAGGCGCGCGCCCGCCCGCCGTGATAGCCGATGATCCGCCTCACCTGGCGGTCGAAGCGGACCAGCCGCTTGCCCAGGCGGCTGTCGGCCTGGTCGGTGATGATCGAGGTGTTGTTCGTGGCGAAGATCTCGGCGTCCGGAAGCCCCTTGGCGGAGGCGGTCCCGGCGCCGGTCGAGCACACCGCCGCCGTGGCGAGGGCGGCCGCGAGCAGGGCCGAACGCCGGCCCCCGAACCTGCTGTGTCTCATCTGAAGTCCCCTTGCGGTCGTTGGACGTTCAGAGCAAGACCGGCGGGGGCGCGGATCTATTCCGGCGGCG
>DASXAA010000252.1:0-10441 GCA_036407035.1 Thermoleophilaceae bacterium | reverse complement strand
GCGCCGAGGAAGCCGGCCACCCGCTCCACGAGCTCGGGCCGGTCGAGCCACATCCAGTGGCCGGCCTCGACCATCTCGAGCTCCACATCGCCGCCCAGCGCATCCGCGTAGCGCTGCCCGAACTCGGGTCCGATGTAGGGGTCCTTCGTGGGCCACAGGATCAGGGTCGGGCAGCGCAGCTCGCCGAGGCGCGCGCCGTGGCGGGCGAGCACGTCCGCGTCCGCCGAGCGGTACAGCCGCAGGATCGCGCGCTGGGTGCCGTGGTCGTAGTGGCGCCAGACGCGGTCGAGGAACTCGTCCGGCAGCGGGCCCGGCCTGGCGTTCGACTGCTTCGAGATCTGCTTGAAGCCCCACTTCGTGCTCGTGCCCATGAACAGCTCGCCGAGGCCGCGCCGCCTCCAGGTGCGCGCGACCCAGTGCCAGCGGTAGCCGGGGAGGAACGGCACGCAGGTGAACATCACGAGCCGCTCGATCCGCTCCGGGAAGCGCTGGGCGAACGCGAGCCCGACGCCGCCCCAGTCGTGAACGACGAGTGAGAGGCGGTCGAGGCCGGCGCTGTCCGCGAAGGCCTCGAGAAAGCGGTCGTAGCCGTCGATCGAGTAGTCGAAGTCGCCCGGCTTCGCCGACTCGCCGAAGCCGGGCAGGTCCGGCGCCACGCCGCCGGTCCGCTCGAGGAAGGGCAGCCAGTCCCAGGACGCGGTGGGGACGCCGTGCACGTAGAGGATCGGCGCGTCGCCGGCCCGGCGCCAGTGTGTCTCGAGGCCCGCGACCTGGGTCCTCTCCTCCGCCACGTCCATGCCGCCTTGATACCAGGCCGTAGCCTTCCGCCGGTGCCCGAGTGGAAGCGTCCCGACCGGCGGCGCCTGCGCGCCATCCGCGACCGCCTGCGCCGCGAGTACGGCCGCCCCGTGCTGCGCCCGCACCGGGCGCCGATCGACGAGCTCGTCCTGACCGTCCTCTCCCAGAACACGAACGACCGCAACCGCGACGCGGCCTACGCCCGGCTGCGCGAACGGTTCTCCTCGTGGGCCGAGGTGCGCGACGCCCCGGTCGCCGACATCGAAGAGGCGATCCGCCCAGGCGGCCTGGCGCCTACGAAGTCGGTCCGCATCCAGGAGATCCTGCGCGCCATGGGCGACGACGATCTCTCCTGGCTCGAGGACGCGCCGGTCGAGGAGGGCCGCGACTACCTCACCTCGCTCCCCGGCGTGGGCCGCAAGACCGCAGCCTGCGTGCTGCTGTTCTCGTACGGGCGGCCGGAGGTGCCGGTCGACACGCACGTGTACCGGGTCGGCTCGCGGCTCGGCCTGTTCCCGCCTGGGGCGAGCTTCGAGACCGCCCACGAGGAGATGCTGCGGCTGACCGATCCCGGCGACGCCTACGAGATCCACGTGCTGCTCATCCGCCACGGCCGCCGCACCTGCACGGCGCGCGCGCCGCGCTGCGCGGAGTGCCCGCTGCGGCGCATGTGCCCCGAGGGGCGGCGCCGGCTCGCGAAGGCATGAGCGACACGACCCTCCGGCGGGCCGCCGAGCTCGCGCTGATCGCGATCGCGTCGGTCTGGGGACTGACCTTCGTGATGGTCCACGACGCGATCGAGCTGCTGCCGACGATGGCCTTCCTCGGCTACCGCTTCGTTCCGGCCGCCCTGCTGGTGGCGATCGTGTTCCACCGCGAGCTGCGCCGGCTGTCGCCGGCCGGGTGGCGCGCCGGCCTCGTCATGGGCGCCTTCCTCACCGCCGGCTACGTCTGCCAGACGCTCGGCCTCGAGCGCACGAGCGCCTCGCACGCGGGGTTCATCACCGGCCTGTTCGTGGTGCTCACGCCGGTGCTGGGGGCGATCTTCCTGCGCGAGCGGGTGAGCGCCGTGGCCTGGGCGGCGGCGGGCGTCTCCGCCGTCGGGCTCTACCTGCTGTCCGGCGCCGGCGGCGACTTCGAGCTGCGCGGCGACGGCCTCGTCCTGCTCGCCGCCTTCGCGCTCGCGGCGCACATCCTCGCCACCTCGCGCGGCGTCAGGGACCACAGCGTGGGGGCGCTGCTTGCCGTGCAGCTCGGGGTGGTCGGGGTCGTGTGCCTGGCGGTCGCGGCGATCGGCGGCCAGCTCGAGAAGCCGGAGGGGAGCACGGTCTGGTCGGCGCTGATCGTCACGTCGCTGATCGCGAGCGCGCTCGGGTTCTTCGTGCAGACCTTCGCCCAGCAGCATGCGCCCGCCGACCGCACCGCGCTGATCCTGGCATCCGAGCCGGCGTTCGCCGGCCTGTTCGGCTGGCTCCTCGCCGACGAGCGCCTCGGGCTGCTCGGCTGGACCGGCGCCGCGCTGATCATGATCGCGATCGTGGCGGTGGACCTCGTGCCGCGCCTGCGCCCGCCGCGGCCGCTGCCGGAGGGCTGACGAGTGACGCGCGCGCGCGGGGGCGCGCTCTACCCGCTGCTGCTCGCGGTGCCGTTCCTGGTCGGCATCGCGGTGCTGAAGGGGCTGACCGTGGAGATCGACACCTTCCACGGCAGCGACGCCCGCGTGTACCACCTGCCGACGATCCTGCAGTTCTCGCAGCACGTGGACCTGGAGCACTACCCGGCCGCCCAGACGCCGCTGTATCACCTGATCTTCGCCGGCTACGGGAAAGTCGCCGGCTTCGAGCTCTGGAAGCTGCGGCTGCTGAACGTGGTCATCTCGTACGGCGCCGTGCTGGCGCTGTACCGGCTGCTGCGGCGGGCGACGGCGCTCGAGCCGGTGCAGGCGTTCGCGCTCTCGCTCGCGTTCGCGCTCTCCCCCTACTTCCTCGGCGCCTCGTTCACGCTGCTCACCGACAACCTGGCGATCCTGTTCGCCCTGCTGGCGCTGGAGCGCTTCGACCGCTGCCGCTCTGACGGGTCGCTCGCGGCGTTCGCGGTCGGCGCGGCCGCGATGGCCGGCGCAGTGCTGACGCGCCAGTCCTTCCTGTGGCTGGCCGTGGTGGCGGCGTGGGCGATCCTGCGCGCCCCGCTGCGCGTGGGCGAACGGGCGGCCGCCGCCGGCGTGGCGGCGCTGTCGCTCGCGCCGATGGCGGCACTGGTTGCGCTGTGGGGCGGGCTCGTCCCGCCCGACGCCGACCCGGCGACGTGCGGCCTCTGCACCGAGAGGCCGGGCGTGGGGCGCGACGCCCTGACGCTCCGCACGGTCGGCTTCACGGTCGCGCTGCTGGGGATCTACGCGGCGGCCGTGCACGGCCCGCGGCTGGTGCGGCGGCGGGCGCTCCTGCCGGGCCCGCGCGCGCTCGCGGCCGGCCTCGCGACCGCGGTGCTGCTGCTCGCGGTCTCTCCGCTCGAGTTCCGGCCGCCGGCGCCCGGCGTGGCCGGCGACGCCGGCTGGCTGTGGAAGGTCGCCGACCGCCTCCCGACGGTGGCCGGCTCGTCTCTCGTGTTCTGGGTGCTCGTGCCGCTCGGCGCGGTGGCGCTCGTGCTGCTGGTGCGGCGCGCCGGCCTCGACTCGCTGCCGACCGCGTACACGGGCAGCTTCCTGCTCGCCGCGCTGCCCGTGGCGCTCGTCTACCAGAAGTACTTCGACCCGTTCGCGCTGCTGGCGATCGCGCTGTTCACGAGGCCGCCGGACCTGCGCGCTCCACCGGACTACGCCGGGATCGCGCTCGTGTGCGCGGCCTCGATCGTCTATGCGTTCAGCTTCGCGGGGAGTTAGTGCCCTAGCGGATGTCCACCAGATCCACCACGAAGATCAACGTCTCGTTCGGCCCGATCTCCGGCGGCGAACCCTGCGCCCCGTAGGCCTGCTCGGGCGGTATCACGAGCTCGCGTCGGCCGCCCTTCCGCATGCCCTTGATCCCCTTCTCCCAGCCCTTGATCACCTTGTCCTTACCGAGCGTGAAGGTGAACGGGTGGCCCCGGTCCCACGAGGCGTCGACCTCCTCGCCGGTCGCGAAGGACACGTCCACGTACTGGATCGAGACGGTGTCGCCGTCCTTCGCGGGCGGGCCCTTGCCCTTGACGATGTCCTCCTTCTGGAGCCGCCTCGGCGGCGAGCCGGCCGGCACCGTGACCACCGGCTTCGTGCTCGTGTCCTTGAGGTCGGCCTCCGGCGCGGTGTCGGTCTCGTCGGGGCCCTCCGGAGAGCGCGCCGTCGCCGAGCCGCCGCCGCCGGGGTCGTCGTCGCCCCCGCACCCCGTGACCCCGACCGTCGCGAGCAACAGCAACAGCACCAGCAGTCGTGCGGCGCGGGCGGTCATCGGCGGCGGAAGCCTATCTGGCGCGCCCAGCCCGGCGTGGCGCGCCCCGTCGAACCCGCGCGCAGCGCGGACGGACCGCTCCGGCGGGGTTGGCGCTGCTCAACACATCTGCCATACTCGCGCTTAGATTTCTTCCAGCGTCGAATAGAAGGCAAGGAGCAATGGGCAAGACGATCGGCATCGATCTTGGCACGACCAACTCGTGCATGGCCGTCCTCGAGGGCGGCGAGCCGACCGTGGTGGAGAACGCCGAGGGTGCGCGCACCACGCCGTCGGTTGTTGCGTTCACGGACGGCGGGGAGCGTCTTGTCGGCGCTCCCGCGAAGCGCCAGGCCGTTACGAACCCCGAGAACACGGTCTTCTCGATCAAGCGCTTCATGGGCCGCAAGGAGGCCGAGGTCAAGGAGGAGGAGAAGATCGTCCCGTTCGAGGTCGTCTCGGGCCCGAACGGCGACGCGCGCGTGAAGGCGGGCGGCAAGGAGTTCGCCCCGCCGGAGATCAGCGCGATGATCCTCCAGAAGCTGAAGGCCGACGCCGAGGCGTACCTGGGCGACACGGTCGACAGCGCGGTGATCACCGTCCCCGCGTACTTCAACGACGACCAGCGCCAGGCGACCAAGGACGCCGGCAAGATCGCCGGCCTCGACGTCAAGCGCATCATCAACGAGCCGACGGCCGCGTCGCTCGCCTACGGGCTCGACAAGGAGTCCGATCAGAAGATCCTCGTCTTCGACCTCGGCGGCGGCACGTTCGACGTGTCCGTGCTCGAGATCGGCGACGGCGTCTTCGAGGTGAAGGCCACGGCCGGCGACAACCACCTCGGCGGCGACAACTTCGACAAGGCGGTCGTGGACTGGCTCGTGTCGGAGTTCAAGAAGGCCGAGGGCGTGGACCTGTCCCAGGACAAGATGGCCCTCCAGCGGCTCTACCAGGAGGCCGAGAAGGCCAAGACCGAGCTCAGCTCGGCCCAGGAGACCCAGATCAACCTGCCGTTCATCACTGCGGTCGATTCGGTCCCGAAGCATCTCAACCAGCGGCTCACCCGCTCGAAGCTGAACGAGTTGACGGCCGACCTCCTCGACCGCGTCGTCGGGCCGACCAAGCAGGCCCTGACCGACGCCGACGCCGAGGGCGGCAAGGGCATCGACCACGTCGTCCTCGTCGGCGGCATGACCCGCATGCCGGCCGTGCAGGACAAGGTCAAGGAGTTGACCGGCAAGGACCCGCACCGCGGTGTGAACCCGGACGAGGTCGTGGCCGTCGGCGCCGCGATCCAGGCGGGCGTGCTCGCCGGCGACGTAAAGGACGTGCTGCTGCTCGACGTCACCCCGCTGACCCTCGGCATCGAGACCAAGGGCGGCGTGATGACCAAGCTGATCGAGCGCAACACGACCATCCCCACGCGCAAGTCGGAGGTGTTCTCCACGGCCGAGGACAACCAGACGAGCGTGGAGGTCCACGTGCTCCAGGGCGAGCGCGAGATGGCGGCCTACAACAAGTCGCTCGGCAAGTTCCAGCTCACCGGCATCCCGCCGGCGCCGCGCGGCATCCCGCAGATCGAGGTCGGTTTCGACATCGACGCCAACGGCATCCTCAACGTGTCCGCCAAGGACCTGGGCACGGGCAAGGAGCAGAAGATCGAGATCAAGGCGGGGTCCGGGCTGGCCGAGGAAGAGGTCGAGCGGATGGTCAAGGACGCCGAGGCGCACGCCGAGGACGACCGGCGCCAGCGCGAGGTCGTCGAGGCTCGCAACACGGCCGAGAACGCCGCCTACCAGGCAGAGCGCCAGCTGAACGACATGGGCGACTCGATCGACGAGTCCTCGAAGTCGGAGATCGAGGCCGCGATCAAGGACGTCCGCGACAACCTCGAGTCCGAGGACGCGGCGCTCCTGCGCAGCAAGACCGAGGCGCTCCAGACCGCCTTCCACAAGGTGTCGGAGCAGATGTACGCCGCGGCCGCGCAGCAGGCCCAGGCCGGCAACGGCGCCTCCACCGACGGCGCGACCGCCGACGCCTCCGACGAGGAGGAGGTCGTGGACGCCGAGGTGGTCGAGGGCGAGGACAAGGGATAGCCGATGACCTGGGACACCGAGCGGCGGGACGACGCCGCCGAGGAGCCGGTCACGGCGCGTGACGACGCGGCCGAGCCCGCGGGCGACGAGGATCCCGCGAACGAGGCAGAGCAGCTCGCCGCGAAGGAGAAGGTGGAGGACGAGGACCCGCTCGCGCTCGCGCAGCGCGAGCGGGACGAGTACCTCGATCTCGCCCGGCGCGCCCAGGCCGACTTCGAGAACTACCGCAAGCGCGCCGCCAAGGAGGCGGCCGCCGCGGGCGAGCGCGCGAGGGGAGGGTTCGTCCGCGAACTGCTGCCCGTGGTGGACAACCTGGAGCGCGCGCTCCAGTCCGCGCGGCCGGAGGAGCAGCACCTCGGCGAGGGCGTGCGGCTCGTGCACTCCGAGCTGATCGCGGTGCTCGAGCGCAACGGGATCGAGCAGTTCGACCCCAAGGGCGAGTCGTTCGACCCCACGGTCCACGAGGCGCTCTCCACCCGCACCCAGGACGGTGCGGAGCCGGGCACGGTGCTCGACGTCGTCGAGAAGGGCTACCGGGCCAACGGCGCCGTGCTCCGTCCGGCGCGGGTGGTGGTGTCGGGGTAGACGTATGGCGGTCGCCTTCGTCAATACGCCCGCGTTCGGCGGCTGCGAACCTTCGCCTGGCCGCACCCGCGATGCTCGCCAATGCGCTGCATTGACTGCGCTCGCGAGCGCGCCCATGCTCGGTTCTCGCTCGCCGAGCCGCGGCCGTCTTTCCGAAGGAGGCCGCCGATGGCAGCGGTGAAGGACCCATACGCCACGCTCGGCGTGGACCGGAAGGCCTCCGACGACGAGATCAAGAAGGCCTACCGCAAGCTCGCGCGCCAGTACCACCCGGACCGCAACCCGGACGACGCCTCTGCCGAGGACCGCTTCAAGGAGGTCCAGGAGGCCTACTCGATCCTCTCCGACGCCGACAAGCGGCGCGCCTACGACTCGGGCGGCGGCATCTTCGGCGGCGGCGGCGGTTTCGACCCGGGCTCGTTCCGGGGCGGCTTCGGCAACTTCGGCGACATCCTGTCCGATCTCTTCGGCGGCGCCGCGGGCGGCCGCGGCGGCGCGCGCCAGACACGCCCCGAGCGCGGGCGCGACCTCGAGACCGAGGTCCACATCTCGTTCGACCAGGCGATGGAGGGCGCGCAGATCCCGGTCAGCGTGCCGCTGTCCGCGCCCTGCCCGACCTGCCACGGGACGGGCGCGAAGCCGGGCACGTCGCCGTCCGTCTGCAGCCGCTGTCAGGGTCGAGGCGTGGAGGCTGAGTCGCAGGGCCTCTTCTCGATCTCGCAGCCGTGCCGTCAGTGCGGCGGCACCGGCACGGAGATCAAGGATCCCTGCACGACCTGCAACGGCTCCGGGCGCACGCGCCAGGTCAAGCGCTACCGCGTGAACATCCCCGCCGGCGTGCGCGACGGCAGCCGCGTGCGGCTGGCCGGCAAGGGCGAGGCGGGACCGCGGAGCGGTCCGTCCGGCGACCTGTACGTGATCACGCGCGTCGGCGAGTCGCAGCTGTTCGAGCGCAAGGGCGACAACCTCGAGGTCGAGGTGCCGATCACGATCCCCGAGGCGATCCGCGGCGCGACGATCGAGGTCCCGACGCTCTCGGCGACCAAGCGCATCCGCGTGCCGCCGGGCACCCAGCACGGCACCGTGCAGCGGCTGCGCGGCGAGGGCCCGCCGCGACTGGGCGGCCGTGGCCGCGGCGACATCCACTACCGGCTCGTGATCGACGTGCCGCGCTCGCTCTCGCGCGAGCAGAAGGAGATCGTCGACGAGCTGGCGGCGGCGATGGACGGCAACCCGCGCGAGCGGCTGCTGTCGCAGAGGTGACGGCGATGGCGAGGCGCGACGACACCGGCGACGACCGCGCCCGCGGCGTGTACATGATCTCGGTGGCCGCCGAGCTGGCCGGGATGCACCCGCAGACGCTCCGCATCTACGAGACGCGCGGGCTGATCACGCCGAAGCGCTCGCCGAAGAACACGCGCCTCTACTCGCAGGAGGACGTCGATCGCCTGCGGCGGATCCAGGAGCTGACGACCGAGCTCGGGATGAACCTCGCCGGAGTGGAGCGGGTGTTCGAGCTCGAGGAGGAGATCGAGCGGATGCGCCGGCGGATGCGCAACCTCGAGCGGCAGGCCGAGCGCGTGCACCAGGACCTCCGGGCCGAGCTCGACCGAGTGCGGCGCTCGTTCAAGAACGAGCTCGTGCTGTACGAGCCGCCGAGCCAGGCGCTCGTGCCGCCGCCGACACGCGACGAGCGCGCGGTGCGGATCAGGATCGAGCGCCCGGGGCGCTAGCGGCGCCTTCGGCGGCGGGCCCGGCGCCGCGGCCGCGGGGGTCTTGCGTTCCCAGCGAGGTCGATGAACTTGCCGCGCCTACCGCCTCGACTCGGCGAGCCGTTCGGCGGCAGTACGGGCCTTGTCGATGTCGGTGTGGGTCGTCAATCGTACGAGGAGGCCATCGGCCGACCAGCAGATGACCCATCCCTCCCGCTGATGGACTTGACCGTCGACGCCGACCGGACGACCCTCTTGATTGACCACCGCAAGCACGACCCCGTCGTCGAGGACGACGAACTCTTCGACTTCCATGCGAAGCTCGGCGAAAGAGCTGAACCAGTCGTCCAAGAAGCCACGAATTGCCGCTCGGCCTTCGTAGCGGTTCCACTCCCGCCCGTCAAAGACCGCATCGGGAGCGAAGAAGGTCATTACCGCGTCGATGTCACGCTGATTCACAGCCTCGAAGGCGCGGCGCGTAAGTTCAACCAGCTCGGGTGTCGTGGACTCCTCGGGCATCGTTGCGGGAAGTATCGCGCCCTAGTCGACGACGTACGCAGACGCTGGGGCCACGCGATCAGGGTTGCGCTCCTCGCGAAACGCGGCGGCGTAGCCATGGGCGCTCGCCTCAGCTCTTCGCCAGCAGCGTGAGCAGCATTCTCCGAAGCTGACGGTGGCCTCTCGCACCCAGGGCTTCCGTGATGCGGCGTTCGATGTCGCCGATGGTCGCGACGCCGGCTGCCACGCACTGCTGGCCTGATTCGGTCGGCGTTCTTCTTCATCCTGTTTCTCGGGACCGTGCGAACGTTTCTTCGGACCGCTGAAGATCCTGGGGGGAGTCTCGGCACAGCCGTCTTCGGCGCGGGACTGGTGACCATCGCATTGGCAACGACGGCCAGCCTGCCGACGGTCGCCCTGGCGTGGAACGACACGGCTGCGCTCGCGGATCCCGGGCTGGGCAAGCGGCATGGAACCTCAACACGTTCGCCCTCGTACCCATCGGCAGCAGCGCGGGTGCGTTCTGCCTCGCCGCGGCCATCATCATCCTGCGGACCCGGGTCATGCCTGCCTGGGTCGGGTGGATCGGAGTCCTGGCCGCGATCGTGAGCGTGATCGCCACGTTCTTCCTCCTCGCGGACAATCCCGCGGACACACGCCGTGGTTCTCGCCAGACGGCTCGCGGATCTTGTTCATGTGCGAGAACCAGGGGCTGCTTCCCGAGCCTCCGGCCGACTACAACGAGGACATCTGCGTCATGCGCGCCGACGGCTCCAACATCGTCAACCTCACCAACACGCCGTCGACGTTCGACAACTTCCCCAGCTGGGGCCCTGAGGCAAGACACGATCGCAAGATCGACCGCCACGACGCCCGCGCTCACGCGGCCGTAGCGACGCCGCGCCAATAGGCGGTGGTCCTCAGCTAGCGATCCAGCCCGGCCGCCTCGACGGCGTCTGATCGCGCCCTGAACTCCCGTTTGCGGACGCACTGGCCATCGAGAACCGTGTAGACGTCGAAGAGGCGCTCCTGGTACTCGATTCCGCTGCCTCGTCCGCGAGCCGAGTAGTGGACGGCGACGAGCACCTGGTCGCCCGCCTCCGCGTAGTTGCCGCGCCGATAGGTCTCGAACAGCCGGTTGACGACCTCGACGTTCGCTTGCGACATCGTCAGCCAGTATCGCGATCAGCTCCGGCCAAGTGGGTGCGGGTTCGCCCGCTACCGCGTGGGCGCGAGTGCGGCGGCGAGGAGCGCGGCCGGGTTGCCCGGCGGCCAGCCGGGAAGCGGATCGATCGTGTCGAACTGGACGAATCCGCGAGCGGTCCAGAAGGCACGTGTTGCGTCGTAGGCC
>DASXAA010000251.1:0-2120 GCA_036407035.1 Thermoleophilaceae bacterium | reverse complement strand
GATGGTGCCCGCATCGGCGATCTGGCCGCCGCCCTCGGCATAAAAGGGCGATTCGGCGAGCTTGACGACGGTGCGCCCGTCCTGCTCGCTGAGGCCCGTGACCGTCGTGTGCTCCTCGAGATGCTCGTAGCCGGTGAACGTCGTGGGCTCGCCCTCGACGCTCAGCGCCCCGGCCATCACGCGCCCCGCGCCCTGCCGCGACCGCGAGCGCTGGGCCTCCATCAGCGATTCGAACTCGGCGTCGCCCGCGAACGGCACGCCGCGCTCGGCCGCGATCTCGCGCGTGAGCTCGACCGGGAAGCCGTAGGTGTCGTGGAGGCGGAAGGCGTCGGCGCCGGATACCTCGCCGGCGCTCAGCAGCTCGTCGAGCAGCCGCGTGCCCTGCTCCAGCGTCCGCCCGAAGCTCTCCTCCTCGGCACGCACCCACTTGTCGATGGTCTCGTGCCGGACCTTCAGCTCGGGGTACGCCGGGCCCATGATGTCGGTGATCAGGCTCACGTACTGCGGCAGGAACCCGTGCGCGATGCCGATGCGGTGACCCTGCAGCAGCGCGCGGCGCATGATCCGGCGCAGCACGTAGCCACGGTCCTCGTTGGAGGGCACGACGCCGTCGGCGATCAGGAAGGTCATCCCGCGCGTGTGATCGGAAAGGATGCGCAGCGCGCGCTCGTCGGGCTGGCTGGTGGCCAGCTCGCGGCCGAGGTTCATGAGCGGCACGAACTGGTCGGTGTCGAAGATCGAGTCGACGCCCTGCTGGATGACGGCCATGCGGTTGAGCCCCAGCCCGGTGTCGATGTTCTTGGCGGGCAGCGGCGTGAGGGTGCCGACCGGATCCTGGTCGTACTGCATGAAGACGAGGTTCCAGTACTCCAGGAAGCGCTCGTTCTCGCCGCCGGGGAGGTCGTCCTCGGTGCCCCACTCCAGGCCGCGGTCGAGGTAGAGCTCGCTGCACGGACCGCACGGTCCGGTCGGCCCGGCCTGCCAGAAGTTCTCCTCGCTGTTGAGCGGGATGATGCGCGAGCGCGGGACGCCGATGGCCTCACAGACCGCGATGGCCTCCTCGTCGGGGCCGAGGCCGAGCGCATCGTCGCCCTCGTGGACGGTGATCCAGATGTCGTCGGGGTTGAAGCCGAAGCCGTTGATCGACAGCTCCCAGGCGAGCTCGGCCGCGCCCTGCTTGAAGTACTGGCCGATCGAGAAGTTGCCCAGCATCTCGAAGAACGTGAGGTGCCGGGTGGTGGTGCCGACGTTCTCGATGTCGACCGTACGAAAGCTCTTCTGGCAGGTCGTGATCAGCGGGTGCGGTGGCTTCTCGATGCCCATGAAGTAGGGCTTGAGCGGCTGCATGCCCGCGGTCGTCAGCAGGACCGACGGGTCGAAGCTCGCGGGCACGAGCGACCCGCTGGGCAGGCGCAGGTGATCGCGCTCCTCGAAGAAGCTCAGGAACAGCTCGCGGATCTCGTCGGACGTCACGCTGCGATTGTGGCGCATCCCAGCACGGCGTCGCCGCGCAGGAAGACCGCGGTCTGCCCCGGCGCTGCGCCGTGGACCGGCTCGTCGAGCGCGATCGTGTCGCCGCGCAGGGTGCACGCCACCGCCGGCGCGCGGTAGCGCAGCTTGACCGCGGAGACCTCGTCGCCGGGCGCGTGCAACCGCGCCTCGCGCACGCGCACGACGCTCGTGGCCAGCGCGGCGCGCGGGCCGACCGTCACCGTGTTGGCGGCAGCGTCGGTGCGCAGGACGTAGAGCGGCTCGCCGGCGCCCCCGACCTCCAGGCCGCGGCGCTGGCCGACGGTGAAGTGGTGCGCGCCGCGGTGGCGCCCGAGGACGCGGCCGTCGCCGTCGACGATGTCGCCCGGGCGTTCGCCGAGCCCGCCGTGACGGGCCAGGAACGCCGCGCGGCCCGTCCCGGCCAGGAAGCAGAGGTCCTGCGAGTCGGGCGTCTGGGCGACCGGCAGGTCGTGCTCGGCGGCGATCGCGCGCACGCGCGGCTTCTCGACGTCGCCGAGCGGGAAGCGCAGACGCGCGAGCGTCTCGCGCGAGAGGCCGGCGAGCATGTAGGCCTGGTCCTTGGCCGGATCGGCCGCGAGGCGCAGCAGCCCGTCGGGCGTGCGGCGCGC
>DASXAA010000250.1:0-2194 GCA_036407035.1 Thermoleophilaceae bacterium | reverse complement strand
TCGCCGAGGACTACCAGCTCGTGTTCCTCGAGCGCGGCGACCACACCTTCGTCGGCACCCACGACGGCCGCCCCTACGTGGCGCCGTTCAGCGGCAACATCATCGAGCTCTGCCCGGTGGGCGCGCTGACCTCGACCGCCTACCGCTTCCGCGCGCGCCCGTGGGACATCGAGGCCGCGGGCACGATCTGCACGCTCTGCCCGTCGCAGTGCAACGTCGAGCTGACCCTGCGCGACGACGCCAAGGTCGTGCGCGTGCTCGCGCGCGACAACGAGGAGGTGGACGACGGCTGGCTCTGCGACAAGGGCCGCTTCGGCTACCAGGCTTTCTCGTCAGCGGACCGGATCACCGCGCCGCTCGTGCGCGACGGCGGCCACCTGCGCCCGGTGCCGTGGGAGCGGGCGCTGTCCGAGGCGGCGCGCGCCCTCGAGCGCGGCGGCGAGCGCACCGCGGCGGTGGTCGGCGGGCGGGCGACCAACGAGGAGGGCTTCCTGGTGCAGCACCTGCTGCGCGAGGGCCTCGGCTCGCCGCACGTGGACTCGCGCGCGACGGGGCGGCTGTCCGGCGCCCACGCCCGCGTGCTCGCGCGACCCGGCCTGTCGGCCAAGGTCTCCGACATCGACCACGCCGGCGCGATCCTCGTACTCGAGACCGAGCTGGTGGACGAGGCGCCGATCCTCGACCTGCGCGTGCGCAAGGCGGTCCGCCGTAACGGCGCGCGGCTGGTGGTCACCTCCTCGCGGCCGTCCACGCTCGACCCGAACTCCGCGGCCGCGCTGCGCTTCGCGCCCGGTGCGGCCGAGGCGGCCGTCGCGGGCCTGGCGGCGGCGCTCGGCTCCCCGCGAGCGGCCGGCCAGGACGTGGCCGCGCTCGGCGGCGCCGCCCGCGCGAGCGCCGGCTTCAGGGCGGGCGCGCCCTCGCCGAACGGCGACGCCGGCGCGGCGGTGCGCGCCGCCGCCGACGTGTTGCGCGACGCGGGCGACGTGGTCGTGATCTGGGGCGAGCGCCTCGCGTCCGGCGAGCGCGGCGCCGAGGCGCTCGAGGCGCTGCTGGCGCTGGCCGGCGCGCTCGGGCTCGAGGACGCCGCCGAATCCGGCATGATCGAGGTGCCCGCCGGCACCAACGGCCGCGGGTTGCGCGAGGTGGGCTGCCTGCCGACGCTCGCCCCGGGCCTCGCCGACGCGCCTGCCGCCGGCATGACCACCGCCGAGATCGCGAAGTCGGAGGCCCTCGGCGCGCTGCTGCTCGTGGAGGCAGAGCTGCCCGAGGACACACTCGCGCGCGCCGGCGGCGTGATCGCGTTCGCCGGCTTCCGCACCGAGGCGCTCGAGGAACACGCCGACGTGGTCTTCCCGGCCGAGATCTATCCCGAGAAGGAGGGCACGATCACGCACCCCGACGGCCGCCTGCAGCGCGTGCGGCAGGCGCTCGGGCACGTGGACGAGGTGCGCCCGGGCTGGCAGGTGCTGGCGGAGCTGTGCGAGCGGGCAGGCGCCGGCGTCGGCGCGCCGACCGCGCCGATGGTCACCGCGCGGCTCGCCGAGACGGTGCCCTTCTACGCCGGCATCACGCTCGACGAGATCGGCGGCCGCGGGGTCCGCTGGCAGGAGCGCGAGGCGGCCGCGTCGCTCGCGGCGGACGAGCCCTCGGCCGAGCCGCTCGCGCGTCCGCCGGCGGCGCCCGGCGGCCTGCGCCTGGCGGGCGTGCCGAGCCTTTGGTCGGGCCCAGAGGTCGAGCAGGCGCCGTCGCTCCGCTTCCTCTCCACGCGCGCGCGCGCGGAGATCTCGACCGAGGACGCGGGCCGCGCGGGCGTCGCGAACGGCGACGAGATCCGCGTCGCGGCGGGCGGCGAGGAGGTGACCGCCACGGCTGCGGTCCGCACGGGCGTGCCCGAAGGCAGCGTGTTCCTCAGCGGCGCGACGAGCCTGGCCGACGGCCCGGTCGAGCTGTCGGCAGCGCGGCGGCCCGTGGGGGTCGGGACCTGATGCCGGCGCCTGTCGAGGGAACCCTCGTCCTGATCGTCAAGTCGATCATCATCTTCGCCGTCTTCCTCCAGCTCGTGCCGATCATCCTGCTCGGCGAGCGCAAGATCCTCGGCCGCTTCCAGTCGCGCATCGGGCCGAACCGGGTCGGCCCGTACGGGATGCTGCAGCCCGCCGCGGATGTGCTGAAGCTGCTCTCGAAGGAGGCCTTC
>DASXAA010000249.1:0-3180 GCA_036407035.1 Thermoleophilaceae bacterium | reverse complement strand
GGAGGTGACTCCAATGTCGACGTACCACGTTCCTGTGAAGGAGCCGCGTCGCATCGCCGTCGCGCCCACCACACGACTGGGCCGGTGGGCGTTGGGAATGACGGCGGCGGCCGCGGTCGGACTCGTGATGCTTGGCATCGCGATGGCCTTCAGCCCGGACGACCCGGCGTTTGCCACCGCCTGGGGCATGTATGACCTCTTGAGCATCGCCGTCACCGGCGTGTTCGCGATCATGGCCCCGGTCTTCGCACTGATCGCGGTCGTCCGTAAGGAACGGGCCGTATCCGTCTATCTGGCGGTGGTGCCCTTCCTGCTGATCTTCCTGCACCCGCTGTTCATGAGCGACGAGGTTCTCTAGCGCCCGTACACCGACACCGCCAGCTCGCTGCGCGCGTCGAACGGCTCGCGGTTCCAGCCGCCCCACCGCTCCCTGAGCCGAAGGCCGGCGATCCGCGCCATGAGGTCGAGCTCGCTCGGGTAGCAGTAGCGGGTGACGATCGGGAAGAGCCCGACCCCGCCGGCGCCCAGCCGCACGTGGGTCTCCTCGAGCCGCTGCGTGACCGGGTCGTACTTCGCGACGTCCAGCCACACCTCGTCGACCCCGACCTCCTCGGCGTGCACGTACTGGTTGGCGGGAAGCGCGTGGATGTGCGCCGGGACGCGGGCCTCGATCACGAACGCGCCGTCATCGGACAGGTGCGCGGCGACGTTCTCGAAGCAGCGCACCTGCTCCTCCTGGTGGAGGAGGTTGAAGAACGTGTTGAAGACGATGTAGACGAGCCGGTAGCTCCCGGAGACCGGCACCTCGGAGAAGTCGCCGATCGTGACCGGAATGTCTCCGCCGCCCGGCTTTCTGCGGAGCTGGGCGACCATGTCGGGCGAGAGGTCGATGCCCTCGACGGCGACGCCGCGCGCGGCAAGCGGCAGGCCGATCCGGCCGGTGCCGATCGCGAGCTCGAGCGCGGGGCCGGCGCCGGCCAGCTCCGCCAGGAACGCCACGGCGTCCTCCTCGTCGCCGCGCGCGTGGCGGTCGTACTGCTCGGCCGCCTCGCCGAGGAAGCTCTTCGCCGGGTCGTAGTCCTTCATCGCCTCTCCTTCCTACGGGCGCGCCCGGGCCCGCGCCTCCTTGTTGATCGCGCGCCAGCGCTTGCGCTCATCCGAGCGGGCGCGGGCGTCGTGGCGGATCTCCAGCCATCGCAGCTCGCGCTGGAGCTTGCGATAGCTCTCGAACCGCTCCGCGTCGAGCCGTCCGGCGGCGATCGCCGCGCGCACGGCGCACCCGGGCTCGGTGTCGTGCGCGCAGTCCGAGAAACGGCACTCGGCGATGAGCTCGTCGACGTCCTCGAACGCGCGCTCGAGCCCCTCCTCGGAGTCCCACAGCTGGAGCTCGCGCATGCCGGGCGTGTCGATGACACAGCCCGTGCCCGGCAGCACGATCAGCTCGCGATGGCTGGTCGTGTGCCGGCCGCGGCCGTCCTCGCGGATCTCCTTCGTCGCGAGCCGCTCCTCACCGCACAGGTGGTTGATGAGCGTCGACTTGCCGACGCCCGACGACCCGACGGCGGCACCGGTGCGGCCACCCTCCAGATGTACGCGGACGCCCTCGATCCCCTCGCCGGTGAGCGCCGAGGTGACGTGGACGGGAACGCCGAACGTGACCGTCTCGACCAGCGCGACCGCGGTGCCGACGTCGGCGCACAGGTCGGCCTTGGTGAGGACGACGACCGGGTCGGCGCCGCTCTCCCAGGCGAGGGTCATGTAGCGCTCGATACGGCGCACGTTCAGATCCTGGTTGAGCGAGGTGACGACGAAGAGCACGTCGACGTTGGCCGCGACGACCTGCTCGGTCGTCTCGAAGCCGGCCTGTTTTCGCGTGACCGCCGACCGGCGCGGCAGAACGGCGTGGACGGTGGCGCGCTCAGCGCCGTCCGGCTGATCGTAGGCCACCCAGTCGCCGACGGCCGGGAGCTCCGAGGTCGAGCCGGCGTCATGCCGGAGCCGGCCGCGGACGCCGGCCCACACCTCGCCCTCCTCGGTGAGGAGGACGTATGCGCCCCGGTGCTGGATCGCGACACGGCCGGGGCGAAGGCCGGCGTCGGCATGCTCCTGGAATGTCTCGGCGAGGGCCTCGCCCCAGCCGAGGGATGAGATGTTCAACGCGTGATCTCCTGAGTTGGGGTGGACAGCGCTACGGGCGCCGGCGGGCCCGACTCAGGAGCGATGAGAGACGAGTGCCGGAGTCAGGCGGTACGGCGCCGGGAGGCTGCTCGATCGGTCGTCATCATCTGTCCGCCTCCTTCGGTCGACTCCGGGTTCCGTCACACCCTAGCAGCAAGTGCCGCTTACAGATAGCCCAATTCTCGAAGCCGGTCGGCGATCTCCTCGTCCTCGTCGCCCGCGATCGCGACCGTCTCGGCCTCCTCGGCCACGAGGGCGCGCAGCTTGGCGCGCAGCGCGTCGGCCACGTCCGGCCTCCGCCGGGCGAGGTTCGTGCGCTCGTGCGGGTCGGCCTCCAGGTCGTAGAGCGCCTCCGCCCAGCGGGCGTCGTCGAACGAGGTGATGAGCTTGTAGCGCCCGTCGCGGATCGCACGCTGGCGCACCGGCGGCATCTTCGGCTCGCCCGCGATCTCCATCGCGACGGGGCGCGCCTCCGGCTCGCTCCCCCCGCGGATCGAGCCGGCGAGGCTCTGGCCCTGCCATCCGGCCCCGGGCACGATGCCCGTGAGGGCGAGCAGGGTCGGCGCCAGGTCGACGTGGCTCACCGGGGTCTCGAGCCGGCCCGGGACGGCGCCGGCGCCGCGGAAGACGAGCGGCACGCGGACCAGCGGCTCGAACAGCGTCTGGCCGTGGCCCCAGAGGTGCCTCGGCGCCATCTGGAGGAGCCGCTTCGAGTCCGACCGCGCCCCGCGGTTCAGCGTCCACTGGGCCCACGGGATGACCGGCAGCCGCCGGACCGCCCGCCGGTGGAGCTCCTGGGTGCGCAGCGTGCGCGGCTCGAGCCGCGTGTTCTCGCCGTGGTCGCCCGTGAGGACGACGAGCGTCGAGTCGCCGACGACCGAGAGCAGCGTCCCCAGCCAGGGGTCGAACCCCGCGAGCGCGCGCTCGTAGACGTCGCGCCCGTACCGGCGGCTGTCGAAGCGGGCGGGGTACCGGCGGGGCATGTGCACGTCCCAGATGTGG
>DASXAA010000248.1:0-62470 GCA_036407035.1 Thermoleophilaceae bacterium | reverse complement strand
CCCTACCCGAACAGCGACGTCCGCTCGCAGACCGTCTTCACGTCGCAGTAGAAGTCGAACGAGTGGTGGCCGCCCTCGCGGCCGATGCCGGACTCGCGGGCGCCGCCGAAGGGTGTCTCGAGGTCGCGCACGTAGAAGCAGTTCACCCACACGGTTCCGGCCACCACGGCGGCGCTGACGCGGTCGGCGCGCGCCTCGCTGCCGGTGTAGACGGTCGCCGCGAGCCCGTAGTCGGTCGCGTTGGCGAGCTCGATCGCCTCGCCCTCGTCGCCGAACAGCTGCAGGGCGAGCACGGGCCCGAACACCTCGCGCGCGAGGATCTCGGCCCGCGGCGGCAGGTCGGCGAAGAGGGTCGGCGGGTAGTAGAGGCCGCCGAGCGGCTCGCCGCCGAACACGAGCCGCGCGCCGGCCTCGAGCGCCCGAGAGACGTGCCCGGTCACCCGCTCGAGGGCGACGGGATGGATCAGCGGGCCGTACGTGGTCCCGGGCTCGCGCGGATCGCCGACGACGATCTCGGACACGTGCGCCCTGAATCGCTCGAGGAACGGCTCGGCGATCGACTCCTGGACGAGCAGCCGGGTGCCTGCCAGGCACACCTGCCCGGAGTTGTCGTACTGATAGGCGGCGGTGGACGCGGCGGCGTCGAGGTCGGCGTCCTCGAACACGACGAACGGCGACTTTCCGCCGAGCTCGAACGACACCGGCGTGAGGTGGGCGGCAGCGCCGGCGTAGACGGTGCGCGCGGTCTGCGGCGAGCCGGTGAATGCCACGCGGTCCACGCCCGGGTGGCCGGTCAGCGGGGCCCCGGCCTCCGCGCCCGTGCCGTGCACGATGTTCAGCACCCCCGGCGGCAGCCCGGCCTCCTCGGCCAGGTCGCCGAGGATCGAGCACGTGAGCGGCGCCCACTCGGGCGGCTTCAGCACGACCGCGTTCCCGGCCGCCAGTGCCGGCCCCACGCGCCAGGTGGCGAGCATGAAGGGCGCGTTCCACGGCGTCGAGACAGCCACCACCCCGCAGGGGTCGTGGCGCACCCTGTTCCGCTCGCCGCCGGGCAGCTCGCGGGCGGGCTCAGCGAGGCGCTCGACGGCGTAGTCGGCGAAGAAGCGGATGTTGTTCGCCCCGCGCGGCAGCACCCGCAGCGACATCGCCTCGAGCAGCGACCCGTTGTCCACGGTCTCGACGGCGGCCAGGCGCGGCACGGCGGCGTCGATGGCGTCCGCCAGCCTGCCGAGCGCCGTGCGCCGGCCCTCCGGACCGAGCGCCGCCCAGTCCGGGAACGCGCGCCGCGCGGCCGCGACGGCGGCGTCGACCTCGTCCTTGCCGCCGCGCGCCATGTCGGCGAGCTGCCAGCCGTCCCAGTCGATCGGGCTGCGGACCTCGAACGTGTCCGTCGAGGCGACCCGCCGCCCGTCGATGTAGTGACCGGTGGGCACGCTCACGCCCTCCACCTCCACCCGCGTGCCGGCCGTGGCGGGCTCAGTCGTCACCGGCGGGCTCCTTGGAGGCGAGCACGAGGCGGCGGAGCAGCTCGGCGAGCGTGGAGCGCTCCTCGGGCGAGAGGCTGGCGGCGAGCGCCGCTTCGCCGGCGTTGAAGCGCGGGTACAGGTCCTCGATCGTGGCGCGCCCGGCGGCGGTCAACTCGAGGAGCACGAGGCGGCGGTCGCGCTCGTCGCCGCGCCGCGCGACCAGCCCGGCGCGCTCGAGGGTGGTCGACACCGTGCTGACGGTCGCACGGGAGCACGACATGGAGGCGGCGAGCGCGCGCGTCTCCATCGGGCCCCACACCCACAGGTTGAAGAGAACCGAGAAGCCGGCGAACGACAGGCCCTCGGGGCGAAGGACGCTCCGCTCGAGGTACGAGCGGACGCCCTGGGCGGCGCGCCACGCGTTCGCGACCACGGCCATCGCCGAGTGGTCGACCGGCATTCCCGCCACCCGCGCGAGCACGTCTGCCTCCTCGGGCACGAAGCTCGGGCTGTCGACGGACGACTGGACCACGCGGGGCGGAGAACGTTAGGCTTCTAACGAGTTGGTGTCAAGGCGCGGTCTGATCCTCCAGCACGGCCCCGCGGGGCCGCCCGACCGGCTCGGCGAGTGGCTCGACGAGCGCGGCATCGAATACGAGACGCACCCGGTCTGGGAGCGCCCGCCGCCACCTGTGCGGGGCCGGCTCTTCCTCGCCTCCCTGGGCTCGCCGGCGAGCGCCGTGGACGGCCGCCCGGAGTGGGTCGAGGACGAGCTGGCCGCGATGCGGGAGGCCTTCGAGGCCGAGGTGCCCGTGCTCGGGCTGTGCTTCGGCGGCCAGACCCTCGCCCTCGCGCTCGGCGGCGGCGTGGAGCGGGCGCGCGTCCCGGAGATCGGCTGGCTGCCGATCGAGAGCGACGACGAGTCGATACCCGCGGGACCGTGGGCGCAGTACCACTACGAGGTGCTGCGGCCGCCGCCGGGCGCGCGGCCGTTGGCGGGAACCGCCGCCGGCCCGGCCGCCTTCCGCGTGGGGCCGCACCTCGGCGTGCAGTTTCACCCCGAGGTCACGCCGGAGCGGATGAGCACGTGGATCCGCATGGCGGACACGCTGCCGCCGGGCGTCACCCCGGAGCTGATCGACGAGCAGGGGGCGCGCCACGGCGCGGCGGCGCGCGAACAGGCGTACCGGCTGTTCGACGCGTGGTGGGCCGCCAGGTGACCGCCCCGCGCATCGTCCTCGTCCTCTCCGAGAACTGGACGATGACGCCCGCCCGCGACCTGCGCGCACTGGTCCGGATCGCGCAGGAGGCCGAGGACGCGGGCGTGGACGGCGTGATGCTGAGCGAGCACCTGGTGCTCGGCCCGTCGTCCGGGGCGCAGGGGCGGATGGAGAACCCGCGCGACTACGCCGCCCCCGGCAACCAGGACCCGGCGACGCCGTGGCCCGACTCGATCGTGCTGCTCGGTGCGATCGCCGCCGCGACCACGCGGCTGCGCCAGATCGCCGCGGCGATCATCGCGCCGCTTCGCCATCCACTGCTGCTCGCGCACCAGCTCGCGACGCTGGACCTGCTGTCCGAGGGTCGGCTCGTGGTGCAACCGACGGTCAGTTGGCACCGCGAGGAGTACGACGCCCTTGGCGTGCCGTTCGAGAGCCGCGGGGCGCTGCTCGACGAGCACCTGGCCGTCTGGCGCGAGCTGTGGCGGAGCACGCCGGCGAGCTTCGAGGGCGAGCACTACCGGTTCGCCGAGGTGTACCTCGAGCCGAAGCCGTTCCGCCCGGAGGGACCCCGGCTGTGGTTCGGCGGGACGTCCGTCGCGCCGTGGATCGTGCGCCGGCTCGTGGAGTACGGGCACGGCTTCCATCCGTTCGGGCAGCCGACCGCCGAGGAGCTCGAGCCGCTCCGGACGGCGATGGCGGCCGCCGGGCGGGACATGGCCGAGCTGGAGGTGGTCGGCGGGATCCGGCCGCGGTTTCCCGACGCGTCGAGCCCGGGCGACCTGGCCGAGGCCGCCGAGAGCATCCCGGCCCAGGTGGCGAGCGGCTACACGACGATCTGCTTCAAGCCGTCGCAGTACACGGACGACGTGCGGCAGGTCGGGCGGTTGTGCCGGGAGCTCGTGGCGCGGGCCGAGGCGACGGCGGGCTGAGCGGCCGCGCCGGGCGCGCGTGCCGCTTCGGGCCGGGCCGCCCCGGCGCGCCTGGAGCCGGGCAGCCCCGGCATGCGCCTCAGCCCGGGACGAGCCGCATCGGCAGCTCCGACAGCCCGTTCGTGAAGTTCGACCGCAGCCGCCGCGGCTCGCCCGCGAGCTCCACGCGCTCGACCCGCTCGAGCAGCTCCTCCAGATACACCCGCACCTCGAGCCGCGCGAGGTGCGCCCCGAGGCAGATGTGCGGACCACCCCTGCCGAACGTCAGGTGGTCGGTGGGATTGCGCGCCACGTCGAGGCGGTGAGGCTCCGGGTAGTGGTCCGGATCGCGGTTGCCGGCGGCGAACCAGACGACGACCTTGTCGCCGGCGGCGATCGGCACGCCGCGAATGGTCGCGTCGGTCCTGGCGGTGCGGCGGAAGAACCAGACCGGCGATGAGAACCGCAGCAGCTCCTCGACGGCGGACGGGACGAGCGACCTGTCCGCCCGCAGCCGCTCGTACTCCTCGGGGTTCTCCGCTAGCGCGAGGGTGCCGAGCGCGATCGCCTGCCGGGTCGTCTCGTTGCCGGCGACCACGAGCAGGGCGAACGTGTTGTCGAGGTCGCGTGGCGACAGCGGCTCGCCATCGATCTCGGCGTTGGCGATGAGGGTGAGCACGTCGTCGCGTGGGCACTCGCGTCGCTGGGCGTAGTACTCGCGGCCGAGGGCGCAGAGCTCGTCCGCCCAGGGCGACCCGAAGGGCTTGTAGCGGTCCTCCTCGCGCTCACCGGAATACGCGAGCTCGCCGACGATGCCCGGGTCCGTGTCCACCAGCAGGCGGTCGCCGAGCTCGATCAGCCGCGGCAGCTTGTCCTCGGGCAGGCCGAGCACGTGCGCGAGGACCCGTATCGGGATCGGGGCCGCGAGCTCGGCCACCAGATCGAGCTCGCCCATCGGCACCACGCGGTCCAGCCGGTACGTCACGAGCCCGCGCAGCCACTCCTCGTACTTTCCCACGGCGCCGGGAGTGAAGTTCGTCGAGATGAGCCGCCGGTACCTGCCGTGCTTGGGGGGGTCGAACTCGAGGAAGTTGCGCCTGGCCTCGAGCACGTCCTCGGGAAGGTCCTCGATCGTCGCGGAGCCGCCGATCTCGGAGGAGAACGTCTTCGTGTCGCGCAGTACGCCGAGCACGTCGTCGTACTTCGTGACCGCCCAGAAGCCCCGGCCGTTCCGCTCCGGATGCCGGTACACGGGCGCGTCGCGCTGGAGAAGATCGAAGACCTCCCAGGGCTCGTGATCGGCGAAGAGGTCGTGGTCGAGAAGGTCGACGCGGAGCTCGGCTGCGCCGGCGCTCATGGCTGAAGCGTAGCCGAGTTTGCGTAATGTATCCACGAACGGGGAGAAAGCCTGGGCGGGTGGCAGGCGGCTAGTGCGTGGGCGCGAAGCTCCCCAGGAGCGCGCGGCCGCGAGCGCCCCGCATTTTGCGCCTCCAGCTCGCGCTAGTGACGATTGACACCGTCCGAAGCTTCTGCGTAATGTATCCGAACCGGGCGGCCGCTCGATCGCGGGTGGTTCGCGCAGCGGTGGAGGAGAGGTGAGTTCATTGGAAGCGCACCCACAGGCTCCGCAACTCGAGCGGCGCGCAGTCGGGCTGCCGACCGCGATCAGCACCGTCTTCGGGCTGATCGTGGCGACGACGGTGCTGGTCAGCGTCGGTCAGGGCTTCGCTGCAAGCTGGATCTTCCTCGCCGCCCTCGGGATCGGCCTGCTGGCGATGTACATGCAGGCGATCAGCTTCTCCGAGCTCGCCACGCTCATCCCCAAGGCAGGCTCGATGAACGAGTACGTGCGCGCCGGACTGGGCGCGTTCGCGGGCTCGCTCACGGTCCTGGTGGGCTACATCGCGATCATGGTCTTCCCGACCGCGGCCGAGGCGCTCCTGCCCGCCGTGGTCATCACGGACTTCCTCGGCGCCGGCGGTGACCCGAAGCTATGGGTGACGATCATCGTCGTGGCCGTCGCGCTGCTGAACGTGTTCGGCGTGCGGCCGTTCGCGGCGCTCGAGATCTCGCTCACGTTCCTGATCGCGATCTCGCTCTTCATCTTCGGGCTCATCGGCCTGTTCGGCTGGGGATCGGAGGACCCGATCGGCCCCGCGATGCCCGGCATCCACTTCGATATGGCGACCCTCAGCGGGCTGCTCGGGCTGGCGGTGTTCACGTTCGTCGGGCTCGAGTACACGTGCCCGCTCGCCGAGGAGCTCGAGAACCCCAAGCGCCAGCTGCCCACGGGCATGTTCGTCGGGCTCGCCCTGATCGCCGTTCCGCTCGTGCTGTACGGGATGGCCGGGACCCGCTACATCCCGGCGGACAAGCTCGGCGATCCGACCCAGCTCACGCACATGAACATCGCGATCGCGATGCTCGGCGACACCGGCAAGTGGTGGATGGCGATCGTGTCCATCGCGGCCACCGTCTCGACGCTCAACGCCCTGCTGGCCGGCCTCCCGCGCCTGCTCTACGGCATGTCGTTCACCCAGCAGGCGCCGAAGCCGTTCGGATACCTGTTGCCCGCGACCCGCGCGCCCGTCGTCGGGATCGCGGTCATGGCGCTGATCCCGATCCTGATGAACGTCTTCGACGCCGCGACGTCGGCGACGTTCATCGAGCTGATACTCGCGGGCGTGCTCGGCTGGGCGACCGCCTACGTGATGATCCACCTGGCGGTGATCGTCCTGAGGATCCGGGAGCCGACCGCGGTTCGGCCGTTCCGCAGTCCGCTGTTCCCGATACCGCAGCTGATCGGGATCGGCCTGCTGATCTGGGCGGCCGTGAAGATCTTCCCCGACCCCACCGTCCGCGACCACATCTACCGCGACTACCTGATCTTCCTCGGGGTCTCGGCGGTGGTCGCGCTCCTCTACAACCTCGTGTTCATGCGGAGCCTGGCGGCGCAGTTCCGGCCGATCCCGCTCCGCGAGGTGTACGCCGAGGTCGAGTACATGGACGAGGTCGAGAGCGCGATCCCGGACGACCCGAGGGCGGACACGCTGGCCAGGCCGTAACGATCGCCGCGTGCGCGGGCTGAGCAAGCGCCGGGCTGCGACGACCCTCAGGACGGACGTCGAGGCGTTCGAGCGGCTCGGCTATCGCTCCGAGAACGGCCCCTCGGACTTCGCGGTGATCCTGCGCGGGGGGCAGGGCGCCCGCGACCTGCGGCTGGAGCTCACGGGCGAGGGCGCGGTGTTCGGCGGCAACTGGGGACTCGAGGTGTCGACGGCGGAGCCTGTCCTGCCCGCCACGAGCGGCGGGCTCAAGGCGCGCGGCCGCGGCGTCGTGCGCATGCAGGGGGTGAGGTTCCGCGCCCGCGGCGGCGACGAGGCGGCCGCACAGCTCGCCGAGGCCCTGAGCTCGGACGCGTCCCTCGCCGAGGCGGTCGCCCGCGTGCACTTCGAGCGGCTGTTCATCGCGCCCGACGGCCGCCCGGTGATCCGGCACATCGGTGGCTCGGTGGTGTGGGTGCTGTTCCCGCCGATCGTCCGGGCGACGCCGTTGCCCGAGGGCCAGCCGGAGGAGATCGTGCGCGCGCTGGAAGCGTTCGCGGCGGCGGGAGGGCGGGCGCGGGGGTGAGGCCGCGTCCGACGGCGGGCCGCGCACGGGGGCGTGAGGCCCCCAGGCCGGGCGGCCCCTAGCATCCGCCGGGTGGCGGCCCTCGACATCGACACTCCGCACGGGCCGGCGCGGGCGCATCTGCACCGGGCGGACGATCCGGGCGCGGCGCTCGTCCTCGGGCATGGCGCCGGGGGCGGCGTCGGGTCGCGCGATCTCGTCGCCGCAACGGAGGTGGCCCTGTCCGAGCGGATCAGCGTCGCGCTCGTCGAGCAGCCGTACCGGGTGGCCGGCCGGAAGTCGCCGGCGCCGGCGCCTCAGCTCGACGCCGCCTGGATCGCCGTGGTCGAGCATCTGCTCGGCGGCGGGCTCGCTGGCCTCCCGCTGATCGCCGGCGGCCGCTCCATGGGTGCGCGCGTGGCCTGCCGCACGGCCGAGGAGACCGGTGCGATCGCGGTTCTCTGCCTCGCGTTCCCCCTGCGGCCGCCGCGCCGCTCCGGCAAGGAGCCGGCGCCCAGCCGCATCGACGAGCTCGACGCCCTCACGGTCCCGACCCTCGTCGTCCAGGGTGAGAGCGACCCGTTCGGCATGCCGCCGGCGGGCCCCGACCGCACGGTCGCTCGCGTGCCCGGCAACCACAGCCTGAGGACCGACCTCGATGCCGTGTCCGCGGCGGTCCGCGACTGGCTCGCCGGAATTGCGGCCGTGACCTGACCTCAATCGTCGTTACCTTCGGCGGCGTGCCGGCGACCGGCCGGCGGACCCGGACCCGAACCGCGAAGGAACCCACATGGACTGGAAGCTCGAGCTGGTGGCCGTGCCCGTCTCGGACGTGGACCGCGCCAAGGCCTTCTACACCGAGCAGGCGGGCTTCAACGCCGACCACGATCACACCGTCAGCGACGAGATCCGCTTCGTGCAGCTCACGCCGCCCGGCTCCGCATGCTCGATCGCCCTCGGCAAGGGCGTCGTCGACACCGAGCCCGGCTCGGCCCAGGGCCTCCAGCTGGTGGTCGACGACATCGAGGCGGCGCGCGACGAGCTCGCCGGCCGCGGCGTCGAGGTGTCCGACATCCAGCGCTTCGACTGGGGCAGCTTCGTCTTCTTCGAGGATCCGGACGGCAACGGCTGGTCCGTGCAGGAGCTGCCGCCGCGGCCGGCGTAGCCGGGCGGCGCGCGGGCGAGGGCACAAGAGCGGGGCGACACGTGGCTGAGCGGGCGCGCGCCGGGCGAAACGTAGGCGAGAGCGCGGGCCTGGACGCGCGGCTCGCGCGGAGTCGTGGGCGGGGCAGACGGCGCGCGCCGCGCCGCCCCGCTCAATCCGGCAGGTGCGGCATCGTGAATCCCGTGTCGCGGCCGAGGAGGACCGCGCGGGTGATCGCGGTCGCGCCGAATCGGTCGCGCACGTCGTCGATCACCGCGTCGAGCAGGCTCGTCCGCTCGAACGGCAGCGCAAGCTGGACGGCGCTGACGTCCTCGAGGCCCTGGAGCGCGATCCCGAGCAGCGTCAGGCCCTGTCTCTCGATCGCCGGCATCGCCGCCGCGAGCAGGCCGCGGGCCGTGGCGAGGATGGTCCCGGTCCGGTCGGTCGCGTCCGACATCGTGTGCGATCGGGTCGCGCGCGAGAAGTCGTCGAAACGTAATCGCAGGATCACCGTCCGGCAGACCCGTCGGGCCGTGCGCAGCCGGCCGCTCAGCCGGTCGACCAGCCCGACCAGCACCGTGTCCAGCTCCTCCGCCGACCGCCGCCCCCGGCCTAGCGCCCGCTGGGTTCCCATCGACCTGCTGCGCCGCCGCACCTGCACCGGGCGCGGATCGCGGTTGTGCGCGAGCGCGTGCAGATGGCGCCCCGCGGCTCGCCCGAGCAGCGCGATCAGCGCGCTCTCCGGCAGCGCGGCCACCTCGCGGACCTTCGTGATGCCCAGGTTGCGGAGCTTTGCGCCCGTGGCCGGCCCCACGCCCCACAGCCGCTCGACCTCGAGCGGATGGAGGAACGCCAGCTCGCCCTCCGGCGGCACCACCAGGAGCCCGTCCGGCTTGGCCACCCCGCTCGCGACCTTGGCGAGGAACTTGGTGCGCGCGACCCCGACCGTGATGCGCAGCCCGACCTCCTCGAGCACCACCCGGCGCAGCCGCCGGGCGATCTCGGCCGGCGTCCCGGAGATCCGCTCGAGCCCGCGGACGTCGAGGAAGGCCTCGTCGATCGACAGCCCCTCGACCAGCGGCGCGGTGTCCTCGAACACCGCGAACACCGCCTTGCTCGCCTCCGTGTAGGCCGAGAACCGCGGCGGGACGGCGACGAGGTGCGGGCAGAGCCGGCGGGCTGTCGAGCCGCCCATCGCGGTCCGCACGCCGTAGCCCTTGGCCTCGTAGCTGGCCGCCAGCACGACGCCCCCGCCGACCACCACCGGGCGGCCGCGCAGCCGCACGTCATCGCGCTGCTCGACCGAGGCGAAGAATGAGTCGAGGTCGGCGTGGAGGATCGTGGCCTGCCCATTTGACACGAACAGATGTTCGCATCGAGCCAAGACGGAAGCGATGATTTCGGCGCTGCGCTGGTGTCTCAACACCAGATGCTCGTCATCGGCCACATCGCAGGCATCCCGCTCGAGGAGACGCTGCTGACCGGCGCCCCCGCCCTGTTCGTCATGGGCGGCTGCTGGTTCGCGTCGCTGCGCGCGCGGCTCGAGCGCCGCGAGCGCGACGGATAGCGCCCGCGCCTCGAGCAACTAAGCTCGCCCGCGTGGACGGGCGCATCCAGATCGCGGCCGGCGAGGGACGCCGGCTCGACGTGGAGGCCGGCGGTCCGGAGGACGGGCAGCTCGTGATCGTCCACGGCGGCACGCCGAGCGCCGGGATCCTCTACCCGCCCCACGTCGCCGAGGGTGCGGACCGCGGCCTGCGCCAGGTCACCTACTCGCGCCCGGGATACGCGACCTCCGACCGTCACGAGGGCCGCAGCGTGGCCGACTGCGTCGACGACGTGGCCGCGATCGCCGACCATTTCGGCGCCGAGCGGTTCTTCACGGTCGGCGGATCGGGCGGCGGCCCCCACGCCCTGGCGTGCGCCGCCCTCATGCCGGACAGGGTGCTCGCGGCCGCCGCGGTGGCGTCCTGCGCCCCACGCGACGCCGAGGGTCTCGACTGGCTCGACGGCATGAGCGATGAGAACCTCGCCGAGTTCGGGGCTGCCGAGGCCGGCGCCGATGCCCTGACCGAGTTCCTCGAGCACATGGAGCGCGAGTTCGCCGGCATCACCGGCGCCCAGCTGCACGAGGCGCTCGGCGGCCTGCTCTCGGGCGTCGATCGCCAGGCGCTGACCGGCGAGTACGCGGACTACGTCGCCGCCGGCCTGAAGGCCTCGATCAGCCGCGGCGTCTGGGGCTGGTTCGACGACGACATGGCGTTCATCCGCGACTGGGGCTTCGACCTCGGCGCCATCGACCGCCCGGTGGCGATCTGGCAGGGTCGCCTCGACCAGTTCGTGCCCTACGCGCACGGCGAATGGCTCGCGGCCCGCGTGGGCGGCGCACGCCCGCACCTTCTGCCCGACCAGGGTCATCTCTCGATCGCCGTGAGCTCCTGGGGTGAGGTGCTGGACGACCTCGTCGCGAGCGGCGGCTGACGAGGGACGGCCCGCCCGCGGAGCGGGCGGACCGTCCCGGGGACTCAGCCCGCCGCCGGCGCCAGCCCGCCCGCCGCCGCCGCGGGCCGCGGGTCGCGCGGCGGGCGCCCGCCGAGCACGATCAGCCCGGTCGCGACCAGGAGCAGCACGATGCCGCCGCCGATGCCGCCCCAGCCGATCTCCTTGAGGTACGGCACCTTCGCCCCGGCCTTGACGTCGGCCGCGACGCCCGACGAGCCGTCGGCGTTCATCACGACCACCGACCAGTCGCCGTCCTTCGCGTCCCAGTCGAGCGTCTGCTCGCCGGTGCCCTGCGTGGACGCGACCCAGATGCGCTGGTCGCCCGGCGCGCCCGGCTTGCGGGTCCCGGCGCGATTGGCGTAGGTCGCGTCGAACGGGGTGTAGTCGAGGTCGGTGACCTCGCTGTGCGCGACCCCGCGCAGATAGGCGGCGACGTCGTCGCTGCGCGCGATGCCGGCGAACACCGGCTTGCCCGACTCCGACGAGACCTTGAGGCGGATGTCCCCGAGGTCGGTCGTGTCGACCAGCTTCTCGGCGCCGTCGAGGTCGATGTCGAGGCTCTCCGACGCGAGCGCGCGGGTACCGGTGGCGAAGCGGTGGCCGTCGGTCGAGAGGTACCCATGGGAGTCCTTCTCGCCGTCGGCCCAGAGCGCCACGCCTCCGAGGGCGAGCGCGCCGACCGCGGTGAGGGCGGTGAGGACGCCGCCGACCAGCAGCGCGATGCGGCCGGCGCCATGGCGCCGGCGGGTGGGTGTGTGGGTGTCGTTCATCGTGTCTCCCCGTGTTCTTCCGTTGGCTCGGGTGCAACTGTCACATCGGGGGCGCGCGCCGGCGATCCGGCCAGCCGGTGTCCGCGAGTGCGGGTAGCCGCCCGCGCGGCAGGGAGCAAACCGGTCGTGGGAAACTCGGCGGCCATGAGCGCCATCGCCACCAGCCTCGTCGGCTCCTACGCCCAGCCTGACTGGCTGATCGACCGCGAGAAGCTGCGCGGGCGCTTCCCGCCGCGCGTGCGGGCGACCGAGCTCTGGCGGGTCGATCCCGCGTACCTCGACGAGGCCCAGGACGACGCCACCCGGCTCGCGATCGCCGACCAGGAGCGCGCCGGGCTCGACATCGTCACCGACGGCGAGATGCGCCGCGAGAGCTACTCGAACCGCTTCGCGACCGCGCTCGACGGCGTGGACATCGACAACCCGGGCACAGCCCTCGACCGCAGCGGCCACCCGAACCCCGTGCCGCGCGTGGTCGGGCCGGTCTCGCGGCGCCACCCGGTGCAGGTGCGCGACCTCGAGTTCCTGAAGGCGCACACGAGCCGGCGCACGAAGATGACGGTGCCCGGCCCGTTCACGATGTCGCAGCAGGCCCAGGACGACCACTACGGCGCGCCCGACGAGCTCGGCATGGCCTACGCGGACGCCGTCCGCGGCGAGATCCTCGACCTCTTCGAGGCGGGCGCCGACATCGTCCAGGTCGACGAGCCGTACATGCAGGCCCGGCCCGACGCTGCCCGCGAGTACGGACTCGAGGTCCTCAAGCGCGCGACCGACGGAATCCCGCAGACGACCGCCGTGCACATCTGCTTCGGGTACGCGGCGATCATCCACGAGCGGCCGAGCGGCTACTCGTTCCTGCCGGAGCTGGGCGCCACCGAGTGCGACCAGGTGAGCATCGAGACCGCGCAGTCCGGGCTGGAGCTCGACGTGCTCGACTCCCTCCCCGACAAGACCATCATCCTCGGCGTGCTCGATCTCTCGACCGACGAGGTCGAGACACCCGAGACCGTCGCCGGGCGCATCCGCCGCGCCTTCCCGCACGCCGGTCCCGAGCGCCTCGTCGCGGCGCCGGACTGCGGCATGAAGTACCTCCCGCGCGACTCCGCCTACCGCAAGCTCGAGGCGCTCGCGGAGGGCGCTCGCCTGGCCGTCGCAGAGAACTGAAAGCGATCAGAAAGCGGGCCGCGTCAGGCTCGCGCGCATGCGAGCAGGCCCTGACATGCGGGCCGCCGTCTTCGACGAGAACGAGGTCCGCGCCGCCGCCGGGCTGACGATGGTCTTCGGCGCGGTCGGCTTCAGCGAGGCGTACTTCGCGAAGAACTACGTTCCGCTCCGAATCGTCGCGGCCCTCTTCTTCGTCGAGTTCCTCGTCCGGCTGACGGCCGGCCTCCGGTACAGCCCGATGGGCATCCTCGCGCGCGCGATGACGCACGGCCATCCGCCCGAGTGGGTCTCCGCCAAGCCGAAGCGGTTCGCCTGGTCCCTCGGCATGGCGATGGCCTTCTCGATGGTCGTCATCACCGGGATCGGCGTGCGGGGCCTCCTGCCTCGCACGATCTGCCTCGTCTGCCTCACGCTGATGTGGATGGAGTCGGTGCTGGGCGTGTGCCTGGGGTGCAAGATCCACGCGCTGCTGGTTCGGCGCGGCTGGATGGCGAGGGACCCGGCGTTCGAGGTGTGCGCGCAGGGCGAGTGCGAGCTGCCCGAGCAGCCGGTGAGGGCGTGATGGCGACGCTCGTCGACGTGCCGGCCGCGCGCGAGTGCCTCGAGCCGCACGGCGTGCCGGCGGCGGAGGCCGCGTTCCTCGCCGCCAACCCGTCGTTCGCCGAGACGGCCGTGCTCGACGAGCTCCGCGCCACCGAGTACCGGCGCCTCGACGCCTGCGGCGACGTGTACCTCGACTACACGGGCGGCGGCCTCTTCGCGGAGTCCCAGGTCGAGGAGCACCTGCACCTGCTGCGCGACGCCGTGCACGGCAACCCGCACTCGATCAACCCCACCTCGGCGGCGTCTACCGCGCTCGTGGAGCGGGCCCGCGCGGCGGTGCTGCGGTACTTCCGGGCGCCCGCGGACGAGTACGCATGTGTCTTCACCGCCAACGCCACCGGCGCCCTGCGGCTCGTCGGCGAGGCCTATCCGTTCGGTCCCGGCGGCCGGTTCCTCGCGACGCTCGACAACCACAACTCGGTCAACGGGATCCGGCAGTTCGCCTCCGCGCGCGGCGCGCGGACGGCGTGCGTGCCGCTCGAAACACCCGCGCTTCGCGTGGCCGAGCACGAGCTCGAGGCGCGGCTCGGCGCCGGCACCGCCGACGCGCCCAGGCTCTTCGCCTATCCGGCGCAGTCCAACTTCTCGGGCGTCAGGCACCCGCTCGCGTGGATCGAGACGGCTCACGAGGCGGGCTGGGACGTGCTGCTCGACTGCGCCGCGTTCGTGCCTGCGAGCCGGCTCGACCTGTCGGCGTGGAAGCCGGACTTCGTGGCCCTCTCGTTCTACAAGATGTTCGGCTATCCGACGGGCATCGGCACGCTGCTCGCGCGGCGGCCGGCGCTCGAGCGGCTGCGGCGGCCCTGGTTCAGCGGCGGGACCGTCGTCGCGGCGACCGTCCAGGGCGACACGGTCGTGCCGCAGCCCGGTCATCCGCAGTTCGAGGACGGGACGGTCGACTACCTGGGCATTCCGGCGGTGGAGATCGGCCTGGGCCATATCGAGCGCATCGGCATCGAGACGATCTCGCGGCGGGTGGAGCTGCTCGGCGCCTGGCTACTCGAGTCGCTGCGGCGGCTGCGGCACTCGAACGGGGCGCCCGCCACCCGCATCTACGGCCCCGCGACCTGGGAGCGCCGCGGGGGCACCATCGCGTTCAACTTCCTCCACCCCGACGGCCGCGCTGTGGACGAGCGGTACGTCGACATCGTCGCCGCCGCGCACAACGTGTCCATCCGCACCGGCTGCTTCTGCAACCCCGGCGCCGGGGAGGCCGCGTTCGGGCTGTCGCCGGAGCGGCTCGCCCGCACCGAGTTCCGGGACGGGACGACCCTCGACGACTACGTCCGCCGGATCGGGATGGAGACCGGCGGCGCCGTCCGCGTGTCGCTCGGGATCGCCACCAACTTCGCGGACATGCACCGGTTCATGTCATTCGCGACGGAGTTCCGCGATCTGGACGACGTGCCGGCCGGCCTGCCGCCGCGGGAGGCGTGCTAGGAACCGAGCGCCTGCGTCAGCTGCCTGCGCGACGCGATGCCGAGCTTCCGGTACGCGTTCCGCAGGTGGTACTCGACCGTGTGGGTCGTGACGAAGAGCGCCTCGGCGATCTCGCGGTTCAGGTTTCCCGCGGCGGCCAGCTCGGCGATGCGGCTCTCGCTCGGGGTGAGCGCGCCCGCGCCGGTGGTCACCAGCCGGCGCGGCCGAGCGCCCGCCGCCCGCAGCTCCTCGAGCGCGTGCTCCTCGAGGGCGCGCGCGCCGCAGCGGTGGGCGAGGTCGACGGCGAGACGCAGCGGGTCGCGCGCCTTCCGCGACGAGCCCGCGCGGCGCAGGGCGGCACCTAGGTCGGCGTGCACGCGGGCGCGCTCGAGCGTGGCCGGGGAGGGCCCGAGCGCCTCGGCCGCCTCGCGCAGCAGCTTCAGGCCGCTCTGCCCGCCGGCCACGTGCGCCGCGCCGCGGAGCGCGGCCCCGACCGCCCTCGGAGCGCCGAAGGCGCACGCCAGCTCGAGCTCGGCGTCCGCCAGGCGGCGTGCCTCGTCCGCCTCGCCGAGCTCGAGCAGCGCGTAGGCCAGGTGGGATCGCCACGCCACGACCGAGGGGTTCACGTGCTCGATACCGGTCGCGCGCCGGCCGGACTCGCGCAGGTCCTCGGCGGCCTCCTCGAGCCGGCCCTGCGCGAGCCTCAGGCGACCGCGAGCGAAGAGCGCGTGCATGGTCGTGTATCCGGTCGGAAAGGCGGCGGCCGGCCCGGTGAAGCCGGCCTCCTCGAGGAGCGACTCGGCCTCCGCCGTCTCGCCGCGCTCCACCAGCACCTCGAGCAGCCAGGCGACGGCGAAGCCCGCGCCCGACGGCCAGCCGAAGGCCCTCGAGAGCTCGTGGAGCGCCCGCGCATCGGCCTCCGCCTTCGCCAGCTCCCCGGTGTGCAGGTGGAGCTCGCCGCGGAAGGTGTATACGGCGCCGACGTCCAGCACCGCGCCGCGTTCGTCCGCGAGCTCGAGCGCGCGGTCGAGGATCGGGAGCGCGGTGTCGTAGCGCCCCGAGTGGACGAGCGCGCGGATCGCGTTCCACGAGGACCAGTCGGGCGCGGCGCGGCCGGCCGCGTCGAAGCCGACCAGCGCGCGCTCGGCAACCTGTGCCGTCAGCTCGGCGGGCTCGCCGGCCATCGCCATCTCCGCCGCGACGGTCCCGAGCACCCCGGTGTCGCTCTCGTCGCCGTTCTCCACGCGCCGGCGCAGGCGGGCGATCACGCTCGCGGCGCGCGGGCGGGTCGTCGGGTCGAGGCGGGCGACGTTCGTCAGCGCCACCTCGGCGGTCGCGCGCAGGTCCGGCCGGTCGGCGAGCGCCTCCAGCTGCTCCTCGAGCAGGTCGGCCGCCTCCGCCACCCGCCAGGAGTGGCCGAGCAGCCCGGCGAGCAGCATCGTCGCGCGGAACCGCAGGTCCACGTCGACGTCGCCGACGAGCGCCTCGCGCAGGTGTGCGATCGCGGCGTCCGGATCTGACGCCGTCGACTCCGCCGCCCCGAGCTCGAGCAGGACCTCGGGACGCAGCTCGGGCGGCGCCGGCTCCTCGAGCGCTCGCCGCAGGTACGTGACTGCCGCCTCTGCCGCCCCGCGCGCACTCGCCAGGCGGGCGGCCGCGACGAGGCCGTCGTAGGCCCAGCGGTCGCCGCCGGGTTGGCAGCGGAGCAGCTGCGCGGCCACGCGCTCGGGCGACGCGCCCTCTTCGGCAAGCAGGCGCGCCGCGCGGGCGTGCTCCTCCGACCGCGTCGCGGGGCCGAGGCCGGCGTAGACCGCCGCACGGATGAGGGGGTGCTGGAACTCGAGCGGGTGGGCGCCGCCGAGCACGCCGGCGGCGACGAGGGTGTCGGCGGCCGGCGCGGCGTCGTCATGCGGTACGTCCGCGAGCGCGGCGGCCTGGGGCAGCGACACGCCGCCGCCCAGCACCGCGGCGGCCCGGGCCAGGCGGGCGGCCGGCTCCGGCAGCCTCGCGAGCCTGGCGGCGATCTCGCTGGTCACCCGCTCGGGGCTCTGCTCGGCGACTCGCGCCGGGTCGGCCGCGACGTCGTCGCGGAGGGCCGAGCGCGCGAGCTCGAGCAACAGGAAGGGGTTGCCGCCGGTTGCCGAGTGGCAGGCGCGGCAGACCGCGTCGTCGGCGCCGGGGGCGCAGGAGCGGACCATGATCGCGGCCGCCTCCTCCCCGAGCGGCGAAACATGGAGGAGCGTTGCCCGCTGTCCGGCCTGCCGGCGCAGCGGCTCGAGCGCCGGCAGCGGCTCCTCGGTCCGCGTGGCCACGACGAGCGCGGCGGGGATCCCCTGCAGCCGGTGGGCGAGGTGGGTGAGGTAGCCCAGCGAGGCCGCGTCGGCCCAGTGGCCGTCGTCGACGAGGAGGGCGAGCGGCTCCCGTGACGCGAGCCTGGCCGTGAGCCAGTAGAGGGCGTGCCGGGCGGCGAACGGGTCCTCGGGGGGCGCTGGCGGGGCGGAGTCGAGCTCGACGTCGAAGAGCGCCGCGGCACGGCGGGCGGGGCCCGTGAAGAGCGCCTGCGGCTCGATCGGAGAGTCGCGAATGGCGTCGTCGAACAGCTGCCGCACGACGCCGAAGGCGAACGCCCGCTCCAGCTCGGCCGCGCGCGCCTGGAGCGTGAGCAGGCCCGCGGCCGCCGCCTCGGCGCGGGCTGCCTCCAGTAGGGCGGTCTTGCCGACGCCGGCTGGACCGTCGATCACCACGAGGCCGCCGGCGCCGCCGGACGCGCGGGCGAACACGTCGCCGACGGTCTCGAGCTCGGTGCCGCGCTCGAGGAGACGGGCGGTGGGGAGGGTCTCGGCGCCGGGCTCGCGGAGCTGAGCGGTGGGGAGGGTCTCGGCGCCGGGCTCGCGGAGCTGGGCGGCGGGGACGGCGGCGGGCGGTTCCAGTTCGTTGGCCAGCATGGAACTTTGTCAGACAAGTGTGCCGGAACGCCCCACGAATAGCAAGCCGTCGGCTCAGTAATGTCAAACAAATATGTGCAAACGGGCGCGGCTAGAACAGCGCCTCGGCCAAGAGCCGGCGCATCGGCCAGGCCCCGTCGGACGTGTTCGAGATCACCGTCGCCGTGATCCGCTCGCCCGGATCGTGGGTGCTGGCGAACGAGACCCCGGCGTCCGAGCCCTCGAGCATCGCGCCCCGTCGCGGCAGCAGGAAGCCGAGCCCATAGCGCGTCGGCCCGTCCGGCGGCCCGCCGCGGGGCCGGACCATCTCCGCCACCCACGCGGGCGAGACGATCCGTCCCCCGAAGAAGGCGCGCCAGAGCAAGGCGATGTCCGCCGCCGTCGAGTAGATCCCCCCGTCGCCGCTGCCCCGGACCGGCAGGTGGAACACGTTGGTCCTCCAGGCGCCGCCGACCTCGAGGTAGCCGAGCGCCGCTCGTGCGTGCAGCTCGTCCGAGCGCAGGAAGTGCGTGTCCGCCATGCCGGCCGGCTCGCACACACGCGCGCGCACGAGGTCGTGGAACGCAGTGCCGGCGGCGCGCTCGGCGATCAGCGCCAGCACGACGTAGCCGGAGTTGCAGTACGCGAACCGCTCACCCGGCGGGAACTTCGTCTCGCGGCCGTCCAGCGCCGCGAGGTACTGCTCTGTCGTCGCGAGCTCCTGGACCGGGACCGGCATGAGGTAGTCGGCGAGGTCGAGCTCCACCTCCTCGTCCAGGTAGTCGCCGATGCCGGACCGGTGGGAGAGCAGGTGCTCGACCGTCACGTCGTCGCGGATCAGCGGCAGGTCGTCGCCGAGCAGCGAGCGCGCGGTGGTGTCGAGGGCGAGCGAGCCGTCCTCGACGAGGCCCACGATCGTGAGCGCGGTGAGGCCCTTGGTGCCGCTCGCGAGCGCGAACTGGGTGTCGAGCGTGTTCGGGACCTCGTGGGCGCGGTGCGCGAGCCCGAACGCCCGCGCGAGCTCCACCTCGCCGGCGCGGTCGACGCGTACCACGCCGGAGAACTCCTCCGCCGCGGCGAGCGCGTCCACCGCTTCGGCGAGGCCGGGCATCGTGCCACACTAGCCCGGCCGGGCGAGGCGCGCGAGGCGCCCCGCCCGGGCGAGTCGGTCAGGCCTGCAGGGCCTTCTGGCGGCCGCGGCGGGCCTTCGCGCCGGCTGCTCCGACCGCGATCAGGAGGAACGCCGTGCCGCTGAGGGCGCCGACCGCGGCGAGGCTCACGTCGGAGCCGTCGTCCGACGGCTTCGGGTTGGCCGCCGGGGCGGTGTCGATCACGTGGGCGGAGGCGAGCGGCTTGGCGGGGACGTAGTTGCCGCTCACCGAGTTCTTGCTGTAGTCCTTGACGACCGCGCCGGTCACGTCGGCGGTCGACGGGTTGACCGGCATCGAGCCGCCGTGGTGGGCCGACGCTCCGGGCACCAGGGCCCCGGTGAGCGCCGCGCCGACCAGGATGCTGGCGAGCTTGGCCTTCTTCGCGCTGTAGGTCATTTCTGGGCTCCTCTCGACGTGCTTCAGGACGACGAGAGCGTCGAGCAGCCCGCCAAACGTTCGACAACGGGCAGGTAACAGAGCGGCTAACGCACGCCTCGCCCGGCGCCCCGCGCAGCGGTTGCCACCCCGAGGCCGCCGCGCCCTGGTATCCCTTCGCCCATGCCCACCGTGATCCTCACCGGCGCCACCCGCGGCATCGGCCATGCGGCGGCCGTCGAGCTGGCCCGCCGCGGCGCCGAGCTGGGCGTCGTGGGCCGGGACCCGGAGCGCGTGCGGGCGACCGCCGAGGAGGCACGGGCGGCCGGAGGCGGCGTCGCGGTGCGCGAGCACGTGGCCGATCTCGCGCGCATGGACGAGGTGCGCCGGCTCGCCGGGGAGCTGCTCGAGGCCTACCCGCGCATCGACGTGCTCGCGAACAACGCCGGCGCCATGTTCACCTCGCGCCACGTGACTCCCGACGGCTTCGAGCAGACCTTCGCGCTCAACCACCTCGCGCCCTTCCTGCTCACGAACCTGCTGCTGGAGCGGCTGACCGCGTCCGAGGCGCGCGTCGTCACCACCGCGAGCGACGCGCACAAGGGCGGCGTGCTCGACCTCGACGACCTCCAGGCGGAGAGGGGCCGCTTCCGGCCGGGACGCGTGTACGGCACCAGCAAGCTCTGCAACATTCTCTTCACGCGCGAGCTCCAGCGCCGCAACCCCGGGATCGCGGCCAACTGCTTCCACCCGGGAGTGATCCGCACCGGCTTCGGCAAGAACGACGGCGCGCTGGTGAGGCTCAGCCTCACGCTGGCGGGACCCTTCCTGCGCTCGCCGGAGAGCGGGTCGCGCTCGCTGGTGTGGCTCGCGCTCGACCCCGCGGCGGGCGAGCTGCGCGGCCGCTACGTGGAGAAGGAGCGCCCGGTGGAGCCGAGCGCGCAGGCCCAGGACGACCGGCTCGCCGCGGACCTGTGGGAGCGCTCTGAAGAGCTGACCGGACCCGTGCGGGCGGCCTGAGTGTCGATCCTCGAGAAGCTCCGTATGGGAAACGGGGCGCTGAAGCCCGAGACGCGCGAGACGCTCGAGGCCGAGGGGCTGGTCCACGTCGAGGAGGGGTTGCGGTGCAGGATCCGGTACGAGCGCTTCCGGGCGCCCGGGCGGCGCTTCAGCGGCAAGGTCACCACCGAGCGGATCGGGCTCGGGATCAGCGAGAAGCGCTTCGTCCTGTACTGCCGGTCCGGAAGCGCCGAGCTGATCGACACGGAGTTCGGGAACCCGCGGCTGGACATCCTCGAAGTGACCCTCGAGGGCGAAGAGACCGTCCTGTTCCGGATCGACTACGACCGGGCGGACGAGCCGAAGGTCGCGGGCGTGATCGGGATCATCGTCGGGACGCCCAATGCGGCCACGATCGTCGAGGAATTGCGCAGCCGTATGGGACGCTGAGCGGGCCCCGGGGAGCGCGCCGGGCGAACCGGCGCGCTCCCGGGGAGCGTCTACTTGCGCGGCAGCTTGGCGGCGACCAGCTTCGCGATCACGCGGTACCCGGAGGTCCTCGCGTGGATGTCACCGCGCGCGCAGTACCACGTGAGCTTGCACACGTCGGCGACGGCGACCGGGATCTCGCCGTAGGGCGCGAGCGTCGTGGTCTCCGTCAGCGGCGTGTAGGCGCCGGTGGCGGCGGTGACGTCGACGAACGAGCCGTGGACGGACTCGTACTGCTTCTTGAGCGCCGGGTTGATCAGGTCCTTGAAGACCGTGACCGAGGGGGCGGCGAGGTCGCGTCCGCCCGGCCGCACCCAGCCGCCCAGGATGACGTCCGGGTAGGTGATGCCGACCAGCTTCGGCTTCCGGCCGGCCGCCTTGCGCAGGCGCTTGACCGTCTTCGAGAGGTTGGCGTTGATGCCGTCGAGCGCGTCGCCGACGCAGGTCGCGACCTCGGCGAGCGGCACGCGCGCGCACTTCGTCACGTCATTGCCCGAGATCGAGACGGTGATCAGCTTCACGTTGCGCCGGTGCGCCCGGATGAAGCGCTCGGCGGCCGTGATCTGCGTGGTCTTCGAGTAGTCGGGCGAGGACGGCCCGCGCGCCGCGCGCGGGCAGCCCTTCTGCTTGAGCAGCGAGGTCGTGGTGGCACCGCCGCAGCCGAAGTTCACGAGCTTGAGGCGGTAGCCGCGCTTCTTGGCGAAGCCGGGAACCTGGTAGGCGAACCCGTGGCCGTCGTTGCCGGTGGTGGGCTGATAGCCGGAGGCGTACGAGTCGCCGAGGGAGACGTAGTACTGCGGCGCGGGCTTCTTCGCCTGCGCGGCGGCCGGCAGGGCCACCAGTGCAGCGAGCGCCGCGAGCAGCGAGATCAGACGGAAAGGCATGGGTAGGAGATCCTTCGTTAGGGGCCGGGTCTCGGGGGGTGAAGCACTGCGCCCCGGACGCCGGGCCGCCGCGGGCGGCCCTCCGGCCGCTCGCGTGCTCGGGTAATGCAACACCGCGGGCGGCGCGGAGTTACGGCGCGACGCTCGGCGCCGGGCGTGACCCGCTGCCGGCCGGATGCGCGCACGGCCCTCCCGGCACGCCGCCGGTTTGCGCTCGGCCGCCGACAATTTCGCTCAGAATCGCTCACTTCAGTTGCACGATCCTGCACGACGGTTATAGGATCCGCGCGCCAATGTCGCTGATCGCGGGCGAGATCCTCGACCAGCCCCGGGCGTGGGCCAGGGCGGCCGAGCTGGCGCGGGCCATGCCCGGCGCCCTGCCGGACGGCGAGCGGATCGCCGTGATCGGCTGCGGCAGCTCCTGGTACGCGGCCAAGGCGATCGGCTCGCTGCGAGAGCTCGCCGGCCGCGGCGAGACGGACGCGTTCGCTGCCTCCGAGGCGCTGCTCGGCCGTGGTTACGACCGCGTCCTCGCCATCTCCCGCTCGGGCGCGACCACCGAGATCCGCCGGGCGCTCGAGCTCGTCCCTTCCGGCGCGACCACGGTCGCCCTCGTGGGCGACCCCGACAGCCCCGTCGCCGAGGGGTGCGACGTCGTGCTCGACCTGAGCTTCGCCGACGACCGCTCCGTCGTGCAGACCCGCTTCCTGACATCGGCGGTGTGCTTCGCGCGCGCCTGCCTGGGCGCCGAGACGGACGGTCTGGTCGCCGACGCGGAGGCGGCGCTGGCGGAGCCGCACCCGCTCGACCCGGCGAGCGTGGACCACGCGGTCGTGCTCGGGCGCGAGTGGCGCGCCGGGCTCGCCGACGCGGGCGCCCTTGCGCTCGGGGAGACCGCCGGCGTCTGGGCGGAGGCGTACCCGGCGATGGAGTACCGGCACGGCCCGATAGCGACCGCTGCCGACGGCACGGCCGTCTGGATGCTCGACGACCCGCCCGCGGGGCTGGCCGAACAGGTGCGGGCGACCGGCGCGGCCGTGATCGACGCGAGGCTCGACCCGCTCGCCGAGCTGATCCGGATCCAGCGGTTCGCGGTCGCACTCGCGGAGGCGCGCGGCCTCGACCCCGACAGGCCCGTGAACCTGGAGCGCGCGGTGGTGCTTGACCCGGGAGGGACACCGTGAGGCGGGCCCAGCGGCTGGACGGCATCCTCGCCCAGCTGGCGAGCAACGGCTCGGTCTCTGTGCAGGAGCTGACGAAGTCGCTCGGCGCCTCGCCGGCCACGGTCCGCCGCGACCTCCAGCTGCTCGAGGAGCAGAAGCTGCTGTCGCGCTCCCACGGCGGCGCGGTCGGGAACGGGCTGCTCTACGAGCTGCCCGTGCGCTACCGCGGCGGCCGCCGCGCCGAGGAGAAGGGCCGCATCGCCGACGCCGCCGTGGAGCGGATCGGGGACGCCCAGACGGTGGGCCTGACGGGCGGCACCACGACCACGGAAGTCGCCCGCCGGCTGCGCGAGCGCAGGCTGACCGTGGTCACGAACGCCGTGAACATCGCGTCCGAGCTCGTCGTCAGCGAGACGATCCGGCTGGTCGTGACGGGCGGGGTCGCCCGGCCCCAGTCCTATGAGCTCATCGGTCCGCTCGCCGAGCGCACGCTCGAGGGCCTGAACCTCGATGTGATGTTCCTCGGCGTGGACGGCGTCGGCTCGGCCGGCGTGAGCACGCACGACGAGGTCGAGGCCCACACGAACCGCAAGATGGTCGAGCGCGCGGCGCGCGTGATCGTCGTCTGCGACTCCTCGAAGATCGGCAGCTCCGCGCTGTCCAGCATCTGCGCGCTGTCGGAGATCGACGAGCTGATCACGGACGTCGATGCGCCGGGCGAGCAGCTCGACGGCCTGCGGGGCGCGGGGGTGGAGGTGGCGCAGGTCTGATGGCGTTCCTGGCGGTCAGCCCGAACCCGGCGGTGGACCGCGTGGCGCGGATCGAGGGCCCCGGCCGCGGCGTGGAGCGCGCGACCGAGTTCCTCGAGACGCCCGGCGGGAAGGCGATCCACGCCGCGCTCGTAGCCGCCGAGCTCGGCGCCCCCGCGAGGGTGCTCACCACGGCGGGCGGACGCAACGGGCGGCTGCTGCTCGAGCTGCTGGAGGCGGAGCCGCTCGAGGTGACCCACGTCGCCGTCGCCGACGCCACCCGCGGCACGTATACGGTCGCCGGCGACGACGGTGACCTGATCGAGGTGCACGAGCCCTCGCCGCGGCTCAGCGGGCCCGAGGCCGACTCGCTCGTCTCGGCGCTGGCGGGGCTCGCGCCGGCCGGCGCCGTGGTCGCCATATCCGGCAGCCTGCCGCGCGGCGCGCCGGCCGACCTGCACGCCCGCCTCGTCGCCACCGCGCGCGAGGCCGGCGCCTTCACCGTCCTCGACTGCTCCACGCCGGAGTCGCTCGCGGCCGGCGTGGAGGCCCGTCCCGAGCTCGTCGCGCCCAACCTGGACGAGGCGGCGGCGCTGGCCGGGACGTCCGACCTCGAGTCGATCGCGGCGGCGATCAGGGAGCGCGGCGCGGGCGCCGTGTGGGTCAGCCTCGGCGCGGAGGGGAGCGTGTTCGCCGACTCGGAGGGATCCGTGCGGCTGGCCGCGCCGCCGCCCGCGAGGATCGTCAACGCGGTCGGCTGCGGGGACGCGCTCGTCGGCGGCTTCGCCGCCGGCCTCCTCGCCGGCAGGGCGCCGCGCGAGGCCGCCGCGCTCGGAGTGGCCGCCGCCACCGACAAGCTCGCCCACCTGCACCCCGGTCGGGTCGACCGCGCCGCGGTCGAGGCGCTCGTCGCCGCGGTGACGATGCGGGAGGCGGCGGTCAGGTGAGCGAGCGGCGCTTCGACCTGCTGGTCGCCGGCGAGCTGAACCCGGACGTGATCGTCGTGTCCGACGACCTCGAGCCCGAGTTCGGGCAGGTCGAGCGGCTGGTGGACCGCGGCGCCCTCACGGTGGGCGGCTCCGGTGCGATCGTCGCGTGCGGGGCGGCTCGGCTCGGCATGCGAACGGCCTTCGTGGGCGTCGTCGGCGACGACGCGCAGGGGAGCTTCATGCTGGACGCCCTCAGCCGGCGCGGGGTCGACGTCGGCTGGTGCCGCACCGACCGCGAGCGTCCCACCGGTCTCACCGTCATCCTCAGTCGGGGCGACGATCGCGCGATGCTCACGGCGCCGGGCACCATGGCGGCGCTGACCGCGGACGACGTGAGCGCCGAGATGCTCGCGGCGAGCGACCGCCTGCACGTGGCGTCGCCGTATCTCCAGACCGGCCTGTTGCCGGGGCTGGCCGGCGTCTTCTCTCGCGCGCGCGAGGCAGGCGCGACCACCTCGCTCGATCCGGGATGGGACCCGAGCGGCCGCTTCGGCGCGAGCCTGGACGCGGCGCTCGATCACACCGACGTGTTCCTGCCGAACGCCGCGGAGGCGACCCGCCTGAGCGGCAGGGACGATCCGGTCGCGGCGCTCGCGGCGCTCGCCGATCGCATCGGCACGGTCGCGGTCAAGCTCGGCCCCGAGGGCGCGATCGCCAGGCGCGGGGACGAGACCGCCAGGGCGGCGGCGCCGCCCGTCGACGCGGTGGAGGACACCGGCGCGGGCGACAGCTTCGCCGCCGGCTTCCTCCGGGGCGGCGCGAGCCTGGAGCAGACGCTGCGGCTGGCCGTCACGTGCGGCTCGCTCTCCACCCGGGCCCTCGGCGGCGTCGACGCCCAACCGGACCTCGACGAGGCGCTCGGGGTGGCCCGAACGCCGGCGATGGAGGCGCGATGAAGATCGCATTCGTAGGCGCCGGCAGCGTGGAGTTCACCGGGATGCTGGTGGCGGACGTCCTCGGCCATCCCGAGCTGCGGGACGCGACGATCTCGCTGCACGACATCGATCCCGATCGCCTCGAGACCGCCGAGGGCGTCGTGCGGGCGACCGCGAGTCAGCTCGGCGCGGCGCCGGCCGTGGAGAGCCACCTGGAGCGCCGCGCCGCCCTCGACGGCGCGAGCTACGTGATCAACACGATCCAGGTCGGCGGCCACGAGGCGACCGTGATCGACCACGAGATCCCGGCCCGGTTCGGCCTGCGGCAGACGATCGGCGACACGCTCGGCGTGGGCGGCGTGTTCCGCGCGCTGCGGACGATCCCGGTCATGGAGGGCATCGCCGCCGACATGGCCGAGGTCTCGGCCGACGGCGCCTGGCTCCTCAACTACACCAACCCGATGGCGATGCTCTGCTGGGCGACCTACGCGGGCACGCCGCAGGAGCGCATCGTCGGGCTCTGCCACTCGGTCCAGAACACCACCGAGCAGCTCGCGGAGCTCGTGGGCGTGCCGCGCGAGGAGGTCACGTTCCTCGGCGCCGGCGTGAACCACCAGGCTTTTATCCTGCGCTTCGAGCGCGACGGCGAGGACCTCTACCCGCTGCTCGACGAGGCGATCGAGCGCGACCCCGAGCTGCTGCGCCGGGTGCGGTTCCAGATGTACAGCCGGCTCGGGTACTTCCCGACCGAGTCGAGCGAGCACTCGGCCGAGTACCTGCCCTGGTTCCTGCACGACGACGAGGCGATCGAGCGGCACAGGCTGTGGGTGGCCGAGTACATCAGTCGCAGCGAGGAGAACCTCGACGAGTACGAGCGCACGCGCGAGGCCATGCACGCCTCGGCGCCGCTCGAGCTCGAGCCGAGCAACGAGTACGCGCCCGAGATCATCCACTCGATCGAGACCGGCCGGCCGCGGGTGATCTACGGCAACGTCCGCAACACGGGCCTGATCGACAACCTGCCCGCGGACGCGTGCGTGGAGGTGCCGTGCCTCGCGGACGGCACCGGCGTGCGGCCGACGTGGGTGGGCGAGCTGCCACCGCAGCTTGCCGCCCTGAACAGGACTTATCTGAACGTGGTGGAGCTGACGGTCCGGGCCGCCCTGGAGGGCCGCCCCGAGTACGTCAGGCAGGCGGTGATGCTGGACCCGAACGCCGCGGCGACCCTGTCGCTGGAGGCGATCTGGGAGATGTGCGACGCGCTGGTGGCGGCGCACGGCGACGCGCTGCCGGAGGCCCTTCGGGAGCCGGCCAAAACGGAATAGGAGAGTGGTCGTGGCGAGACTGACGAGGTTGCTTGCGGTGCTGGCGGTGGCGGCGGCGCCGGTGCTGGCGCTTGGCTGCGGAGGCGACGACGACGACTCCGGCGGCGGCGGCGGGGGCGGCGGCTCCAACGGCAAGCCCGTGGAGATCAAGTTCTGGCACGGGCAGACGCAGGGCCCGGCCAAGCTGCTCCAGCAGATGATCGACGACTTCAACAAGTCGCACCCCGGCATCGTCGTGTCGAAGGACGCCGGCGGGGTGAACGCCGACCGGATGCTCCAGAAGGTCACGGCCGGCCTCCAGGCCGACAACTACCCCGACATCGCGTACATCTTCGGATCCGACCTCGCCAACCTGGCGGGCACCGACAAGCTGCTCGACCTGAGCGACGCCGTCGACAAAGGCGACATCGACTGGGACAACTTCGAGTCCGCGGCGCAGTCGGCGGCCACCGTCGACGGCAAGCCGCGCGCCGTGCCGGCGTTCATCGACAACCTCGCGCTCGTCTACAACAAGAAGATCTTCGACGACGCCGGGGTCGACTACCCGACCGACGACTGGACCTGGGACGACTTCCTCTCGACCGCCGCGAAGCTGAACGACGAGGACGCCGGCATCGCCGGCTTCGCCTGGCCCGGCACCGGCGACGAGGACACCACCTGGCGGATCTGGCCGCTCGTCTGGCAGTCCGGCGGGGACATCGTCAACGAGGACGGCGACGCCGTCGCCTTCGACGGCAAGAGCGGCGAGGCGGCGCTGGGCGTGGTCGCGAAGGCGGCCTCCGACGGCTCGGTGTACATCGACGGCACGGCGGGCAGCGAGCGGATGCAGCAGCTGTTCGCCAGCGGCAAGATGGCGATGACGATCGCCGGCCCGTACTCGCTGCCCGAGTACGTTGACGGCAAGATCGACTACGGGGTCGCATCGCTGCCGTCGTTCGGCGGCGAGCACACCACGATCGCCGGACCCGACACGTGGGCGATCTTCGACAACGGCGACGAGCGGGCGAAGGCCGCGATCACGTTCATGGACTGGTTCAGCAAGCCCGAGCAGCAGCTGCGCTGGATCCGCGAGGCGGGCAGCCTGCCGCTGACCAAGGACGTGAGCGAGGCCGAGGACTACGACGCCTACACGAAGAGTCTGCCGGGCCTCGACAAGTTCATCCAGAACACCGAGCTCGCTCGCACGCGGCCGACGATCAAGCAGTACCCGCAGATCTCGCAGGCGATGGGCAAGGCGGTGGCGGCGGTGCTCTACGGCAAGGAGGACCCGAGCGCGGCGCTCGGCAAGGCGGTCGACACCGCGAACTCGGAGCTGAACGTGCCGGGAGGCTGATGAGCGCCGAGCCCGCCGCACCGAGGAGGACGTTCGCCCAGCGCGTGCTGGGCGAGCACCCGACCGCGTGGGCGTTCGTCTTCCCTGCGATGGTGATCATCGTCGGGCTGGCGGTCGTGCCGATCGGCTGGTCGCTGCTGCTCTCGTTCAACTCCGCCGACCTGATCGCGCCCGCCAAGTGGGTGGGGCTGTCCAACTACGACGCGCTGATGAGGGACGACGCGCTCCGTGACGCGATCAGGCACACCGTGATCTACACGGTGCTGTTCGTGCCGATCTCGGTCGCGCTCGGGCTGTTCCTGGCGATGGGGCTGAATCGGAAGCTGCGGCTGATCGGCCTCTACCGGACCGCGATCATGGCGCCGTACATCGCCGCGGTCGCGGCCCAGGGCGTGCTGTTCTCGTTCATCTTCGACCAGCGCTTCGGGGTCGCGAACGCGCTGCTCGACGAGGTCGGCCTGCCGCGGCAGGGCTTCCTGGGCGACCCCGACCAGGCCCTGTACGTGATCGTGCTGATCGGGATCTGGGGCGGGATCGGCTTCCCGCTCGTGATCTACCTGGCCGCGCTCCAGGACGTGCCGCGCGAGCTGCTCGACGCCGCCGCGGTCGACGGCTCGCGCCGCTGGGCGACGTTCTGGCACGTGACGATGCCGCAGCTCACGCCGGTCACGATCTTCCTCGTCGTCTGGCAGACGCTGCTGTCGCTCCAGCTGTTCGACCTCGTGTACGCCACCACGCGCGGAGGGCCCCTCGACTCGACCGTCGTGATCGTCTACTACATCTACAACCAGGCGTTCGAGCTCTTCCACGCCGGGTACGCGGCCGCGGTCGCGTACGTGGTCGCCGTGTTCCTGATGGTGATGGTGGGGGCGCAGCTCGTCTACAGCCGCTGGCGGACGAGGCACGCGTGAGCGCGCAGCCCGAGACGGCCACGCTCGCGCCCGAGGTGCGCTGGCGGCTGCCGTTCAACCCCTGGCACCTGGTGCTGTTCCCGACCGCGGTCCTGTTCGCGCTGCCGCTGATCTGGCTGGTGCTCAGCTCGTTCATGTCGAACGCGCAGATCAACCAGTTCCCGCCCACGATCATCCCCGACTCGCTCCACCTCGACGGCTGGAAGACCGTCCTCGGCGACTCCGACTTCCCGCGCTGGTTCCTCAACTCGACGATCGTCGCGCTCGTCACGGTGGTCTCGAACGTGGTCTTCTGCGCGCTCGCCGGCTACGCCTTCGCGCGCATGAGGTTCCGCGGCTCGACGGTGCTCTTCCTGCTGATCCTGCTCACGCTGATCATCCCGTTCCAGGTGACGATGATCCCCACGTTCATCGTCATGGACTGGCTCGGGCTGGTCGACACGCTCGGCGCGCTGATCATCCCCGCGCTCGTGCTTCCGCTGGGCGTGTTCCTGATGCGCCAGTTCTTCGTCAACCTGCCGGCGGAGATCGAGGAGGCCGCCCGCATCGACGGCTGCTCCCGCCTCGGCGTGCTGCTGCACGTGGCCGCTCCGCTCGCCCGCCCGGCGCTCGCGGCGCTCGCCGCGCTGACGTTCCTGCTCGAGTGGAACGACCTGCTCTGGCCGCTGATCGCGATCAGCTCGGACCAGAACGCGACCCTGCCGCTCGGGCTCACCACCTTCCAGGGCCAGCACACGCAGGACTTCTCGGCGGTCATGGCCGGGAACGTGATCACCGTGACGCCGGTGCTGATCGCCTTCCTGCTCGCCCAGAGGACGTTCATCGAGTCGCTCACCGCGAGCGCCGTGAAGGGATAGGGCCGGTGCCCGGGATCAGGCTCGAGCGGGTGACGAAGGTGTACGACGGCGGCGTGCTGGCGGTCGACGACGTGTCGCTCGAGGTCGGCGACGGCGAGTTCATGGTGCTGGTCGGGCCGTCCGGGTGCGGCAAGTCGACGCTGCTGCGGATGATCGCCGGACTCGAGAAGGTCACGCTCGGCAGGGTCTGGATCGGCGACGACGACGTCACGACGCTCGAGCCGCCGGACCGGGACATCGCGATGGTCTTCCAGAGCTACGCGCTCTACCCGCACAAGACCGTGCGCGGCAACCTCGCCTTCGGCCTGCGGCGGCGGGGCGTGCCGAAGGACGAGATCGCGTCGCGGGTGGAGCGGATGGCGGGGATGCTCGGCCTCGGCGAGCTGCTCGACCGCAAGCCGGCGGCGCTCTCCGGCGGCCAGCGCCAGCGCGTGGCGATGGGCCGCGCGCTCGTGCGCGATCCGCGCGTCTTCCTGATGGACGAGCCGCTCTCGAACCTCGACGCCAAGCTGCGGACGAGCATGCGCGGGGAGCTGGCGCGGCTGCACGAGCGGCTGCCGACGACGACGGTCTACGTAACCCACGACCAGGTGGAGGCGATGACGCTGGGCCAGCGGGTGGCGGTCCTGCGCGACGGAGTGATCCAGCAGATCGATCTCCCGCAGCGGCTGTTCGACCGCCCGGCGAACCTGTTCGTCGGCGCGTTCATCGGCTCGCCGGCGATGAACCTGGTGGAGGCGCGCGTGCGCGGAGGCGTCGTCGAGTTCGGCGGCACCGAGCTGCGGCTGGACGGCGCGGAGGAGGCGGGCGAGCGGGAGGTGGTGCTCGGCCTGCGGCCGACGGCGTTCGCCGTCGCGGGACCGGAGCACGACCCGACCCTGCCGCGGCTGCGTGTGGTGGCCGACGTGGTCGAGCAGCTCGGCTCCGAGTACAACCTGCTGTTCACGGTCGACGCCGCCGCCGTCGCGACCGACGAGGTGAAGGCGGCCATCGGCGGCGAGAGCGGCTCCGACGAGGGCCGCCTCCTGGCCGACGACCGCCGCGCCCGCTTCACCGCCCAGATCCAGGGGCGGCCGCCGGTGTCGGCCGGTGGTGTGGTGGAACTGGCGATCGACCCGACGCAGCTGCACCTGTTCGATCGCGAGACGGGCCAGGCGCTCGAGCTGGAGCGGCGGTTCCTGAGGGCGGTGTGATGCGCGCGTTCGCCGTCGTGGTCGCCGCGCTCGCGTTCTCGGTCCCGGCCGGCGCGCACGCGGCGTCCCATGCGCCGCCGCCCGCAAACGCGGTCTTCGACTACCAGATCGGCGGCGACTACCCGCTGCCGCCGGGCGTGACGGTGGTCTCGCGCGACTGGTTCGCGGGCAGCGCCGCGGCCGACCCGGTCTACTCGATCTGCTACGTGAACGCCTTCCAGACGCAGGCCGACGAGCGCGGAGTCAACCGCCCCGACGAGCGCTCGAACTGGCCGCGCGGCCTGGTGCTGACGCGGCTCGGCGACGACCCGAACTGGGGCGGCGAGTACCTTGTGGACATCCGCTCGCGCGCGAAGCGCCGGCGGGCGGCCGCGTGGGTCCGGCAGATGGTGGCGGGCTGTGCGGGCAAGGGGTTCGAGGCGGTGGAGTACGACAACCTGGACTCGTGGACGCGCTTCGACGACACGCCGCTCGAGGGACGCGTGCCGTTCGGCAAGCGCCAGGCGCTGGCGTACGCCCGCCTCCTGGCGCGGCTCGCCCACCGGCGGGGCCTGGCGGTCGCGCAGAAGAACACGGCCGACATCACGCGCCCGCAGGCGCACCACGTGGGATTCGACTTCGCGATCGCGGAGGAGTGCTCGCGCTACCGCGAGTGCGACCGGTACGGGCACGTGTACGGCGACCACGTGATCGAGATCGAGTACAGGCGAAAGGACTTCCGGTTCGCGTGCCGCACGGTCGGGCGCCGCATCTCGGTGGTGCTGCGCGACGTCGAGGTGAGCACGCCCGGCACGCGCGGCTACGTGTACGACGCCTGCTAGGTGTCGTGAGTCGTCATTTCGCCGCACCTTCCCGGCGTCTGGACGCGCCTGACGGCGTCCACGGGGATCGCCGATGTTCTACATCGACTCACCCCGCGTCCACTGCCAGCCACGCCCAGCCGCTCGGGAAGCTGACGCCGAACTTCCGACTCACGACACTTGATCCGCCCCGTCACGCGGCGTCTGCGCCCATGGGCGGGCCGACCACCTGCGTGCCGAGGCGCGTCTGCTCCGCCACGACCGCGGGGACGTCGAACGGGACCGTCCCGGGCGCCGGGAGCTCACGCCGCCCCGCCGGGACGCCGAGGTTGCGGAACAGCTGCTCGAAATGCCCCGGGGTCATGACCCCGAGCATCCGCCCGACCGGGCTCTCGATCCGGAACGTGTGCGGGACGCCTCGCGGCATGTAGACGCTCGTGCCGGGGCCGGCGAGCAGCCGGCGGCCGTCGATGTCGAAGGAGACGTCGCCCTCGAGCACGAGGAACACCTCGTCCTCGCGGGTGTGGATGTGCCGCGGCGGGCTGAAGCCCTCCGGCATCGCCATCCGGAACACGGAGACCTTGCCGCCGCTGGCGTCGCTCGGGATCAGGAACTCGACGAGACTGTTCCCGTACCAGTACGCCTCGCCCTGGTGGGCGAGATAGGCCTCGGCGGTGTGTGCGGTGATGGTTTGCATGGCTCCGACCCTGTCGCAGCGCGGCGCCGAAGTGAAACAGCGATCGCCGGCCCGGCGACCGGCCGCCGCTGTCAATCGGACCCGTGCTGGCTCAGCTCGAGGGCGGTGCGGACGAACGCGCGCGCGAGGTCCGTCTCGTGCGCCGTGCGCCACGCCACGGCGACCTGCGCGGGCGGGGCGCCGCGCAGGTGGACGAAGCGCAGCTGCGGAAATCCGGCGCCGACCGCGCGCACGGCGGACTCCGCCTGGCAGGTGATTGCCACGCCCGCCGCGACCGCCGCGAAGGCCTCGTCGAACGAGTTGATGCGGGTCCCCTCGCGCAGCGGCTTGTCGCCGCGGAACTCGGCGAGCGACCAGAACTCGCGCGCCTTCCGATCTCCGCCCTCGACCCAGATCCACGGCTCCTGCACCACGTCCTCCGGCCGAACGAACTCGCGGTCGGCCAGCGGATGGTGCCGTGGCAGGACGGCGTAGCGCTCCTCGGCGAGCACGGTCACCATCGAGATGCCGTCGTCGAGGAACGGCGGCCGGACGAAGGCCACGTCGACCGTGCCCTCCCTCAGCCCCGCCGACGGCTCATTGAGCCCGGCGTTCGAGACCTTCAGCTCCACGTCGGGATGGCGCTCGGCGAAGAGGCGCACCGTCTCGCCGGCGAGCGGCACGATGGCGGTGCCGGCCAGGCCGACGCGCAGCGTCGCGCGCCGGGCACGCTGCGCGGCCTCGAGCTCGGCGACGCCACCGTCCAGCGCCTGCAGCGCCGCAACCGCGTGCGGCAGCAGCAGCTCGCCGGCCTCGCTCATGCGCACCTTGCGCGTCGTTCGCTCGAACAGCTTCACGCCCAGGCGCGCCTCCAGCTGCTGGATCTGTGACGAGAGCGCCTGCTGTGCGATGAACAGCCGCTCTGCCGCGCGCGTGAAGCTCAGCTCCTCCGCCACCGTGACGAAGGCCCGGAGCAGCCGGGTGTCCATGTCCACCATCGCCGCGGGCCAATCTACAACGCCGGCCCGTCAATCAATGGACGATCCGAGGCGTGCGGCGCGGCCCGGCCGAGTGTGGGAGCCTTGTCACGACGACATGGAAGCGGGCGCCGCCAGCAGGGCGCTCGTAGGGCGGGAGCACGAGCTTGCACGGATCCGCCGGTTTCTCGAGCGGGCTGGGACCGATCCGGCCTCGCTGGTGCTCGAGGGTGAGCCCGGCATCGGCAAGACGGCGCTCTGGCGGGCCGGGGTGGAGGCCGCGGTCGAGCGCGACCGCCTGCTGCTCGTCGCCCGGCCCGTGGAGGCCGAGCGCGAGCTGTCCTTCTCCGGGCTGGGCGATCTTCTCGAGCCGGCGCTCGGGCGCCTCGAGGCCCTCGCCGCGCCTCGGCGGCACGCCCTCGAGGTGGCGCTGCTGCTCGTCTCGGACGAGGACCGGGCGCCCGACCCCCGGGCGGTGGGCCTGGCCACGCTCGACCTCCTGCGTCTGCTGGCCCGCGACGGCGGGCTGATCGTCGCGATCGACGACGCGCAATGGCTCGACCCGCCTTCGCGTGGGGCGCTCGAGTATGCCCTGCGCCGTCTGGAGGGCGAGCCGATCGGGCTGTTGACGGCCTCCCGGCCGGGTGCCGGCGGGCTCACGCTCGGAGAGCCGGAGCGCGTAGTCGTCGCCCCCCTGTCGCTCCGCGGACTGCACGAGCTGCTCGGCGGCAGGGTGAGCGGGACGATCAGCCGGCCCACGCTGGCCCGGGTCCACGAGACCTCCGGGGGGAACCCGTTCTTCGCCCTCGAGCTCGCCCGCGCCCTCGACGGTCGCGAGGCACGGCCGGGCGAGCCGCTTCCGGTTCCGGAGTCCCTGAGCGACCTGACCGCCACGCGGTTCGCGCGCCTCGAGCCCCAGGCGCGCGAGGTCTTGCTGTACGTCGCGGCGTTGGGGCACCCCACGCGTGAGATCGTGGGGGCCGCCGCGGGCGAGTGCGCCACCGCCTCGGCGCTCGATGCGGCGGAGGCGGAAGGGCTGATGGAGGCCGACGGTTCGCGGCTCCGGTTCGTGCACCCGTTGCTGGCCTCGGTCCACTACGGGTCCGCCGCCCCGGACGACCGCGTGCGGATACACCGGCGGCTTGCCGAGGTGGTCACCGATGCCGAGGAGCGCGGACGCCACCTCGGCGCGGCGGCGACCGCGCCGGACGCGCCGGCGGCCGCGGCCCTCGACGAGGCGGCCGCCGCGGCGCAGGCCCGCGGCGCCCCGTCTGCAGCGGCGGAGCTGGCGGAGGTCGCGGTGCGGCTCACGCCCCGCGCGGACTCCGCGGGGCGGCTGCGGCGGCTCTGCGACGCCGCCGACCACCGGTTCGCGGCCGGGTCGGCCGCCCGTGCCCGCACGCTGCTCGAGCGGGCGCTCGCCGATGCGCCGCGCGGCAGGGAGCGTGCGAAGGTCGCTCTCCAGCTGGCAGCGCAGCTCGACGTGCAGGACGTGGAGACGGAGCGCCTGCTGCTGGCCCGGGCGCTCCTCGAGGCCGAGGGAGACCCGATGCTGAGGGCGAGCGCCCACTTCGGCCTGGCGGACCACCATTTCCTCATGGACGTCGGCGAGGCCGGCCGGCAGGCGCACGTCGCGGTCGAGCTGGCCGAGCGGGCCGGCGACCCGCGATTGATCGCGGAGACGCTTTCCGCGGCCTGCATGGCGGACGCGCACACCGGCGCCGCGGTGGATCACGCGCTGCTCGCGCGCGGGATCGCGCTCGAGGAGCGGCTGCCGCGGATCGCCCTACTGAGGCGACCGAGCACCAGCTACGCGTCCGCGCTCGAATGGTCGGGCGAGGTCGACAGGGCGCGGCCGCTCTGGGAGCGCCTTCGCGCGCGTGGCCGTTCGGAGGGCGACCTCGACCTCATGCACATCCTGTTCTTCAGCGTCTTCCACGAGCTGCACGCCGAGGACTGGGAGCAGGCGGCCCGCTATGCGGACGAGGCCCGGGCGCTCGCCGTCGACGCGGAACGCCAGGTTGCGGTCGCGGTCTACCTCTGGCTTCGCGTGCTCGTCGCCGCGTTCCGCGGCGAGGTCGACCTCGCACGGTCACTCGCGGACGAGGCGCGCCACATCGCCGCCGAGACGGGGTGGGAGGCCGTGCGGTTCTCGGGCCCCGCGAGGGGCATCCTCGAGCTGTCGGTCGGCGACGCCCCGGCGGCGCTCGCCCATCTGCGTCCGGCCACCGAGAGAAGGCTCGCCACGGGGGAGACGGAGCCGAGCTTCCTGCTCGGGTTCCCGGACCACGTGGAGGCGGCCGTCGCCTGCAGCGAGCTCGACGAGGCGAGTGGCCTGCTGGACTTCGTCGAACAGCACGCGCGGCGCCTCGATCGTGCCTGGGCGCTCGGCTGCTGCGCGCGCGGGCGGGCGCTGCTCTCGGCGACCCGGGGTGACGAGCGGGGGGCCGAGGCGGCGTTCGCGCGGGCCTACGAGCAGCACGCCCGCCGGCCGCAGCAGCTCGCGACGTACGAGCTGGCGCGCACGTCGCTGGCGCACGGGTCGATCCTGCGGCGACGGCAGCAGAAGCGGCGCGCGCGCGAAGCGCTCGGCCGCGCGGTCGAGATCTTCGAGGGGCTCGGCTCCGCCGTCTACGTCGAGCGGGCGCGCTCGGAGCTGGCGCGCATCGGCGGCCGTGCCGCTGCGGCCGGCGACGAGCTGTCGGAGACCGAGCGCCGGATCGCCGACCTGGTGGCAGAGGGCCGCTCGAACAAGCAGGTCGCGGCCGCGCTGTCGCTGAGCCCGAAGACCGTCGAGTGGAACCTCTCGAAGGTCTACGCGAAGCTCGGCGTCCACTCGCGCACCGAGCTCGCGCGCCGCCTCCCCTGAGGCAAATCCGGGGGTATCCCCGGTTGTTCCGCCCTCCCCGGCGCACCTAGCCTCGCCACCCATGCGAACGACCCGGGAGGTATGACGTGCCACCTTGGCAAAGGGAGCCGCTGGCAGCTTTGGCGCCGGGCAAGGACGCCGTGATCCAGGTCAGCCAGAGCCTGATCGAGCGCGTACTCGCCAAGCAGGCGAGCCCGCTGGGCACCGTCACCGGAAGCGTGCACCACGACGACGCCGACGAGCGGGTCGCGACCGACTCGCAGGGCCGTCTGGAGCTCGAGAACACGAAGGTCGTCTTCTCCTCGAAGCAGCTCTACACGGCCGGGGCGCTCGTCGGGACGACCGGCCAGATCGTCGACCGCAACCCCCTCGGTGACGACGTCGTCTACATCGAGGAGACGGAGTTCTCGCTCAGCGCCGGCCCGTTCAAGGTCGATCTCGCCGCGTCGCTCGCCGCCGCGGGGAAGGTCGTCCTCACCGCGACCGCGAGCGTCACGTACCGCACCGTCTCGCACCCGGTGAAGACGATCGAGCCGAAGGGCCCGCCCGAGGTCGCGCCCTACGGGCCTGCCGGCGACCTCTACCGGGCGCTCGGCCTCCCCACGGGGCCGCTCGTCGTCAGCGCCGGCCCGGCCAGTGTCAGCTCGAGCTCGGGGGCGAGCGGAGACCTGCGCCTCGTCGCCACCCTCGCCACCTCGGTCGACGCCTCGACGCGTGCGATCGACGTCGTCGCCCAGCTCGGCACGGCCACGGTCAGCTTCTCGAGCAGCGATCAGACGGTGAGCCGGTTCGCGCCGAGCATCGAGCGGGCGGTGCGGGAGACGCTCTCCCGCATGAGCGCGCCCGGTGGGGCGCTGCTGCTGGCGCCGCGGATCTCGCTCGTCGGCGCGCTGGGCGTCTCGGGCGCCGTCAACGAGCTGAACGTGACGGCCGTCGAGGCGAGCTTCCTCGCCGCCGCCGGCGCCCACCCGGCCTGTCTCTCGGTCGCCGTCCGCCTTGCCGGCGGCGGCAGCGCCGGCGCGCCGCAGAACTTCCTCGACGGCGACTACTCCTACCTGTGCGGGGAGAGCGTGATCAAGGCGCTCTGCGCCTACCGCTGGCGCACGGGCGAGTACCCGACCGGCTACCTCGGGCAGCCGACGAGCGACTCGTACACGGCCGACGGGGCGACGAAGCAGATCAAGATCTACACCCGGCTCACGCAGACCGACGTGCTCGACGGTGGCGGGAACGTCGTCGGCGACCTGAAGCAGTTCGGCGCGGGCGGCGCGGTGCAGGAGGACTACGTCGAGATCGGCGGCCACGCCTTCGGGAAGATCGACTCGATCACCGACACGAACGGCCAGCCGGTCCCGCAGGAGATCCGCGACAAGTACGGCGACACGGCACCGTTCGACTACCGGCTGCCGACCAGGCTCTCGAACGTGGGGACGCCCGCGTCCCACCCGGACCCGGCTGTCGACGCCTACCTGAACCAGATGCGGGCCAAGGTGACGGGCCAGTTCTCGCGCCCGTTCGTCGGCAGCCCGAGCGTGACGCTGCTGAAGCGCGCAGTCAACGGGATCGACCGGCGGCTGCTGAGCCAGGGAACCGTGACCGCGCTCTGACGCGGGCACCGACGAAAGAGGAACCAAGATGGCTACGCCCAACCTGATCGACCCGAAGCTCTCCGAGGCCCTTGCCGACCACCATGAGCGGCTTCCGAGCCTGGAGCTCGTGGACCCCGTCGCGGTCGACGATGCCGCGACGCGGGCGGTCGGGGCCGCGGACCGGCTGCTGCGCTTCGAGGTGTGGCTCGACGGGCTCGAGGGCCGCAAGGCGAACGGGCAGCTCTCCCCAGCGGGCGAGCGCGCCGCGCTGAAGGGGCTCGAGCGGGCGGAACGGGACGCTCGCGAGCTCTCAGCCGCCCTGCTCGACGCGATGGCGCCGTTCTGCCGCGCCGAGTTCTTCGACGAGGCGGTGCCCTACCTGTGCGACGTCGTCAAGCAGGTCGGCAACGACGTCGACGCGAGCGCGGTCATCCGCGCCGCTCAGGAGCCCGTCGCGGACCTCCTGCGCGAGCGCGGCATGAGCGAGGCGTCGCTCGAGCTCGCCGCTCGCACGCCGAAGGAGGCGAAGCGTGCCTTCGACCGCCTGAAGCTCAGCTGCGCATCACCCGGCGTGCTCGAGATGAGCCGCGGCGCGAAGCGCGCGCAGATGCAGCCGCGGACGCGGGTGGCGCTGCCGCTCCTCGACGGCGACACGTGGGTCACCGGCGGCCTGCTGAAGAGGCTTGGCCTCGACGAGGAGGCGATCGTCGACAAGGTGCCGCGCTCGAGCCCTTGGGCGGACGCGCTGGCGCTGGCGAAGGCGCTCACCGACACCTACGAGCAGCGCGTGCGGGAGGCCCGCGAGGACGGGATCCGCGTGTGGGACACAGGTTTCCCCTGGCTGATCCTGCTGGTGGTCGTGATCGTCGTCGCCCTGATCGTCGCGGGAGCCATCATCACCATCCTCTGCGCGACCGGCAACATCACGAACAAGGATGTGTGCACCCTCGGGATCATCCTGATCTTCGCCGGCCTCTTCATCGGCTGTGTCGCGCTCGGCGGCGCGGTCACCGGTGGCGCCGGGGGCATCGCTTGCACGCTCATCTTCGAGGGCTAGCTCGAGCGGGTCGCAGTTCTCAGCGCGCCTACCCCGCCAGCACCTGGTGAGCGAACCGCACCGCCAGCGCGCCGTCGCCGACCGCGCCCGCCACGCGCTTTGACGCCCCGGCGCGCACGTCTCCGGCCGCGAACACGCCCGGCCGGACCGTCTCCAGCAGGTGCGGCGGGCGGTCGCCGAGCTTCCAGCGGTTCGGTCCTTCGCAGCCGGCCGCGTCCTGGCCGCACCTGATGTAGCCGGCCTCGTCGAGCTCGAGCATCAGCTGCACGGCCTCCGTGCACGGCTCGGCCCCGATCATCACGAACACGGCGGAGACCGGCACGCGCTCGACGTTTCCGTCGTCGCGGTTGCGCAGGTCCGCGTGCTCCAGGCGGCCGTTGCCGTGCACCGCGCTGACCTCCGTGCGCGTCATGACCTCGATGTTCGCTCGCGACTCGATCCGATCGAGGAGGTAGTTGGACATGGTCGAGGCGAGGCCGTCGCCGCGGATCACCATCCGGACGCTGCGGGCGGTGCGCGCCAGGTGCGACGCCGCCTGGCCGGCGGAGTTGCCGCCTCCGACCACCATCACGTCCTCGCCGCGGCAGCGGTCGGTGTCGGTCGCCATCGCCGTGTAGTACACGCCCGCACCCGTGAAGCGCTCGACGTTCTCGGCCGTCAACGCGCGCCAGCGCGCGCCGGTGGCCACGACGACCGTGCGGCCGAGCGCGTGCTGGCCGTCGTCGAGGTCCACGCGGACGAGCCCGTCGGCGCCGCGGGCGAGCTCGACCGCGCGGTGGAAGCTCGACAGCACGGCGTCGAAGCGGCGCGCCTGGAGCGTGGCCTTGCGCGTCAGCTCGGTGCCGGAGATCCCGGTCGGGAAGCCCATGTAGTTCTCGATCCGCGTGCTGGTGCCGGCCTGCCCGCCGGGCGCCCAGGCCTCGGCCACGAGCGTCCGCAGCCCCTCCGACCCTCCGTACACCGCGGCCGCGAGCCCGGCGGGGCCGCCGCCGAGCACGACGAGGTCGAACCGCTCGCCGTCGATCTCGGCGCGCAGGCCCAGCTCGCGCGCGACCTGGGCGGCCGAGGGGTTGCGCAGCACGGAGGTCGTGCGCACGAGCACCGGCGTCTCCTCGCGCGGGATCCGCAGCCAGTCCAGCATCGGCGCGCTCTCGGGGTCGGCGTCGACGTCGTACCAGCGCACCGGGATCAGGTTCCGCTCGAGCAGGTCGCGGACCTCGAAGGCGCGCCGCGATCCGCGCGGGGCGATCAGCCTCATCACGCCGTGCCCGTGCGCGGTGTGCCACTCCCTGCGCGCCATCATCGTGCGCAGCACGAGCTCGGCCATCTCGGGCCAGGCGGCGAGCATCGCGCGCAGCTCGGAGCGGTCGAAGGCGATCACGTCGGTCGTCTCCTCGGCCACGCACTCGGCGATCGCCGGCTCGCCGGTGAAGGTGGCGATGTCGCCCAGGAAGGTCCCGGCGTCGGCGTCCGCGACCCACACGTCCTTGCCCGGCTTGCGGTCGAGCACCCGCACCCGGCCGCGCTCGATGACCAGGAACGGGGCGTCGCGGCGGCCCTGCTCGTAGAGCGTCTCCCCGGGAGCGAACGTCAGGCGCCTGCCCAGCTGCGCGAACTTCTCGATCTTCGCCTCGGACAGCCGCGGGTACATCACCTCGTCGCCGAGATCGGGGAACTCCTGCGCGCGGATCTGCTTCGGTGCCGTCTGCTCGACCGTCATGCGTCAAGGGTTAGCAGACGGCGGTCAGCGTGAGGGGGTCTGCGCGCCTACCCGCCCGCCGCGCGCACCGCCTCCGCCTCGTCCAGGAACACCCGGATGCGGTCGATGCGCTCCCCCTCCACGCGCACCACGTGGTAGACGGAGGCGAGCGTCTCGGGGCTGTCCCGCTCGAACCGCCACGTGAGGGAGACGAGCACCTCGCCCGCGACCGGCCGCACGTCGTCGACGTCCGCCCAGCGCCCGCCCGTCGTCGCGACCACCTCCTCGAGCCGCGCGACCAGGGAGTCGCGGCCCGCCCAGACCTGGGCGTCGGGCAGGTCGGGCGCGTCGTGGAGCTGGACCTGGTCCGTCACGTGACCGGCGAACGCGTGCGGGCCGTCCGCGTTCCAGACGCGGTACGCCGCCTCGACGATCGTCACGGGGTCGCGTTCCTCGGTCACGTGCCAACGTCATTGTTCCGCCGATGACGACAACTGCACACTGGGACGAGGCCCCGGGCGCTCGCGTCGACGTAGGGCCGATGGGCGCCGACTGGGACCGCCTGGGAGACGCGGCCGGCTGCGACAGGCTCGGGCTGCGCCGCATCCGGATCTCGCCGGGCAAGCAGTCGACGCCCGTGCATGCGCACTTCGGCGACGAGGAGCTCTTCTACGTGCTGCGCGGGACGGGCTGGAGCTGGCAGGAGAACGGCGTGTACGAGATCGGCGAGGGTGACGTCGTCCTCCACCCGCACGGCGGCCCGGCCCACACGGTCGTCGCCGGCGAGGACGGCATCGACGTGCTCGCTTTTGGCGACAACGTGCGCCACGAGGCCGTGCGCTTCCCCCGTATCGGCGCGGCTCGGGTCGGCGGCATGGTGCTCGACATCCACGAGGTGCACCAGTTCCAGCTCGAGGCCGAGCGCGCCGGCCCGGTCGAGCTCCCCGAGCGGCCCGACCCGCGACCGGCGACGATCGTGAACGTCGCCGACGTCGAGCAGGTGGCCTTCCGGCGGGACCGCGTCGACGCGCGGGCGCGGTTCCTGAGTCGCGCGCTGGGTGCGCGGCGCACGGCGCTCAACATGACGGCGCTGGCCCCGGGCAGCGAGTCCGCGCAGCCGCACTGCCACTCGGCGATCGAGGAGCTCTTCGTGGTGCTCGAGGGCGACGGCGTGCTGCTGCTCGGCTCCGGCGAGGATGAGCACCCTGTGCGCGCCGGAAGCCTCGTGAGCCGGCCGGCCGGCACAGGCGTCGCCCACAGCTTCCGTGCGGGCGCCGGCGGGATGACGATGCTCATGTACAGCGACCTCGACCCGCGCGACATGTCGTTCTACCCCCGCAGCGGGAAGCTGATGATTCGTGGGCTGGGCCTGACCATCCGGCCGGAGCGGGTCGGCTACTGGGACGAGTGACACGCGCGCGCGGCGCGGCCGTCGCCGCCCTCGGGCCACTGGCCGCGGCGCTCCTGCTCATGCTGGCGCTCGGCGTCTTCCACGCCTGGAGCCTCTTCGTCCCGGACCTCGAGGACCGCCTCGACCTGTCGCGCGCCGCCGTCAGCAGCGTCTACGCCCTCGCGGTCGGGCCGTTCGCGCTGGGCATGCTGATGGCGCCGGCACTGCTGCGGCGAATGCCGCCGGCGGCGTGCGCCGCGGCCGCCGGGCTCGTCGCCGCGGCGGGCCTGCTCGTCGCGAGCACGGGGGCCGCCTGGGCGCTGTGGGTGGGCTTCGCCGGGCTGTTCGGGCTCGCCAACGGGGTCGGCTACATCGTCGCGCTGCAGGTCATCCAGGTCGCGCTGCCGCGGCGGCGAGGCCTCGCGACGAGCCTGGCGGTCACGGCGTACGCGGCCGGGCCCGCCCTCCTGATCCCGCTCCTCGAGCTGAGCATCCGGCGGCTCGGCGTGTTCGACACGTTCGCGCTGATCGCAGCGGGCGTCGCCCTCCTCGGCGCCCTCCAGCTCGCGCTGTTGCGCGGGTTCCGCCTGCCCGCCCCGGAGCCGCACCACGAGCGGCTGCCCGTCTACGACCGGACGTTCCGGGTCCTGTGGGTGAGCTTCTTCCTCGCAGCCGCCGCCGGCCTCGCCACGCTGGCCCACGCCGCGGGCATCGTCAGCAGCCTCGGCGGCGGCGCGGCGACTGCGGCGCTCGGCGCCGCGCTGATCGCGCTCGGCAATGCGGTGGGCCGCCTCGTCGGCGGCTCTCTCACCGACCTGCTCGAGGTCCGCTGGGTGCTGCTCGCCGCCGGCGCCTTCGGCGCGGGCGCCCTGGTCGCGGGCGCCGGAATCGGCACCGCCGCCGCCGGGCTCGCCGCGGTGGCCGGCGCCGGGCTCTCCTACGGCGCGATCTCCAGCACGTACCCCGCCGCGGTCGGACACTTCTATGGGACGGCCCGCCTCGGCCGCGTCTACGCGCGGCTGTTCACCGCCTGGGCCGCCGCGGGCCTGACCGCTCCTGTGGCGGCCGGGGTGGTGTTCGACGCCGCCGAGAGCTACACGATCGTGCTGATCGTCGCCGCGCTCGCCGCGCTGGGCTCCGGCGCGGTCGCCCTCATGTTGCCGAGCGCGCGTGGCCAGGAGTGACGCCGCCGTATCATCGGCGCGATGGTCCCAGAGGCGAAGCTCGAGGAGACGGGCGCCGGCCTCGTGCCCGCGAGCCAGGGCTGGTACGTCGTGAACGCGCGCGACGCGCGCTGGATGGAGAACCCGGGGCGCGGGCACAGTCTGCCTCTGACGGGCGTGAACGAGTACGAGGCAGAGACTTTCTTCCCCATGCTCGGCATGGCGATCCGCGTGATCGAGCCGGGCCAGCCGAGCAACACGTATCACTGGGAGACCGAGCAGGAGGACTTCCTCGTGCTCCACGGCGAGGCGATCCTGGTCGTGGAGGGCGAGGAGCGCAGGCTGAGGCAGTGGGACTTCGTCCACTGCCCGCCGGAGACCCGGCACACGTTCGCGGGCGCCGGCGAGGGCCCGTGCGTGCTCCTCTGCGCGAGCTCGCGGCAGTTCCAGAAGGACGGGCCGTGGGGCTTCTACTGCGCGGACGAGACCGCCGCCCGCTACAACGCGAGCCCGCCAGAGGACACGCAGGACAACGACGTGGCGTACGGCCGGTTCGAGCCGGCGCGCCCGACGCGCTACCGCGACGGCCTGCTGCCGCCTTAGAGACAGGCTCTTAGCCGCGTCAACCGCGCCCGAGCGAGCTGACCAACCCGCTCGCGCGGGGGCCGTCGGCGGCCCGGCCGAGGGCGGCGATCTCGCGCGCGATCCCGTCGGCGATCAGGCCGAGGCCGTCGATCGAGTCGGGGTCGGCGCACAGGCCGAAGGAGATCCGCCCGGCCGCGGAGACGATCGTCACCCGCAGCGCGCGCCTGTGCGCGACCTCGGCGAGCCAGTGCAGCTCGAGCAGCGGCGCGCCCATGACCCGCTGCGGGTCGGCAGGGCCCGCGACGTGCGAGACGTTCAGCGTGAACACGCGCGGGCTCATGGCCGAGCGCCGCGTGTAGCGCCCGAGCGAGGTCTCGCGCGTCACGGCGGCCAGCCGCGCGAGCGGGTCGTCGTGGTCGAGCGGGAGGTCGATGAGCATGAACGAATCGTCGCTCGCCAGGTGCACGCTGACCGGCACCTTCACGCGCAGTCCCTCCGCCGGCGCGCCGAGCTGCTCGAGCCAGGTTCGCACCCCGCCGCCGACCGCGCTGAGCGCCACGTCGTCGACCGACGCGCGCTCGCGGCCGGCGCGGCCGATGCGCCGCAGCTCCTCGAGTGGCGCGTCCAGGAAGGCGACCTCGCGGCGCCGGTCCGCCGCCTTGCGCGGGGCGGAGGCGGCCGTGGGCGGCGCGGGCCCCGGCGGCCGTCGCGGCGGCTCTTCCCGGCTCGGATCGAGCAGCAGCACCTGCGCCGTCGCCATGGCGGCCCTGCCGTCCGCGATCGAGTGATGGAGCCGCCATACGAGCGCGGTCCGCTCGCCCGGGAGCAGCGTCACGACGTCCATCGTCCAGAGCGGGCGCTCGCGGTCGAGCGGCGTTGCCATCAGCTCCCCGATCAGCTCGCGCAGCCCGGCGTCGTCCAGCGCGCCGCGGCTCGTCACGTGCCGGTCCAGCGAGAAGTCCGCGTCCGCGACCCAAGCCGCCGGGCCGGGCGCCGGATCGAGGCGTCGGGTCAGCCGCGGCACGGCGTCGATCCGTTCCTCGATGTGCGAGCGCACGTGCTGCGCGCTCCGCTCGCCCGCGATCACGACCACCTTGCAGGCGTGTCGGTCCATGCCGGGCGAGTAGACCAGCCGCGCTGACATTCGGCAGACGTTTCGCTGACATCGAGGCGGGGGCGTCAGCGAGAGGTCAGCGAAATGTCAGCGCCGGGTGATCTGCTGCCACGAGTCCCACGCACCGCTTTCCAGGAGAACCAACCCCGTGCACACGTTCCTGCTGATCCACCACCACGACGCCGGCGAATGCCACCAGGCCCAGGCCGCGTGGAAGACCGCCGTCTCGAGCCTGCCGGACACCGCCCTCTCGGCCTGCGCCGACGGCGGTCACGCGATCTGGTGGAAGGTGCGGGCGTCGAGCGGGAGCGACGCGCTCGCGCTGCTGCCCGAGCGCCTGCGCGGCCGCGTCCATCCGGTGCCCATCGCTTAGGCGTCCTTCCATGAGGCGCAGAGGAGAAGAGAAAGAGATGTTCCCAGCCAACGCCTACTGCATCCGTTTCGCGACCGCCGAGGACGCCGAGACGATCAGCCGGCTCACGGAGCGCGGCTCGGCCCACCCGCCGGCCGGACGCCTGCTGGTCGGCGAGATCGGCGGCAAGCCGGCGGCGGCGCTGTCGATGAGCGACGACCGCGTCGTCGCGGACCAGTCGCAGAACACGCGCCTGCTCGTCGCGACGATGCGCATGCGGGCGCGCGCCATCCGGGCCTACGAGGCCACGCCGTCCCTGCGCGAGCGGATACTGGCGGCGCTTCCGGCCGCCGCGTAGGGCGGACGAGAAAGCTCACTCCCGGTCTCCGCTCGCCGCAACGTCCCGGCCTGACGATGGGCAAGCCCAAGCCTCCGCCGCGTCAACCGCAGCGGCGATCGTCATGCCGGCCGGCTGTGCGGCGGGCGGGGACCGCGCTACGCTAGCCGCGCGTGACCGATGTTGCGACCGCAGCGGGGCTCCGGACGCTGTCCATCAGCGAGTCGGACTCCGTGGCCCGGGTCACGCTCGACCGGCCCGAGAAGCGCAACGCCCTCTCCCTCGAGCTGATGGACGAGCTGCTCGCGGCGCTGAACGGGCTCGCGGAGCGGCGCGACGTCCGCGTCGTGGTGCTGGAGGCGTCCGGCGCGGCGTTCTCCGCAGGTCACGACCTGAGCGAGATGGTCGGTCGCGACCTGCCCTTCTACCAGCGTCTGTTCGAGCGCTGCACCGAGCTGATGGAGACGATCCACCGCCTGCCGCAGCCCGTGATCGCGAAGGTGGAGGGGATCGCCACGGCGGCCGGCTGCCAGCTCGTCGCGGCGTGTGACCTCGCGGTGGCGTCCGAGGAGGCGCGCTTCGCGACGCCCGGCGTCAAGATCGGGCTCTTCTGCTCCACGCCGATGGTGCCGCTGTCGCGCGCGATCGGCCGCAAGCGCGCGCTGGAGATGCTCCTCACCGGCGAGCCGATCTCGGCGGCGACGGCCCTCGAGTGGGGGCTCGTGAACCGGGTGGTCCCGGCGGCGGACGTCGACGCCGCCGTGGACGAACTGGTCGCCTCCATAACGCGCTCGAGCGGGTTCGTGATCGGGATCGGCAAGGAGGCCTTCTACGAGCAGCTCGAGCTCGACGAGCATCGCGCCTACGACCTGACCAAGTCGGTGATGGCGATGAACTCGCTGGCCGGCGATGCGCAGGAGGGCATCTGCGCCTTCCTGGAGAAACGGCCGCCAACCTGGAAGGGCGCGTAGCGACAGCCGCTGCGGTTCGGGCCTCGCGTGAAGGCGAACCTCAGCGGTGTGGTTTGTATTACCTTTTGTGACCGGGAATCCGCGTGGGCTCGCTGATGGAGGTCCGGCTGCTGGGACACCTCGAGGTCGAGGTGTCCGGCGTCCCTGTGCAGTTCGAGGGGGTGAAGCAGCGCCGGCTGTTCGCGATGCTGGCGTTGCGCGCGCCCGACGCCGTCTCGGCCGACGAGCTCGTCGAGGCGCTCTGGGACAGCGACCCGCCCGCCGGGGTGGGACAGGCCCTGCAGAAGCAGATCTCGCGACTGCGGCAGCGGCTGGGCGACGGCGGTGGCCTGGTGCGCCACCGGGCGCCCGGCTACGCGCTGGACATTCCCCCCGAGATGGTCGACTGCCGGCGCTTCGAGGAGCTGCTGCGCCGCGCGAGGGTGGCGCTCGGCCGCGACGACCCGGAGCACGCCGCGACCGACCTGCAGACGGCGCTCGGGTTGTGGCGCGGCGAGCCGCTGGCCGACTACCGCTTCGACGAGTTCGCCCAGAGCGAGATCGCCCGGCTGGAGGAGCTGCGGGTGGAGGCGATCGAGGAGCGGCTGGCGGCGGACCTGGCGAGCGGCGGCGGCGAGGAGCTGGTCGGCGAGCTGCAGGCGCTCGTGGCCGAGCACCCGCTGCGCGAGCGCCTGCGCGGCCAGCTGATGGTCGCCCTCTACCGGGCGGGCCGGCAGGCCGACGCGCTCGAGACGATGCGGGTCGGGCGCCAGCAGCTGGTGGACGAGCTCGGGATCGAGCCGGGGCCGGAGCTGCGCCGCCTCGAGCGCATGATCCTCGCGCACGACTCGGCGCTGACGGCGGACCGGCCCGGTAGCGGGCTGGCGGGCAGGCTGCCCGCCCCGGCCAACGAGACGATCGGCCGCGAGGGCGAGCTGGCCGAGATCGGCGAGCTGCTGGTGGACCCCGACGTGCGGCTGGTGACGCTGGTGGGGCCCGGCGGCGTGGGCAAGACGCGTCTCGCGCTGGAGGCCGCGCGCGCGGTCGCGGGACGGTTCCCGGCCGGGGCCGTGCACGTGAGCCTCGACGGCGCCGACGACGTCGGCGTGCTGGTGCCGGAGGCGGCGTCCGCCCTGGGCGTCGTGGCCGCGACCGCGGCCGAGCTCGGCATCCGTCTGTCCGTCATCACCCGCGGCGCGCCGGCGCTCGTGCTGCTCGACGGCTTCGATCGCTACCTGGACGAGGCGGAGCAGGTGGGCGAGCTGCTGGCGGCGGTGGGGAACCTGACCGTTCTGTCCACAGCGCGCGCCCCGATGCGGTTGACCGCCGAGCACTCGTACCGGGTGCAGCCGCTCGCCGCGCCAAACGCCGCGGCGCTGTTCGTGGCGCGCGCGAGGGCGGTGCTGGGGGACCGCGCTCCCGACGAGGACCGCGAGGTCGTCGACGCGATCTGCGCCCGCCTCGACGGCCTGCCGCTCGCGATCGAGCTGGCGGCCGACCGCGCGCGGCTGCTGCCGCTGCGCGCGCTGCTGGAGCGCCTCGAGGACCGGCTCGAGGTGCTGACCGGAGACGCGCGCGACCGCCCGGCGCGCCAGCGGTCGCTGCGCGCCACGCTCGAATGGTCCTGGGACACCCTGAAGGAGCCCGAGCGGCGCCTGCTCGCGCGGCTGACGGTGTTCGAGGGCGGCGCGTCGCTGGAGGCGGCGCAGGCGGTGTGCGGGGACGAGCTCGAGGGGGACCTGGAGGTCCTGGTGGCGTCGCTGCTCGACAAGAGCTCGCTGCTCCGGACCGACTCCGGCCGCGCAGCAGAGCCCCGCTTCGCGATGCTCGACACGGTGCGCGAGTTCGCGGCCGAGCGGGCCGACCACTACGAGGACGTGCCGGCGCTCGAGCAGCGGCACGCGCGCTACTTCCTCGGCTACTGCCAGCAGGTCGCCGAGCAGGCGGCCCGCACGGACGCGCGAGAGTGGCTCGACAGGCTGACGCAGGAGCGCGGCAACATCCGCCTGGCGTTCGAGCGCTTCCTGCAGGCCGGCGAGGCCGAGGACGCGCTGCGCGTGGCGATCGCGTTCGCGCGCGCCCTGCCCTGGGACGCCCACGCGCACGAGGTCCGCGGCTGGCTACGGCAGGCGCTCGCCGCGCCGGCCGAGGCGCCGAGCGAGTGCCGCGCGACCGGCCTCTACTGGGACGGCGTGCTCGCCCTCTCGCAGGGGCTCTTCGAGGACGCCGTCGAGCCGCTCGAGGCGGCCCTGGCCACGGCGCGCGAGGCGGGCGACGCGATCGTGGAGGCCGCCGTGCTGGCCGCCCTCGGCCGGCGGGCGGTGCTGGTCGCCGGGTCCGACGCCGAGGAGCTGTGCGACGCCGCCGTGACCGCGGCGCGCGGCACCGGCGACGCGATCCTGCTGGCCGACGCGCTCGTGACCCAGGCCGGCGCGTGCGAGCGCACCGAGGCCTGGGAGCGCGGCCGGGCCCTGGCCGGCGAGGCGCTCGAACTCTTCCGCGACGCCGGGGATCCGTACGGCGCCGCCTGGGCGCTGGCGGAGCAGGGCTGGTACGCGATGGTCCACGGACGGCTCGACGAGTCCGAGCAGTGCCTGGCCGAGGCGCTCGATCTGCGCCGCCGCCACGGCGACGACCGCCGGCTGATCGAGCCGCTGATCGACCACGCCTGGCTGACGCAGGTGCGCGGCGGCGGTGAGGAGACCACGCGCGCGTTCCTCGACTGCCTGGCGCTCGCGCGCCACGTCGGCGACCAGTTCAACGTCGGCGAGGCGCTCGCGGGGCTGTCGACGCAGGCCGCGCTCGAGGAGCGCTGGGAGGACGCCGCGCGCCTCGCGGGCGCGTCGGCTGCGCTGCACGAGCAGATCGGCGCGCCGCCGTGGGAGTCGGTGACGGCGATGCAGGAGCGCGCCTTGGGTGGCGCCCGCGAGGCGCTCGGAGGGCGCTACGCGCGCCTGCTCGCGGAGGGCAGCCGGCTGTCGGCCGAGGATGCCGTGACGCGGCTGCCGATCGCGGCGGCCGGCGCGATCAGCTGAGCGACCGGTAGGCCGTTTCGAGGACCTCGGCCGAGTGCTCGAGCCGCCGCCGCTCGTCCTCCGACAGGGTCAGCAGCAGCTGCCGCTCGACCCCGCCGCGCCCGATCACGCACGGGACGCTGAGGACCGCCTCGCCGATGCCGTACTCCTCGGCGGCCCGGACGGAGACCATGAAGATGCGCCTCTCGTCGCGCACCACCGCGCGCACGATGCGGGCCACCGCGCCCGCGACGCCGTAGCTCGTGTAGCCCTTGCGGTCGAGGATGTCGAGCCCGCGGCTGCGGGTCGCCGTGGTCAGCTCGTCCTCGAGCCCGGGCAGCGAGTTGCTCCCCGGCAGCGGGCAGTCCTCCAGCCTGCTCGCGCCCACCGTCGCGCTCGACCAGACCGGGAACGAGCTGTCGCCGTGCTCGCCGACGACGTACACGTGCACGTCCTCCTTCTCCACCCCGAGGAGTCGGCCGAGCCGCTGTCGGAGCCGCGCGCCGTCGAGGACCGTGCCGGAGCCCATGACGAGCCCGGCCGCCCGCGAGGACGTCTCGATCGCGATGCGGGTCAGCACGTCCACCGGGTTGCTCACGAGGATCAGCACCGCGCCGGGGCAGGCGCGATCGAGCTCGCGGACCACGTCGGCGGTGATGCTCGCGTTTCGGCCCAGGAGCTCCAGGCGGCTCTCGCCCGGACCACTCGTGGCCCCCACCGTGACCACCACGGCGTCGGACCCGCCGATATCGGCGTAGTCGGCCGTGGGCACGATCTCCATCTCGGACAGCAGCGGGATCGCGTCGGCGATGTCCCACGCCTCCCCCTCGGCCCGGGCGGAGTCGCGGTCGAAGAGGACGACCCGGTCGCATGCGCGCAGCAGCACGAGCGCGTTGGCCACGGCGGCGCCCACGTGGCCGGCGCCGACCACCGAGACGGTCGAGCCCGTCATCGAGGCGAGTATGACTCACCCGCGGCGGGTGATGACGCCGCATCCGGCGGTGGCGAGGATGGGACCGCATCTTCTCCACCGAAGGGGGTCATTGCATGGCGCAGCAGAGCTGGAAGGGGCGCGTGGCCGTCGACATCCGGGACTCGGAGCCCGACTGGACGCCGTTTCTCCAGCCGCGCGCGCCCGAGGGCGCCCCGAACGTGCTGATGATCGTCTGGGACGACGTCGGCTACGGCGCCATGGACGTGTTCGGGGGCCCGATCGAGACGCCGACGATGCGCCGGATCGCGGACAGCGGCCTGCGCTACTCGAACTTCCACACGACCGCGCTCTGCTCGCCCACGCGCTCGAGCCTCCTCAACGGGCGCAACGCCACGTCCAACAACATGGCCTGCATCACGGAGGCGTCGGCCGGCTTCCCCGGGTTCTCGGCGCGGATCCCGTTCGAGAACGGCACGATCGCCGAGGTGCTGAACGAGCGCGGCTGGAACACGTACGCGATCGGCAAGTGGCACCTCACGCCGGGCGACGAGATCGACCTGTCGTCGTGGAAGGGCCGCTGGCCGCTCGGGCGCGGGTTCGAGCGCTTCTACGGGTTCCTCGGCGGCGAGACCAACCAGTGGTATCCGGACCTCGTCTACGACAACCACCTCGTCGAGCAGCCCGTAAAGCCGGAGGACGGCTACCACCTGTCGGCAGACCTCGCCGACAAGGCGATCGAGTTCGTGCGCGACGCGAAGGCGGTCGCGCCCGACAAGCCCTGGTACATGTACTTCTGCCCCGGCTGCGCCCACGCCCCGCACCATGTCTTCAAGGAGTGGGCGGACCGCTACGAGGGGCGCTTCGACGAGGGCTACGAGGCGATCCGCGCCGGCATCCTGGCCGAGCAGAAGAAGCTGGGCCTGCTCCCCGACGACGTGGAGCTGTCGCCGATCAACCCGCACGGCGAGCCGGCGGCGACCGGTCCGGACGGGCAGCCGTGGCCGCAGCTCGACTTCGTGCGGCCCTGGGACTCGCTGAGCGACGACGAGCGCCGCCTGTTCGCCCGGATGGCCGAGGTCTACGCCGGGTTTGTCTCATACACCGACGCGCAGATCGGCCGGCTGATCGACTACCTCGAGGAGTCCGAGCAGCTCGAGAACACGATCGTCGTAGTGGTCTCCGACAACGGCGCCAGCGGCGAGGGCGGGCCGAACGGCACGTTCAACGAGAACAAGTTCTTCAACGGCATCCCGGACGACGTCGAGGAGAACCTCGCCCGGCTCGACGAGCTCGGCAGCCCGACGTCCTACAACCACTACAACACCGGCTGGGCGTGGGCATTCGACACGCCGTTCCCGTACTGGAAGCGGTTTGCGGGATACGAGGGCGGAGTCTCCGACCCGCTGATCGTCGCGTGGCCCAAGGGCCTCGCGGCGCGCGGCGAGGCGCGCGACCAGTACGTCCACGCCGTCGACGTCGTGCCGACGCTCTACGAGATGCTGGGCGTCGAGCCCCCGGACGTGCTGAAGGGCTGGACCCAGACACCGATCGAGGGCGAGAGCTTCGCCGCGTCGTTCACCGCGCCGGACGCGCCCGGTCGTGAGACCCAGTTCTACTCGATGCTCGGGATGCGGGCGCTCTACCACCAGGGCTGGCTCGCCACGGCGCTGCACCCGCCCATCTCCGGCTGGAGCAACTTCGAGAACGACGTCTGGGAGCTCTACGACCTGCGGTCGGACCGCAGCCAGATGCACAACGTCGCGGCGGAGCACCCGGAGCGGCTGGAGGAGCTGAAGGGGCTCTGGTTCTACTACGCCGGCATCTACAAGGGGCTGCCGCTGGACGACCGCACCGCGCGCGAGATCCTGGCATCGCCGCGGCCCCAGCCGAGCGAGCCGCGCGGGCGATACGTGTACTACCCGCACACCGCGGAGGTGCCGGAGTCGGTCGCGGTCAACGTCCGGCGCCGTTCCTACACGATCGCCGCGGGGGTCGGCATCGACACGCCGGAAGCCGAGGGCGTGCTGTTCGCCCACGGCGGCGTCGGCGGCGGTCACGCCCTCTACGTCAAGGAGGGCCGGCTGCACTACGTCTACAACTGGCTAGGCGAGCGCGTGCAGACGATCAGCTCGCCCGACCCGATCCCCACCGGCACCCACGTCCTCACGGCCGAGTTCGAGAAGACGGGCGACGAGGCCGACACCGGCAGCGCCACCGGGACCCTCACGCTGTACGTCGACACGGATTCGGTCGCCTCCGGCGACCTCGTCACGCAGCCGGGGAACTTCTCGCTCACCGGCGACGGCCTCTGCGTGGGCCGCGACAGCAGCTCCCCGGTCACCGCCGACTACTCGGCGCCGTTCGAGTTTGCGGGCGGCACGATCGAGCGGGTCGTCGTGGACGTCAGCGGCGAGCACTACGTGGACTACGAGACGGAGGTGCTCGCGTACATCGCGCGCGACTGAGGGACGCGCGCTTGCGGGGCGCGGGCGGGCGCGGTCCGCGGGGGGTGTGGCGCGTTTCGGTCAACCAGTGGTTGACAAATCCGGGCCACACTCGCCGGCGGCAACCGGCCAAGCTCCGCTCCGCTTCCCCCGTCTGGAAGTCGGAGGCGAGCTTCTCGGCCCCTCGCGGTCCCGACCGCCAGGCCGGGGCCGCCCCTGGTTGCCCGCCGTAAGCGCTAGGGGGGCGCGGCCGTCAAATCTTGGGGGGCGATTTAGGGGTCCCCCTCGATGGCAGGGGCTTCGAGGTGACCGATGCTGGCCGGGCTGAACCACCCGACCTGCCTAGGAGGCACGTTGAAGCGCATCGTCACCGGACTCTCACTCGTCGCCCTGCTCGCCGTGGCGGCCCCCGCGTCCGCGAAGCAGAAGACCGTCTACTACAAGGGCAAGACCCGGTACGGGAACTCGATCTCGTTCGCGCTGAAGGGCAACCGCATATCCAAGATCGACGGCTGGGTCACGACCACCTGCGTGCCGACCAAGGGCACGCCGACCACGCGCCCCGCGGAGTTCCACCCGCCCGGATCGTTCCGCCTGGGCCGCACCCGCAAGACAAGCCTCACCGAGTACGTCTCGTGGTGGGGCGACACGACCTTCAACTACAAGGTCAGCCTGAAGAAGCAGAAGGGGAACGTCTGGCTCGCCAAGCTGCACATGAACTACTCCTACACGCAGTTCCTCCTGCCCGGCGGCGGCGATGTCGACCAGATCCTCTACGTCTGCCAGGGCGACGACAGCTTCACGTTCGCCCGATGAGGGCGATCGCGACAGGGGCCGCTGCGCCGCTGACTCAGCCGGCCGCCGCCAGCCTGTACTGCTGCGGGCTGACGCCGCGCACCCGCTTGAAGGCGGTGCTGAGGGCGAACGGGCTCCCGTAGCCGACCTGATACGCGACCGAGCCGATCGTCGCCTCCGGCTCGAGCAGCAGGTCGGCGGCAAGGGTGAGCCGCCAGTCGGTGATGAACGACATCGGCGGCTCGCCCACGAGCTCGTTGAAGCGGCGGGCGAAGGCCGCCCGCGAGACGCCGGCCTCGGCGGCCAGCTCGACGACCGTCCAGGGGTGCGCGGGGTCGTTGTGGATCAGCCGCAGGGCCTTGCCCACCACCGGGTCGCTGTAGGCGCGGTACCAGCCCGGCGCCTCCGCGTCGGGGCGCGCGAACCAGGCGCGCAGGACGGTGATCAGAAGCAGGTCGAGCAGCCGGTCGAGCACGGCCTCCTGCCCCGGGTCATCCTTCACTATCTCCTCCGCGAGCAGGCCGATGAGCGGCGACTCCCAGGCGTCGGAGGGCAGCACGATCAGCGGCGGCAGGGCGCCCAGCAGGCGGCGGCTGACCTCGCCCTCGACCTCGTAGGTGCCGTTCAGCATCACCGTCGAGCCGACCGGGCTGTTGCCCCAGGTCCGGACGCCCATGAACGACATCAGCTCGACCTCCTGCCCGTCCGGCGTCTCGCACCTCTGCCCCGGCAGGATCACCGCCTGCGGGGCGGTCGCCGGGTCGTCGGCGACCGTGTACGGGTCAGGGCCGCGGACGACCGCCACGTCGCCCGGCCGCAGGTGAACCGCGTCGTCGCGGTCGGGCACCAGCCACGCCTCGCCGCGCGTGACCGTGATCAGGCACAGCGGCGACTCGTCCTCGATCCGCATCGACCAGGGCGGGTCGAGCAGTGAGCGAAGGAGGAACGCCCCTCGCGCCCTCGGTCCGTCGAGCAGGCCGGCAACCGCGTCCATGGGCCAACTGTAGACGCTCGCGTATGAAATCGACCTGCTGAGCCATGTTCACGCTCGCGCCGACGGCGTTTACTGCTTCGCATGCAGTCGATCCACCAGGAGCCCGAGATGATCTCCCCCGGCCAGACCGTCGAGAACCCCGTGACCGGCGAGCGCTTCACGTTCACCCACACCGCGGCCACCACCGGCGGCGAGCTGCTCGCCTTCGACTTCGCACTCCGCCCCGGCGGCGCGGTGCCGATCGCGCACGTGCACCCGATCCAGACCGAGCGCTTCGAGGTCGTGCACGGCCGGATGGCGTTCCGCGTCGGGCGGCGCAGGTTCGAGGCCGGTCCGGGCGACGTCGTCGAGGTCGCGCCGGGCGTGGCCCACTCGTTCGCCAACGCCGGCGAGGACGAGGCCCGCCTGCGCGTGGAGGTGCGCCCGGCGCTGGCGATGGAGGAGATGTTCGACGAGGTCGTCGGGATGGCGCGGGCCGGCCGCATGAACAGGCGCGGCATGCCGCGCAACCTGCTGGAGCTGGCGGTGCTGGCGCGCAAGTACGACCAGGAGGCGCATGCGCCGCTCCTGGGCGTCCGCCTCCAGCGCGCGCTGCTCGCGCCGCTCGTGTTCCTCGCCCGGCACCGGCGCGCCGGCCGCGTGGCGGCGCTGGCCGGCGCGGCCGCCGCGGTGGGGGGCGTCAGCGGGATCGCCTGACCGGCCTCAGAGGTCGAGGACCACGCTCTCCCGCGGGCGGGAGCAGCAGATGAGCGCGCTGCCCTCGGCCGGGGGCTCCACCGGCTCGGGGTCGTAGTGGAGCTCGCCCGAGATGAGCGTGGTCTCGCAGTTGTGGCACACGCCCGTGCGGCACGACCAGCGGACCGGCACGTCGCAGGCCTCGGCGAGCTCGAGCAGGTTCGGGTAGTCGTCGCTCCAGCGACGAGGCCGCCTTCGAGCAGGTGCCCGACTCCCTGGCGCCGCGCCCGGGCGACCGGCTCGAGCAGCGGGAGCAGCTGGCCGCCCTCTCGGCCGCGATCGGCAAGCTGACCGAGCGCCAGCGCGAGGTGTTCGTCGCGATCGCGCTCAACGAGGTCCCGATCGACGTGGTCGCGATCCAGCTCGGCAGCAACCGCAACGCCATCTACAAGAACCTGTTCAACGCCAGGCGCAAGCTCCGCGCCGGCATGAAGGCCGCCGGCCACCCCCTGCTCGAGGACGCGGCCTGATGGCCGGCCGCCTCGAGGAGCTGCTGCGGGCGAAGGACGATGACGAGGGCTGCGCCGCGGGTGCCGACATCCTCGACGCCTACGTCGACCTGGAGCTGGCTGGCATGGACCCGACCCGCGTCTTCCCGGGCACGGCTATCCACCTCCAGAGCTGTGCCGGATGCCGGGCCGACCACGACGGCCTGCTGGCGGCGGCGCGCCGGTACGCGGGCATCCTTCCGGAGTAGCGAGGCGGGCGCGGCGATGGTGAGCAGGGCAGACTTCACGTCGTGCGCGCGAAGCGGACAATCGTGGCGGCCGCGGTGGCCGTGGTCGCGGGGGCGGCGGCCGCGGCGGTGCTCGCCGACGGCGGTGGTGGCGGCAGCGGTTCGCGAGTCCGTCCGCCCACCGTCGAGCGCGAGCGGCCCGCGCCTCGGGCGGCCGAGCGCCCCGACCCCGTGCGCATCACGATCGCCGTCGCCGGCGACCTCCTGATCCACTCGCCGGTCTTCGATCGCGCCCTCCAGAACGGCGGCGGGGGCTCCTACCGGTTCGACCCGATGTTCAGCGCCATCAGGCCGATCGTGCGCCGGGCCGACCTGGCCGTGTGCCACGTCGAGACGCCGCTCTCGCGCGGCCCGCCGCACGGCTACCCGCTGTTCTCGACCCCGGCCTCGCTCGCCGGCGCGGTCGCGCGCACGGGCTGGGACGCGTGCGACACCGCCTCGAACCACACGCTCGACCTCGGCCAGGCGGGCATCGACGGCACGATCGCGGCGCTGCGGCGGGCGGGCTTGCGCCACACCGGCTCGTACCGCTCGCCCGCCGGCCGGCGGCGGATCCTCATGCTGCGGGCGAAGGGCGTGCGGGTGGCGTATCTCGCCTACACCGAGATGACGAACGGCATCCCGCTGCCGCACGGCTGGTCGCTGAACCTCGCCGAGACGCGCCGGATCCTCGCCGACGCCCGCCGCGCCCGCGCAAGGGGCGCCCGGGCCGTGATCGTCAACGTCCACTGGGGGCCGCCCGAGTTCACGACCCGCCCCGCTCCCGGTCAGCTGAGGCTCGCCCGCAGGCTCGTCCGCTCGCCGGCGATCACCGCGGTCGTCGGCCAGGGTCCGCACTCGGTCTGGCCGATCCGGCGCGCGCGGCACGGCAAGGCGATCGTCTTCAGCGAGGGCAACCTGATCTCGAACCAGACGGCCGCGTGCTGCGCCGCCGCCGCGCAGGACGGTCTGATCGCCCTCGTGCAGCTCACCGTCGGCGCCCGTCGCGCGCGCGTGAGGCGGGTCGACTACGTGCCCCTATGGGTGCGCCACCCCGACTACGCCGTCCTGCCGGTCGGCAGGGCGCTGGCACGCGGATGGGCCGATGCGGCAACGCTGCGCGAGTCGTATCGCCGCACCGTGGCGGTCGCGGGCCGGTCGCGGCGCATCGCGCCGGTGCCGCGGCGGTTGCGCTAGCGCCGGCCTCAGCGCGCTGAGCGCAGCAGCGACGTGAAGTCCCCGACCGGGCCGAGGTGCGCCAGCTTGTCCGGGTTGACGATCCCGGCGATGCTCGTGATCTGACCGCCGGCGACCTCGAGTGCGCAGACGCCGAGCAGGCGCCCGTCCGGGTCGAGGAAGAGCCCTCCCGGGCCGCCGTTCACTTCGACGGGCCGCAACGACACTCCCCGGATGCGGCCGGCCCGGCCCATCCAGGTGACGGCCGCGCGCGCGACGCGGCCCCGCCCACGCAGCGGACGCTCGGCCGCCGGGACCTTGCCGCCACCGTCGCCGGTCAGCTCGACGTCGTCGGCGAGCAGCGCCTCGAGCGCGGCGAGGTCGCCCCGCTCGGCCGCGGCGAAGAACCGGGCCGCCAGCTCATCCTGCTGCTCCCGCGTCGTCTGGAAGCGCGGCCGGCCCTGCTCGACGCGGCGCCTGGCGCGGACGCCGAGCTGGCGCACAGCAGGCTCGCTCTTGCCGACGATCCGCGCGATCTCCGCGTACCCGTAGTCAAACACGTCGTGGAGCAGCAACACCGCCCGCTGCTCGGGCGAGAGGCTCTCCAGCAGGACAAGCATCGCCAGCGACAGCGAGTCGGCCGTCTCGGCGTGGCGGGCCGGATCGTCCTGGCCCTCGGTGATGATCGGCTCCGGCAGCCACTCGCCGAAGTAGCGCTCGCGGCGGGCGCGTGCCGAGCGCAGCTCGTTGATCGCGAGCCGGGTGGTCACGGTGGCGACGAATGCCCGCGGCGACGCGATCCGCTCGCCGGAGTCGAGCGCGCCGTGGACGCGCAGCAGCGCCTCCTGGACCACGTCCTCGGCCTCGGAAACGCTGCCGAGCATCCGGTAGGCGATCGCGAACGCGACCGGGCGCAGCTCGTCCAGCAGTCGCTCGCGATCGGTCATGCCGCCGCGAGGCCCTCGCGCCAGCTCCGGTGCGCCGGGCGCCAGCCGAGCTCGCGCTTCGCCTTGGCGTTCGAGGCGCCGCGGATCTCGGTCATCATCGCGACGCCGGCCTCGCCGGCGAACAGCCGCCCGACGAGGCGCGGCACGCGCATCGGCTTCTTGGCGCCGAGCTCCCGCGCCAGCGCCGGCAGCCACTCCGCGACCGGGGCGGGCTCGTCGTCGACCACGTTGTACACGCCGCGGCTGCCGTGCTCGATCGCCGCCACCGTCGCGTCGGCGGCGTCGGCGACGTGGATGAACGACCACACGCCTCCGCCGTCGCCGACCAGCGGGAACTTGCGCTTGCGCACCATTTCGAGTTGCTCCTCGCCCGGCGCCAGCGACGTGCCGGGCCCGTAGAACACGCCGTAGCGGAGCACGATCCCCTCCGTCCAGCTCGCGCCCAGCACCGCCTGCTCGAGGTGCCGGATCGCGGCCAGGGTCTCGCGCATCTCGCGCGGCGGGGTGGTCTCGAGCGGGTCCTCCTCGCTCTTCACACGCCCGTCGGTGCGCGCGTACGCGCCGTAGCTCGCCACGCCCTGCGCCACGAACCGCCGCACCCCGACCGCCTGCCCGGCGGAGAGCAGGTGGTCGGTGGCCTCGGTCCGCAGGCGGTTGGTGAGCGTGAAGGAGCGGTCGAAATGGCGCATGTCGATCGCGCCGATCGCCGTCAGCTGGTGGACGATCACATCCGGCCTCGCCCTGCCTACGGCCTCCGCGACCTGATCCGGATCGAGCGCATCGGCCACGGCCGGCACGGCGCCGAGCTCCTCCAGCAGCGCCCGGTTCGACTCACTGCGGGTCATGCCGGTCACATCGTGACCGGCGGCCACCAGACGCGGCACGAGCTGCCGGCCGATCGCCCCGGTCGCACCCGCCACGAACACTCTCATCGTCGACTCCTTGATCTCGATGTCACCTACTCACATGACACGAGAGGAGGCCGCGGTGTGACAGCTGATCAGGCTTCGACCAGGTGCAGGACCTCGAGCTCGTTCTCGGCCGCCTTGGCGAGCTTCGCGTCGCCGGTGATGAGCGTCCGGACGTCGGGTTGGACCAGCGCCGTGGCGAGCACGAGCGAGTCCGGCATCCGCAGGCCCGTCTCCGCGCGGATGCGCGCGGCCGCCTCGGCCACCTGCTCGTCGACCGAGACCACGACGGTGACCAGATCCGCGAAGAAGCCCTGCACCAGGGCCTCGTCATGGTGGCCAAGCCGGACTCCGGTCAGGACCTCGGCGAGGGTGATCGCCGAGATCACCAAGGTATCGCCCGCGACCGCCCGGCCGACGAGCTCGACCGCCGAGGCGTGCAGGGCGTCGGAGCGATCGAGGAAGCCGACGATCGCGTCGGCGTCGAGCGCTACGGCCACTCGTCGCGCAACTCGCCGATCCGGCGCCGCAGACGCCCACGGCTGTCGAGGGCGCCTGCGTAACGGGCGACGAGCTCGTCGACGCGGGTCAGGGCCACCCGGCCCGCTCCCAGCGCTTCGACGCGCAGTACGTCGCCCGGGCCAAGCCCGGCGGCGCGCAGCTCAGCGACCGGGATCGTGACCTGGTTCTTGCTGCTCACCTTCGTCGTGCGTCCGCCGGCGCGCCTGCCGGGGTCTGCGGCCCCTGCGCCCCGCTTTACCGTTCTGGCCATACGTAAAGGGTACAGCCGAGCGCTGGACCGACGGTCCGCCAAGGGCCGGGCCGGACGCCTGCGCGACGCACGCTGGAGTGCAGGCCGGGCGCCGAGCGGATCGCGCGCGCCTTCGCGCAAGCCGGCGGCCCGCCCCGCGCTGCCGGCGCCCTGGAGGCGCTTGTCGGCAGCGGCCGGCCGCTCGCGGCGAGCCGCTCGCGGCCGTAGAGTGCCGCACATCAGCGAAGCGAACGTTGCCGCCGCACGGAGGGTCTTCGACCTGTTCTACCGCGGCGAGCTCGAGACCGCCGAGGACCTGCTCGCCGAGGACTTCGAGTTCATCGAGGCGGTCAACGTGCCCGGCGCGACCCGGTTCGGGGGGAAGGGCTGGTACGCCCGGCTGCTCGAGCATCTGGACAATGCGTGGCAGGACCCGCCCGGCAGCTTCGAGGCGGACGAGTTCATCGACCTCGGGGACGACGTGATCATCCATGGCCGGCTCACGCTCCGAGGCAAGGCGAGCGGGCTGAGCGTGACGAACGAGATGGCGGTCCTGCTCCAGTTTCGCGTCGGCAGGTTGAGCCGCGCGGTGAACTACCCGAGCGAGGCGGCGGCTCGCGCGGCCAGCGAGCGTTCGGGGCGATGACCTCCACAAGCGATCACAACGCCAACGTCGAGGTCGTCGAGCGCTTCCTGGCGAGCTTCGACCGCCGCTGGCCCACCGACGGGGAGCTTGACGAGCTGCTGCGCCCGGACGTCACGCTCGTCGAGCGCCCCAATCCCGTCAGCCCCGACGGGTCCGAGAGCGACGCCGCCGCCATCCGGGCCGGCGTCGAGATGGGCCGCCGGATGCTCGCGTGGCAGAGCTACGCGGTGCGCGATCACGTCGCCGCCGGCGACAGCGTCGTGACGCGCATGCGCTGGGAGGGCGAGCTGGCCATCGCAGTCGGCCCGTGGCCGGCGGGCACGCGGCTCGCGGCGTGGTGTGTGGCGCACTACCGCCTGGTCGACGGCCGCATCGCCGCGATCGAGCAGCATGACTGCTACGAACCCGCGCAGGTCGCACCACCCCCCGCTCGCTAGCATCAGGCGCGGGTATATAGGGGCCGTGCCTTCTTTTGCTGACATCGACCGGCCCGACACGCAGTCGCGCGGACGGGACCTGCTTCGCACCGTCGCCGAGGGGACGGCCGGTGTGGTCGGCGACGAGTTCATGCGTTGCCTGGTCCGGCACATCGCGCTCGCGTTCGACGCGAGGTTCGCGTTCGTGGCGGAGGCGAGCGATCCGGGCGGAGAGCACGTGCAGGTGATCAGCGGCTGGTACGACGGCGACTGGATGGACGAGCCCTTCGAGTACGACACGGAGGGCAAGCCGTGCGCGCTCGTCGTCGAGCGTGCGGTGGTCGCGTTCCCGGACGCGCTGACGCAGCGCTTCCCGGAGGCCAAGCCGGCGATCGAGATGGGCCTCGAGAGCTACCTCGCGATCTGCCTGCGGGCCGCCGACGGCACGCACCTCGGGCACATGGCCGTGATGGATGCCGGGCCGATGGAGGCCGGGGAGGATGACGTGGCCGCCATGCGCATCTTCGCGTCGCGGGCGGCGGCCGAGCTCGAGCGCCGCCAGCAGGCGGCCGCGCTGCAGCGCTCGCGCATGCGCGTGATCGAGGCCGCCGACGCCGAGCGCCGGCGCGTCGGCCGGGATCTGCACGACGGTGCGCAGCAGCGGCTGATGGCCGTCGGGAACCTGCTCAGGCTCGCCGCGCGCAAGCTCGACGACGACGACAACGAGGCCGCCGAGGTCCTGCGCCTGGCCGGCGACGAGCTGGGCGAGGCGCACACCGAGTTGCGCGACCTCGCCCGCGGGCTGCACCCCGTGGCGCTCTCGGAGCGCGGCCTGGAGAGCGCGATCGAGTCGCTGACGGTCGGGTGCGAGATGCCGGTCAGCGTCGACGTCCGGGCCGGCGAGCTGCCCGAGCCGATCGAGCTCGCGGCCTACTTCATCGTCAGCGAGGCGCTGACCAACGCGAGCAAGCATGCGGCGCCCAGCCCGGTCCGCATCCGCGTCGCGCGCGAGGACGGCGCACTGGCCCTGGAGATCGCCGACGACGGCCGCGGCGGCGCCGACCCCGCCGGCGGCAACGGCCTGCGCGGGCTGGCCGACCGCGTCGACGCGCTCGGCGGGCGGTTCGAGATCGACAGCCCGCCCGGCGTCGGCACGCGCGTCAGCGCACACTTGCCCCTCGGCTGAGCTTCAGCACGGCCAGGAAGTGGTCCTCGAACGCCTGGGCGCCGGCCGACACGCCCAGGTGGACGCGGGCGCCTCGGCGGTCGACGACCGTCCGGCCGGCCTCCGCCCCGCTCTGCACGACACTGAGCCGGGTCGGCTCGTAGGTCACGAACCGGCCGGTGATCGCCGCGGCCGCGTTGAGCGGGTCCCACCAGTACATGAGGCCCTGGCGCATGAACCCCTG